>NC_015677.1:0-300000 GCF_000215705.1 Ramlibacter tataouinensis TTB310 | reverse complement strand
ACGGGCCGCTGGACCAGGCGAAGGTGGTGATCTGCCTCGGAAACCCACGATATTCGCCTGCGGACGCGCAGCACGCGGCTCTGATGGAACGGCAGCGCAGTGGGCAGGAGCCATTGCCGAAGCCGTGGGACAGCTTCTACGGGCCCAATATTGCGCGGCCGATCGACATGAAGCTTGACGACTTGAGGCGGAAAGTCTGCGTGCTTAATGTGTGCCCGTATCCATCCCGCCGAATGGAAGACACGGAGGTCCGCTTTGCCGCGGGCTTACCTAGTATCTGGGCAGCACAGAAGTTCTTGCGCGAGGTTCTGCTGCCGCGTGCCGAATCAGGCGAGCTGCTCTTAGTGCTCCGCCGCAAGCATCAGCTTTGGGGCGTGCACGAGGGTTTCGCTGCGCCCAACATTGCCCTCGTGCGCGAGCCAGCGATATCCGCACGACTTACAGATGAGCTTGGAAAGCGTATAAAGCACTGGTTAGAAGGACAAGCCAGTGGAATGCATAGTGGCACAGCCGCCGGCAGCAATGCTAGACGTGTTCGGCGGGGTTAACGACTGATCTTACGTAGCACCGTGTCGACTGCCGCGCTGCCGGCCGGCACCAGCTCCGCACTAGCAATGGAAATAGGCGCCTCTGCTTTGCATCTTTGCGCCATTCGGACGAAGTTTTTGTCCGCGGACAAAAACAAATCTGCATCCACAAGGTAGGTAACAAGTTGCGAATCGGCAGGCGTACCGTCAGTTACCCTATGAAATCGTTGCTGAAACTCTAAGGCGAAGCGCAGCCACGTCCGGGGCATTCGGGCTGCTTGCACGTCTCTAAGCCAAAACTTGGTTAGATCTGCTGAGGGCACCGAAAGCAGGGGAAGCAAGACTACTCCTTCCAGCCACTCCTGATACGTGTGCCGCTCCATGCTAAGTGCAACCATCCATATGGTCATTGCAGCATAGCGCCAAGGCTCAAAGTCTTCTCCATCCCAGTTGTTTGCCCGCTCTCCAAAGCGCCCACGCAGATCAGCAAGAGGAACCGTCCCGAACTTCAGCGGCATTTCTTTTGCCTGCTCGCGGATTTCGTAAGCCTCAGCTTGAGCCCTTTCGAGGATGCCTGCGTCTGCAACATCCACTCGAAATCGCTCGAAATTAGACTGATGTCGCGCTCGATCCCAGAATCCGCCACGCGAACGTTTCCAATCGAATCGCAATCGGCGATGCAACGTCAGATCAGGATCCTCACGCAGCCATGCTGGTCGTAGTCGGCGAACCTCCGAGAGTAGCTCTTCAGCCTCGGAGTAGGCCTCAGGCATCATTCTCTTCCAGTTAGGGTCGGTGAGCGCGTCGAGCAGCCGCATGCGGAGGTCTTCGTCCGAGGCCCGAAATGCCTCATAAACGACGGCAGGCGCGACCAGAATCTGATGCGGACCAGCCCTTACTGCTCTCCTGATTTTGAACACAGCATCTTCATCGACGATGTAGCGCCAAACATTGCTGTCGAGGAGAACTCGCATCTCAGGTGTCCATGGTCATTCGGACTGTGCAGCAGTTCAAGCTATTCAGTCAATAACAAGCTCGCGGGCGCTGCTGGGCGCTGGCCGTGCGACGGCGCAGTAACAAGGCGAGCTGCGCCCTGGCCAACAAGCTCGCGCGCATCTGCTTTGCCACGCTGCGCCACCAGCAGCCCTTCCACCCGGGGCGCGCGTACAAGCGTGCGGACACCGCGCACTGACGACACGACTGCTTCTCTCGCTTGCCAAGATTGATCGCCCCTCATGGACAACAGGGACAACCCCAAGGAAGTGCTGACGCCGATACAGGTCCAGCTCATTGCAAGCCGCTAGGACGTTTGGCGCTGGTTCCTACCACGCGGAGCCCATGATGGCACGGGCTCATGCAGCCCACTAACGATGCTGGATATGACCTGTTAGGGCTGATCGCGCTTAGTAGATGCTTCTTCCAAGGGGATGCCAATCTCAGAAAGAATAGGAACAATCAGCTCCGCGGCTTGACGCAATCTGACGTCTTCAACGTTCTCAGCTCCGTGCGCTACAAGGTTTCGAGCCACCCGTAGCCGACTAAGACGTTCGATAGTCTCTTCACTGATCTCTGGAATGTCGCGTGCAATCTGAAGCACGTTCTGAGACGCGTCGAACTTGCTATCACGAGACAAGCGGGCGCGCTGAAGAATGGCTCTTGTGACTAAACCCCAGCCGTCGAGTACAGCCAATCTGGGCGAGATATCCATCAGCGAACTCACTCGGCGTTCCAAGCTGGTTAGATCCTTCGCAACTGGAACATTAATCGCCCGCCCCTTGATCTCATATTTCAGATCGCCATCTTCCAGCCTCCTCTTGGCAAGCCGCACCTTCACAATGCTTGCGAACACGGCGGCAAGCGCTCCTACCACAGCAGAGAGCAAAGCGGCCGCGACTTCGATCATGCCGCCTCCTTCAACTCCGCCACCACGACGGACACCATGTAGCAGCTCAAACCGATGAAAACCGGTCGGTCAAAATAAAAGATAGTTACTGCATCATTTCGCTCGGCAAGGATAAGTGTCCATACCCACGCCGCGATAAAGATCAACAGTAAGAGCAGAGAGAGAGCAGCGAGGCGTTCGTCCGTGGAGGAGCGAACTGTTGCCTTCAATTTGATGAGTTCCTGCTGAAATTCAGGCGACAACGCCGCCGATCTCGATTTCAGGGCAAGTGCCGGCACTAAGAGACCGACTGCCGCGGTCGCGAGCGTCGGACCTACAAATCCGGCCGTGTCCGTTTTCAGCGCAAAGCGGAGCCCGTACTCAATCGCGATGAGTATAAAAGGGATGAGATAGGCAAGCAGCCGGTACACGTAGCGACTTCAATGTGGCCCGATTCCGGCAGCATACATCCGCCTCGGGCAGCGCGCACGCAGCTCTCCTCTGCCTCCAATGAATGCTGACGAAGGTCTAACGAATGAAGGAACT
Organism: Ramlibacter tataouinensis TTB310; assembly: GCF_000215705.1. Taxonomy (NCBI): domain Bacteria; kingdom Pseudomonadati; phylum Pseudomonadota; class Betaproteobacteria; order Burkholderiales; family Comamonadaceae; genus Ramlibacter; species Ramlibacter tataouinensis. The sequence goes on along the minus strand of NC_015677.1, from coordinate 297,045 downwards.
CCCCCGTCCCGAGCTGGCACCACGATAGATGCGCTGGATGCGTGCGCCGACGTACATGCGGTCGATCAGAGTCGTTCATGTAGCCGTAGCCGCCGTGCAGCTGCAGGCACTCGTCGATGTCGCGGCCCTGTGCTCGGTGGTCCACAGCTTCAAACGCTTGGTTACTCCCAAGAGTCGCATCGGGACAGCCAGGCCCTATCGCAGAAAACCGAGCGCCTTTCGTGCCAGCTGCAGCTGCCGGCGTATCTGTCCAGCGTCCGCTGGAGAGTCCAAGAAGCGATTCGCCTCCTCCAGAGATAAGAAGAAGGATGCGTTTCGAAGGTGAAACCAGATTAGCGCTCCGAAGTACAGCTGCAGCTGATAGCACAATATTCGCGCGCGGTCAGAGAGCTCACCTGAATGAACTGAATCATTGCGATACTCCCTGAGGTGCTCAAGCATTTGCCGATGGAAGTCACCCTCCTGGAATAGGAACGCGCACCGCCGCACGAGTCTCTCGTAGTCGGCGAATCCAGGGGTCACCAGTGATTCGAGCGCCGACCACAGGCGGATGAAGGCAGTGTTAGAGTCCCACTCGTCGAAGGCACGGGCATAGCGCACCATTGCAGAGACCAGTTCGTCCTTGTATTTGCTGACTGCAAGCCGACGCAATGCCCACTGCGTGTTCTTTCGGACAATTGCTGGCTTGGAGAAAACTAAAGCGTAGCTCGGTACAAACCCAGGTTCGAACCAGAGACCGTCGCCTGCCGGAGATCCGTCTTGGTGATGCAGGGTGTGGTAACCGCCAAGGCGGACCACATTGATTGGGTCCATTGCAGTCGAGCCAAAGGAAATCTGCATGCGAGGATTCGCCATAAGGCACCACAGCGCGCGCTGCAGGTCGACAGCACGTAGCGCCTTGTTAACAGCAGCTGTCGGCGATTTTGCTTTGAGAGAAATGATTAGGGGGCAGTACGCCGCCGGAGTGTCTCTGATACCCGCCGGATGTTTCTCAATCAGCTGACTGCGAGCGTTGAATTTGCTTGGAAATGCCGTCTTCAGAAACCGGATACTGGCGCCTTGAGACGACACGCTTCCGGGCAAGTGGTCTCTCCGCACAGAGATAGTAGTGAGCAGCCGATACTGTTCTTCGCGTGTGGCCAGCAGCGCAGACAACTCAGAGTTGGTCGCTGCCAAAAAATTGGTCGGGTTCAGTGCCCCACGGACCTGCGTGAGGGCCCGCCATACAAGGTGCGAAGAATCAACTTCAAGAGCGGCTGGCGGCATCTGCAGCATCGAATGGAGGGCGGGAAGACATTCCTCCCAATCGAAGCCACTGAACGAAGCGCCGCCCTCAGGATTCACAGTGCGTGCTGCGTCGATCTTTCTTAGGACGACGCTGGGATCAAAGCGCGAGGAGTGTTTCCACCTAATTGGCATGTCGAGGTTCTATGGCCTATGGCACCGCGGAAGTCTGATATCTGACCGGGTGTCGCTCTGGAGCCCGGACCGTCCGCCGGTGATCGTAGCTTGGGACCGGAGGCCGCAGACTCCAATTACCGATGGGATAACCGCAGGCCCTTGCAGGAGCCGGTTCGGTGGCTAGTGAACGACGTACATAGCCAAGTGGCAGGAGTGTGCCGGGCAGCTCATGCTAACGTTGTGCCATGCTTACGGACATCTTCGCTCATCGCTATGCAGATCGGCCCATCTGGCCGGAAGGAGTACGCGAGTCGGACCGCGTCTTTTTGGTTCAAGGCTATCGAATGATCTCCGAGCAGCTCTTTCCTACTGTCTCGGGAAAGCTGGAAGGCCCTAGCCTTATAGGTTGGGCTGACGTCCAGAGCCGGCTGAGCATGGAGCTTGGGCTAGAAAGTCTGGGACCGCTGGGCTGGAACTTCATCGATAACCAGGGGAAGCACCAGTGGGGCACGTACACCCTCGACTTCGTGTGCAAGACGTGGATCCAGGCACCTAAGAGGCCAGAGCAGCCCGTAGATGCCTACATGAAGGAGCGATTGAGCTTGATTGAGCTCGCATTTCGCAAGCGAGGCGAGCAGGTCGTCTCAGCGAATTCATCCCACGGCACCTATGTGGCGTCTACTAAGAGGACCATAAAGGAGGTAAAGCCTCTGGCAGCCTCATTTCAGATCCTGCTAGCTACCGCCACGGACACGAACATAGCTATGAACAGGCTTTTCGAAGCGACCTGCGAAGAACTGAATGAACGCTTCAAGCGCGCCAAGTTGCCATTGAGCTATCACAACGGCTTCATTCAGATCGTCTCAGATCCCATGACAGAGGAGAAAATTAGCAAGCCCTTCTGGGAGCTAATCGCCAACTCAAAGTGGAAAAACGTCGAGATCGACATGATGGAGGCTATTGATCGCCGGGAAAGCGCCCAGCGCGACCCAGCGTTTTACGCTGCCAAGGCGCTGGAGAGCGTCATCAAGATCATTAGCAAAGACAAGGGTTGGACGCGTGGCAATGAAAGAGGCGCTTCGCAGTTCATCGACAACCTTCAGTCTGTCAAGAGTGGGGCATTCATCACTGACTGGGAGGCCGATTGCCTCCGACTGATTTTCGGCAAAGTGCGGAATGAACTGGGGCATGGACCTGGCGGAGAGCCAATGCCCGAACTTACATTAGAACAAACTGACTGGGTGATCGAGGCTGCAATGTCGTGGACGAAATCTCTCATCGAGCGGATGTGAGATTTCCCCTGCTCTCGTCCTGAGAGCTCGCCCCAGAGCCTGAATTGGTTGGAGAGCCCCAGATAGGCGGAAGCCAGCGCGCAGTCCGCGGCGATGAGCGTGTCCCACTCCTGCTGGAGAGTTTGGTCGTCGTCCATGACGAAATCGTGCCTGCCCGCCCGGAGTCCACGTCTGCTACTTGGGGGAGGCGCCTCTCCGATTGGTGAAGAGGCAAGGGCTCTCAATCCCCTATCAGCGTGGCAGCTTAGTGAATGCCACTATATCTACCTGCTCGTTTAGTACGCGTGACAGTGCTTGCGCTTCTTACATCAGTACGATAGATCGCCCGCGCGCTTCCTCACCAAAGCTCGGCATTGGGCGGCAACTACAATGTTCGCTCTAGCAATCGAGTGGTGCAGAGAGCCTGCGCTTGGTAGACCCGCACCGGGGCGCTGCAGAGTTGGGGTCAATCCCCGCCAGCCGCGCCATCTCCCATGTTCGCCACCGTTCCGCGACGGTGCGCCGAGGCCCTCCGGGTCTACTTTTTTCCGTTATAGAAATAGCCGTTGCGCCTTCGCGCACGTTAGCCGTCGTTCGCGGACAACCGGGCACCGCGAGGGGTTTCGGGGGTTTGGAGCAGCTTCAGGGGTTTCTGAAACCCCTCGCGCGGTCCTGCCGTGTTATTTCATCTTATTCAACTATGAGCAGGCCTTGGGCTCCATTGCGTGCGACTAGAGCTGCGCGTTCGCGTACGTTGGAGCTTGCAGGATCGACGACGCTTTTGCTCTGCTGTGCCAAATAGCGCCGCAAGATTCTGACCGCCGCGGAACACCTGCACCTCAGAGCGGACGAGATCAGCTGACCAAGCGGGGAATTGCGCCAAGCTGCATTCACTGCCGAGGGGTTTGCAGAAGGGTTTCGTTCTCGCCGTCAGCACCAAGACGGTAATCCACGAACAACCGCGGCTGGTTGTTTGCACCCCGCCAGCCGCGCCAGATCCAGCTTCGCCCCGTTCCCCTGGTGCGCCGAGGCTCTGTCGTGCGATCGCAGAAAGAATGTGGGCACCGGTGCTGCTGAGGCCCGCCGACGTGTCGTGGCGGAAGCAATTGTTTACGCCGAGCGCCGCACGCGGGAACTCGCCGATATATTGCGGCTTCCGTTTGCCACCCGGTCCGATGTAGTCCCCCGCCCTTCCAGCAAGCCAAGTAGCGCAGCCACTGCTGTGCCAGCATGGCATTGGGCAGCTGGAATGCGGCGTCACCCTGGTGGATCGGTTCCACCTGCCTCGTTCTCTTTTCCCTGGCCTTTCTGGCGCGGCGCCTTTGCTTTGATGATGGGAGCCCGCAATGCAAGCGAACACCGCCTGGACGAGCCAGGCGTATCAGAAAAACACTGGAACAGCCCAGCATGTCGGCCTGGTCCCGTCCAGGCCTGATCCAGGGCGTAGCGGCTACATCGACAGCTGGCGCTGCTTCGCAGTCATGCTGGTCGTCGCGGCCCACCTCGTCGAAACCCGCACGCCGGGTGAGGTGCCGGACGAGGGCAACTTCTACCACCTAGGACAGGTGGGGGTCTACATCTTCTTCTTCCTCAGCGGCTTCGTGGTGTCGCGCGCCTGCATGCACGAGGTCGCGAAGACCGGTTCATTCTCAACGGCCGGCTTCTATGTCCGCCGCTTCTTCCGGATCGCTCCGCCCCTGCTGCTCTACCTCGTTTGCTGCGCCGGCCTGGCGGCGGCGGGCGTCATCGCCGTTGACCTGGCGGACATCGCTGCCGCATCGCTGTACGTCTGCAACGTGGAATGGGCGCGCTGCAGCTGGTGGGTTGCCCACACCTGGAGCCTTGCCTTCGAGGAGCAGTTCTACCTGCTGTTTCCCTTTCTCTTCGCGTGGCGCCACCTGGGGCGCAGGCCCGGGACGCCGATGCTGCTGCTGGCCCTGGGCTTCGCCTCGCTGCCGGTCCTGTTCCCGACCGGGCCGCACGGCCGCGTCGGCCTTCCCGTTGTCCATGGGTTGTTCCTTCTGGGGTACCTGTCCGCATGCCATGGTGAGAAATGGAAGCGGCTTCGCCTGCCGACGCTCGTGCTCGTGCTGGCGGCGCTGGTCACGTTCGCGCCACCGCTGGTGCTGCTGGGGGACGACCATCGCTTCTACAAGTTGGCGTATCTCGTCTCCGTGCCCCTCATGGTCATGGCGAGCGGGGCTGCGGCATCGAAGCTGCGCGCGCTGTTCGAGTTCCGCTGGGTTCGCTACGTGGGCCTCATCTCTTACTCGATCTATCTGTGGCAGCAGTTGCTCACGGGACTGCTTCCGCCGCAGACACCCCTCGTTCTGTGCCTATTGAGCGTGGCCATGCTCATTGCCGGCTGCGCACTTCTGTACGAAGGCGTCGAGAAGCCACTGATTCGCTTCAGCCGGCGCTTGTCGGCCAGCCTGGCTCGCGCCGCCTGATTGGACAAAGGAGATCCCCATGCCGGACCTGCTGCAGATCCTCGCTGACGCCCTTTACGCCACCGGCGGCCTTTTCACCGTGATGGAGATTGCCCTCGTCGGCATTGCCGCGGCCATGGTGCTGCTTCGCCCCCACCTGGGCGCCCGCCTGTTCGAGGCCATCGAGATCCGCGGCGCGCGCATCGCGCACCGCCGGTGGGTGGCCGTGCTCGTGGTCGGCGCCGCCGCGATCGCCATGCGGGCGCTGGCGCTCGCCTGGGTGGGCATCCCCGACCCGCTGGTGCACGACGAACACAGCATCTGGCTGCAAGGGCAGACCTTTGCCGCCGGTCGCATGGCGAATCCGACGCACCCGCTCTGGGAGCACTTCGAGACGTTCTACGTCAACCACGTCCCGGCGTACGCATCCATGTACTTTCCCGGGCGCGGTGCTCCTCTGGCGCTCGGCTTCGCGATGTTCGGCGATCCATGGATAGGCGTCTGGCTCAGCATGGTCTTGCTGTGCATGGCGACGACCTGGATGCTGCAAGGCTGGGTGTCGCCCGGGCTGGCACTGCTCGGCGGCCTCATCGTGGCGGTGCGCCTGGGTGTCCTGAGCTTCTGGGTGAACTCCTACTACGGCGGGGCCATCATCGCGTTCGGGGCCACCTTGGTCGTTGGCGCCCTGCCGCGCCTGCTGCGCGAGCCGCGCTGGACCCAGGGCCTGGTGATGGGCCTCGGCGCTGCGATTCTCATGGTGAGCCGCCCCTACGAGGGCGCCTTGCTGTGCGCCCCGGTCGGGCTTTTGCTGGCGTGGCGGTTCGCCCGGCCTCGCCTGCCGGCCACCCGCAAGGCGCTCGCGCACGCGTTCGTGCCCGCCATCGCCTGCATCGCGGCGGGCGCGGCCTTGCTGGTCTCCTACAACCTGGCCACCACCCAAAACGCCCTCAAGACACCCTATGGCCTGAACCGCGCGACCTACGCCTCCGCGCCAGCCTTCGTGGTGGCGGATGCAGTGCCCTCCGCCCAGCGCGGGCCGCAGCACTTCCGCGACTACTTCGCCGAGGAAGCCGAACCCTATGAGCGCACCACGTCCGCGCTCCAGGTGGCTCGCGGCATCGTGGGGAAGGTGGGCTACACCTGGAACTTCTACGTCGGCCTGACCTTCCTGGCGGCGTTTCTGGCAGGGCTGTGGTCCAGCCGGCGAGATGGATTCCTGCTAGGAACCTCGGGATTCTTCATGGCAGGGTATGCGCTGGTGACCTGGAACTTTCCGCAGTACACCGCGCCGCTCATGCCCATCCTGATGGTGATCATGATGCGCGGCTTCCAGTGGCTTGCCTCCACTGGGAACCCGCTGGGCCTTGGCGCCGCCCGCATGATGCCCACCGTCGCCGTCGTGCTGTTGATGGCCTCGCTCGGCGTCGCGGGCGCGGCGCCGCAGGTATTCAGCGGTTCGTCTCCGCAGGCGCCTTGCTGCAAGGTCGACCAGCCGAACCTGCGGCAACAGATCAACGCCCGGCTCGCCTCGATCCCCGGGCGGGATCTCGTGCTCGTGCTGAACAGCCCGCACAACCCGTTGACCTTCGAGCTGGTGAACAACGATCCCGACATCGACCAGGCGCCGGTGGTCTGGGCGCATCGGCTTGGCGATGCCAGGGACGAACGGCTGCTGCAGTATTTCTCGGACCGGGTGGTCTGGACCTTCGAATGGGCTCCGGATGCCCAGGCGGGATTCCACATCGCCCTTGTGCGCCAGCAGGAACGCCACGGGCAAGCGGCCCAGAAGTGAACTGAAACGATGAGCTGGTTCGAAGGCTTCGAGCAAGGCCGGGTGCCGGTGGGTGGCGGCCATGAGCTCTTCGCCCGCTGGGGCGGCGTGCGCGGCCAGCCGCCGCTGTTGCTGCTGCACGGCTTCCCGCAGACGCATGCACTGTGGCACCGCGTGGCACAGCAGCTCAAGTCCGACTACTTCCTGGTGATGCCCGACCTGCGCGGCTATGGCGATTCGGCGCGGCCGCCGGGCGGGCCCCGGCACGAGGCCTACAGCAAGCGCGAGATGGCGCGCGACATGGTGGGGCTGATGACGGCCCTGGGCGCGCAGCAGTTCTTCCTGGCCGGTCACGACCGCGGCGGGCGGGTGGCGCACCGCCTGGCGCTGGACCATCCGCAGCGTGTGCGCCGCCTGTGCGTGATCGACATCGCGCCCACGCTGGACATGTACGCGGCCACCGACATGGAGTTCGCCCGCGCCTACTACCACTGGTTCCACCTGATCCAGCCGGCGCCGCTGCCCGAGACCATGATAGGCGCCGACTCCCGGTTCTACCTGCACGCCAAACTGGGCGGATGGGGTGCGGCTGGCACAGGCTACATCGAGCCGCAGGCGCTGGCCGAGTACGAGCGCTGCTTCTGCCGGCCCGAGGCCATCCACACGGCCTGCGAGGACTACCGCGCCAGCGCCGGCATCGACCTGGCGCACGACCGGGAAAGCCGCGAGCGCGGGGACAAGATCGCGTGCGACACGCTGGTGCTGTGGGGCGAGCGCGGGCTGGTGCACCGCAAGTTCAGGCCCCTGGACCTGTGGCAGGCGCAGTGCGCCGGGCGCGTCAGCGGCCAGGCCCTGCCCAGCGGGCACTTCATCCCGGAGGAACTGCCCCGCGAGACGGCAGACGCGCTGTGGTCGTTCTTCCGCGACTGAAGGCAGCCCTGCGTCCGGCTGCAACCCTGGCTGCCCTCGCCATCGCGGCGAGGGCCACCGGCGCGTTCGCACAAGACACGGCCACGGACGCAGGCCGAGCCGCCGAGCCCGCCAGGCCGGCCGCGTCGCGGCCCCTGGACCTGCGGCTGCGCAACGCAGCTGTCATCGGCACCGGCACCGCGCTGTTCGCGGTCTATGGGCAGGCCAAGTGGTGGGACGAGGGCTTCGGCGGCGGCTTCAAGACGACCAACGAGGGCTGGTTCGGCCGCAGCACGGAGTACGGCGGGACCGACAAGCTCGGCCACATGTACACCAACTATGCCAACGTGCGGCTGCTCACGCCGCTGTTCGAGGCCGTGGGCAACAGCCACGCGAGTTCGGTGGCACTGGCCGGCTGGACCACGGCGGGCATCTTCCTCGGCATCGAGGTGCTGGACGGTTTCTCGCGCCGCTACCGCTTCAGCCCGCAGGATGCGGCCATGAACCTGCTGGGTGCGGGACTGGGCGTGGCGCTGGAACTGCAACCCGGGCTGGACGAGAAATTCGACTTCCGGCTGGCCTACCGCCCCTCGCCCCGCTCGGGCTTCGACCCGTTCGGCGACTACTCCGGCCAGCGCTACCTGGTGGTGGCCAAGGCCGACGGGTTCGAGGCGCTGCGCCGCCACCCGGCCACGCGCTACCTGGAGCTGGCGGTCGGCTACCAGGCTCGCGGATTCGAGGCCGGTGGCGAACGCCGGCGCGACCTGTACCTGGGCGTGAGCCTGAACCTCTCGCGCCTGCTGGCCGACGCGGCCTACGGCGGCCGCCTGCAGTCGACGCCGGTGCAGCGCGGCGCGGAGCGCGTGTTCGAGCTGGTGCAGTTGCCGACCGCCGTCTATGGGCGCAGCGGCCTGGACTGAGGCCTTCCTCCCGGCCTCAGCCCGCGCCGTGGCACTTCTTGAACTTCTTGCCGCTGCCGCAGGGACAGGGATCGTTGCGGCCCGGCGCGGCCTCCTTGCGCACCGTCGCCTGCCGCGGCCCCAGGCTCTTCCACAGCTGGCGCAGGTCGTACACCGCCCAGATGGCGGCGCCGAAGTCGTCGAGCCGGCGCTCGCTCACGCTGGGCGGGCCGTCCTCGGCGTACATGGAAACCGACGGTTCGCCCGTGTCGTCCTCCGTGAGGGCGACGATGGCCTCCAGCGCGGCGTCGAGCATCCCGGCCGCCTCGCGGTCGCGCGGCGGCGACCACTCGTCGGGCCAGTTCTCCACGGCGTACAGGAAGCCCAGCGCCCAGACCTGGGCAAAGGAAGGCACCGGTCCTTCCTGCCCGGCTTGCGTGCGCTCCTCCTCCGGCAGGGCCAGCAGCGCGCCGCGCGTGTCCAGCACCTCGGGCTGGTAGGTGCGCTCGTCGTCCAGCGTCTCCACGGGGGCTTGAAGCGCGTCGGCCACCTCGCGCCAGCGCCGGTGCCAACGCCAGACGAACTCCATGTGCTGCATGGGCTGGAAGCCCTCGCCCAGCAGCACCGGCCAGTACTCGGCCGCCTCGACCGGCCGGCGCATGCACACCAGCGCGGCCAGGAAGCCCTCGCAGAACTCCCACTGCGGGATCTCGTCGTCCTGCTCGCGCATCGCGTCGAGCGCGGCGTCCTGGGCATCGAAGTCGTCGGGGCCCAGCGGGGTGTCGTGGTTCTCGGGGGTGACGTTGGCGTTCATGCGAGGGCTTGCGGAGGCAGGGCGGGCTGCGCGGTGACCGAGCGCGCGGCCAGCCGCTTGCGCATGGACAGCACGGCCTTGTCCTTGCTCAGCAGCCAGCCGCCCCAGGCCACGGCCAGGTCGATGAATTTCTGATCATCGGCGTCGCGGCAGGTGAGGGGCGCCTTGGCCGGGATGTCCACGATCCGGGCATGGCGGTCGAAGCGGTCCAGCACGTCGCCGGGCTGCAGCCCGTGGAATACCAGGCGCCGCGCGATCTGCGGATAGGCCAGCACGCGCTCGAGCTCGTCGCGCATGGCGCAGGTGGCCAGCCACTGCAGCCGGCCTTCGCGCAGCGCGGGCAGCAAGGGCCGGGCCGCCTCGTCCGCGAAGACGAACAGGTCCAGCACGATGTTGGTGTCAAGGACGAGGCTGCGCATCCTGGGTGCGCGCCGAGCCCGCCACCATGTCGAAGCGGAACAGCCGGCATTCGATGGGGCCGTTCCACATCGGCACGCGGCGCGACTCCTTCAGGCGCATGCGCGAGGGCAGCTTCAGGTCGGGCGTGAGCACCCAGGCGGTCCAGCCGGGGTAGTGCCTCTTCCAGTGCGTGGCCAGCTGGGCGAAGAAGTCGCCGGCCGCGGCGTCGCTTTGCGCGCGCTCGCGGCCTCCGCTCGTGCGGCCGGCCACCCCCGCAGTCTCGATGCGCTCGCCGTACGGCGGGTTGACCAGCATCACGCCGGGCTGCCCGCTGGGCGGCAGGCGCTGCAGCGCGTCGCCGCCGCGGAACTGCACGGCGCTGCCCACGCCGGCGCGCTGCGCGTTGCGGTTGGCGAAGTCGACCATGCGGAAGGCGACATCGCTGCCGAAGACGGCGGCCGCGGGCGGCCGGACCGCGGCCTGGGCCTCGCGCTGGAGGTCGGCCCAGGCAGGCGCCTGGTGCGGCAGCAGCTTTTCGAAAGCGAAGCGGCGCAGCGAGCCCGGTGCGATGCCGCAGGCCAGCTGGGCCGCCTCGATGGCGATGGTGCCGCTGCCGCAGCAGGGGTCGTACAGCGGCGCGGCGGCGGCTTTGCCCGCGGCCGCTTCACGCGCCTGCGAGCCCCAGCCGCTGGCCTCGATCATGGCCGCGGCCAGGGTTTCCTTCAGCGGCGCCTCGCCCTTGTCCTCGCGCCAGCCGCGCTTGAACAGCGGCTCGCCCGAGGTGTCGATGTACAGCGTGCAGTGGGTGCCGGTCAGGTGCGCGTACAGGCGCACGTCGGGCCGCTGCGTGTCCACGTCGGGGCGGGTCCCGGCCCGGTGGCGGAAGCGGTCGGCCACCGCGTCCTTGATCCTGAGCGCGGCGAAGTTCAGGCTCTTGAGCGGGCTGTGCTGCGCCGTCACCTCGACCTTGAAGCTGTGCCGCGGGGTGAACCAGGCCTCCCAGGCCACCGCCGAGGCGGCCTGGTACAGGTCGGCCTCCTGGCGGTAGGGCGTGTGCGACAGCTGCACCAGCACCCGCTGCGCCAGCCGGCTGTGCAGGTTCAGGCGCAGCGCCTCGCGCCAGGGTGCGCGCACCACCACGCCGGCGCGGCCGACCAGCAGGTCGTCGCCGGCCAGGCTCGTGAGGCGGTGCACCTCGTCGGCCAGGAGGTCCTCCACGCCCGCGGCGCAGGGCAGGAACAGCTGCAGGTCGCTCATGGTCAGAGGGCCTTGCGCAGGTTCGCCGGCGCGATGCGCAGCGCCTCGCGGTACTTGGCCACGGTGCGGCGCGCGCACTCGATGCCCTGCTCCTTGAGCATGTCGGAGATCTGGCTGTCCGACAGCGGCTTCTTCGCGTCCTCGCTGGCGACGAACTGCTTGATCAGCGCGCGCACCGCGGTGCTGGACGCGTTGCCGCCGGTCTCGGTGCCCAGGGCCGAGCCGAAGAAGTACTTGAGCTCGAAGGTGCCGAAGGGCGTGGCCATGTACTTGGCCGTGGTCACGCGCGAGATGGTCGACTCGTGCAGCCCCAGCTCGTCGGCGATCTCGCGCAGCACCAGCGGGCGCATGGCCAGTTCGCCGTGCACGAAGAAGTTCTTCTGGCGCTCGACGATGGCGTTGGACACGCGCAGGATGGTGTCGAAGCGTTGCTGGATGTTCTTGATGAACCAGCGCGCCTCCTGCAGCCGCTGCTGCAGTGCCTGGTGGCCCTCGCCCTTGTGCGCCTTGAGCGCGCCGGCATACACGTCGTGCACGCGCAGGCGCGGCATCACGTCGGGGTTGAGCTGAACGCGGAACCTGAACTGCCCGCCGCGGCCGACCTTGGTGACCAGCACGTCCGGCACCACGATGTTGCGCTCCACGTCGACGAAGCGGCGGCCGGGCTTGGGCTCCAGCCGCGCGATCAGCGCGATGGCGGCCTTGATGCGCTCCTCGCCCTCGCCGGTGAGCTGCGCCAGGCGCTTGACGTCGCGCCGCGCCAGCAGCTCGATCGGCTGGCGGCAGATGGCCAGCGCCGTGTGGCAGGGCGAATCGGCGCTGCCGTTGGCCACGGCCTTCAGCTGCAGCGTCAGGCACTCGGCCAGCGACCGGGCGCCCACGCCCGCCGGGTCCAGGTGGTGCAGCAGGCCCAGGGCGACGGTGAAGCGGTGCACCAACTCCTCCTGCTGCTGCGGATCGTCCCCGGCCAGGCCGGCGGCCAGCGACTCGAGCGAGTCCTCCAGGTAGCCGTCGTCGTTGAGCGATTCGATCAGGAAGCGCAGCGCGGCGCGGTCCTCCTCGCACAGCCGCAGGGCCAGCGCCTGCCGGTGCAGGTGGGCCGGCAGCGACTCCTGGCTGCGCGCCAGCTCGGTGGCATCGACCTCGCCGTCGTCGCCGGCCGCGTTGTTGCGCCGTGCGGGCGCCTCGCCGCCCCATTCGCCGTCGTCGGGCACCAGCTCCGTGCTGCCGTCGCCCTCCCAGTCCGAAGGGCCGCTGTCCGGGGCCGGCGCGGCGTCCACGTCGCCCGTGCCCGCGGAGCGCTCGCCCTCGGGGCCGGCCGCCGTGAACTCCTGCGCATGCTCGAATTCGCGGTCGGCTTCCGGCACCGGCGCATCGGCCTGGGCCACCCCGAACTCCTCGCGCGGCGCCTCGTCGATGCTGAGCTCCAGGAACGGGTTGTCGCCCAGCATCTGCTCGACTTCCTGCGACAGCTCCAGCGTGGACAGCTGCAGCAGCCGGATGGACTGCTGCAGCTGCGGCGTGAGCGCCAGGTGCTGCGAAACGCGCAGCGACAGGCCCTGCTTCATCACATCTTGAAGTGTTCGCCCAGGTACACCCGGCGCACGTCGGCGTTGTTGACGATGTCGGCCGGCGTGCCCTCGGCCAGCACGTGGCCGTCGCTGATGATGTAGGCGTGGTCGCAGATGCCCAGGGTCTCGCGCACGTTGTGGTCGGTGATCAGCACGCCGATGCCGCGCGACTTGAGGAAGCCGATGATGCGCTGGATCTCGATCACCGCGATCGGGTCGATGCCGGCGAAGGGCTCGTCCAGCAGGATGAAGCGCGGCTGCGTGGCCAGCGCCCGCGCGATCTCCACGCGCCGGCGCTCGCCGCCGGACAGCGCCACCGACGGCGAATCGCGCAGGTGGTCGATGCGCAGGTCCTGCAGCAGGGCCGTCAGGCGCTGCTCGACCTTCTCGCGCGCCAGCGGCCGGCCGTCCTCGCCGTGCTGCAGCTCCAGCACGGCGCGCACGTTGTCGGCCACGTTCAGGCGGCGGAAGATGGACGCCTCCTGCGGCAGGTAGGACAGGCCCAGGCGCGAGCGCCGGTGGATGGGCATGTCCTCGACCGGGCGGCCGTCGATGCTGATCTGGCCGGCGTCGGCGCGCACCAGCCCCACGATCATGTAGAACGAGGTGGTCTTGCCGGCGCCGTTGGGGCCCAGCAGGCCCACCACCTCGCCCTTGGCGACCGACAGCGACACGTCCTTGACCACCTTGCGGCTGCCATAGGCCTTCTGCAGGTGCCTGGCTTCCAGGCGGCTGTGCTGGCTGTCGGGCCCGGATGCGCGGAACCCCGGCACGGATTCGCCGGTCACTTGCGCTCCCCGCCCAGCGTGCCGCTCGGGCGCAGCGCCGCCGGCGGCGTGGACGCGGCAGGCGCCGGCCGGCTGGCGGCCGCCGGGTCCTGGCGGGGCCCCAGCACGGCGCGAACCCGGCCGCCCGGCGCGGCGGCCGACGAACCCGGGCCGTTCACCGGCCCGCCGTCCACGTTGAACACCTCGGTGACGTTGTCGTAGGTGATCAGGCTGCCGCTGATCTGGTCCACCAGCGTCGAGCCGCGGTACCGCCGCAGTTCCCCCCGGCGGATGAACTTGACCTTGTCGGCGCGGCCGTCGTACTCGATGACCTCGCCCTCGCCCTCGATGTACTCGTCCACGCCGTCGCGCTTCTGGCGGTAGAAGGCGCGCTCGCCGGGCGCGGCGGTGACCACGCCGTACTGGTAGCCGTCCGGGTCCTGGCGCACGTCCATGCGCGCGCCGCGGATGACGATGGTGCCCTTGGTCACCACCACGCGGCCGGTGAACACGCTGGCCTGCTTGAGGTCGTCATAGCGCAGCGTGTCGGCCTCGATGTTCATGGGCTTGTCGCGGTCGGCCTTCTCGGCCGCGGCCGGTGCGGCCGCGAGCGCCGCCAGCAGCGGCAGCAGGAAGAACGCGGGGAAGTGTTTCATGAAAGGCACGAATCTTGCGTGGCATTGTAGCGGCCGTCTCCGGGGCGCTTTATGAAAAGGCCCGCTTGCGCGGGCCCGGAGACGGCAGCAAGAGCGCGCCGTCAGCGGCTCTTGCGCGCCTGCGCGAGCAGGAAGTCCGTGATCTGCAGCGCGCGCACCATGTTGCCGGCCAGGGAGCCATCGGTGTAGTAGCGCCCGGCGATGCCCAGGGCCGGCACGCCCTCCACCTGGTAGGCGTCCTGCAGCGCGATCGCCTGGCGCACCTTGGCCGTGGTGGCCTCGGACCGGTACGCCTCGTCGAACCTGGCGCGCTCCAGGCCCTGCTGCTCGGCCCAGGCGCCTATCGCCTCCGGCCGGCTGAGCGGCTGCCTGTCCTGGTGGATGGCGTTGAACACCTTGCCGTGCAGGTCCAAGCGGTTGATCGCCTCGAGCGCGAAGAACAGACGCTGCTGCGGCACGAAGTCCTCGCGGAAGGCCACCGGCACCCGGCGCAGCACCACGTCGGCCGGCAGCTTCTGGACCCAAGCCTCCAGCTGCGGCTCGAAAGCGTTGCAGTGCGGGCAGCTGTACCAGAAGAACTCGACCACCTCCACCTTGCCGGCGGGCGCCGCGGTGGGGGCGGGCCGGCCCAGGGCCTTGTACTCGCCTTCCTGCGGCTGGCGGTGTTGCGCCTGCGCCAGGCCCGGCAGGCCCAGGCCGGCCAGCCCCCATGCCGCAGCGGCGGCGGAAAACTCGCGTCGTTTCATGCTCACTCCTTGGGTTGCGGTGGGAGCCGCGGCCCGGCTGGAAGGTTCCGCCCTGCAGCCGGCGCCTTCAGCGCCGCACGTGCACGAAGTCGGTCTCGATGCCGTTGGCCCGCAGCCGCTCGGTGGTCTGGTCGGCATCCTCGCGGCGCTCGAACGGGCCCACGCGGACGCGGAACACCTGCCGGCCCGACTGCTCGCGCTCGATCACGCGCGCGTCCAGGCCCATGAGGGACAGCCGGGCGCGCTGCGCCTCGGCGCTCTCGGCGCTGCGGAAGGCGCCGGCCTGCACGAAGTAGATGAACGGGTCGCCGGCGGATGCCGCCGAACGGGCCGTGGCCAGCTCGCCCAGCGGGTCGGCAGCGGCAGCGGGGGCACGCGGCGCCGGGCTGCTGGCGGCCGGCACGGGCGGGCGGGCGGCGGGGGGACGGGTGGCGGGGGCGTCGGTGACCGGGCCGCCGGCGCCGGCTGGCGGCATCGGGCGCGCCGGGTTCTTGCCGTGCAGCGGCGCGTTGGGGTCCCAGTTCTGGTTCTTCTTGCTCTCGGCCGCATCCTGCTCGGCGCTGCGGCTGCCGCCCTTGTTCAGGAAAGGCACCGGCACCTTGGACACGTACACGGCGACCGCCAGCGCCACGGCCAGGCCCGCCACCACGCCGATGATGATCCCCAGGATCATGGAGCCACGCTGCTTGTTCATCACTACATCTTCCTCGGCGCACCCACTCCGAGCACCGCCAGGCCATTGTGCAATACCTGGGCACAGGCGGCGACCAGCGCGAGCCGGGCTTTCTTCACGGCCTCGTCGTCCACGAGGATGCGCTCGCTGTCGTAGTAGCTGTGGTAGCTGGCCGCCAGCTCGCGCAGGTAGAAGGTGACGTCGTGCGGCGCGAAGTCGGCCGCGGCGGCAGCCAGCATCTCGGGGTAGCGGGCCAGCTGCAGCATCAGCGCCTGCGCCGCCGCGCTGCGCAAGGGCGACAGGTCCACGCCCGCCAGCTGCGCCGGATCGCCCCCCCAGGCCGCCAGCACCGAGCAGATGCGCGCATGGGCGTATTGCACGTAATAAACGGGGTTGTCGTTGTTCTGCGCCAACGCCAGGTCCACGTCGAACACGTACTCGGTGTCGGGCTTGCGCGAGAGCAGGAAGAAACGCACCGCGTCCTTGCTGGTCCACTCGATCAGGTCGCGCAGCGTGACGTAGCTGCCCGCGCGCTTGGAGATCTTGACCTCCTGGCCGCCGCGCATCACGCGCACCATGGTGTGCAGCACGTAGTCGGGATAACCCGGCGGGATGCCCACGCCGGCGGCCTGCAGGCCGGCGCGCACGCGGGCGATGGTGCCGTGGTGGTCCGTGCCCTGGATGTTGACCGCCTTGGCGAAGCCGCGCTCCCACTTGGTGATGTGGTAGGCCACGTCGGGCACGAAGTAGGTGTAGCTGCCGTCGGACTTGCGCATCACGCGGTCCTTGTCGTCGCCGTAGTCGGTGGACTTCAGCCACAGCGCGCCGTCCTGCTCGTAGGTCTTGCCGGCCTGCTGCAGCCTCCCGACCGCGGCCTCGACCTTGCCGCCGGCGTACAGGCTGGACTCCAGGTAGTACTGGTCGAACCTCACGTCGAAGGCCCGCAGGTCCAGGTCCTGCTCGTGCCGCAGGTAGGCCACCGCGAACTGGCGGATGGACTCGAGGTCCTCCACGTCGCCGGAGGCGGTGAACTCGCGGTCGTCGGCCTTCACCGTCTTGCCGGCCAGGAAGTCGTCGGCGATGTCCTGGATGTAGTCGCCGTTGTAGGCCGCCTCGGGCCAGCCGGCGTCGCCGGGCTTGAGCCCCTTGGCGCGCAGCTGGGTGGACCGGGCCAGCGTCTCGATCTGCACGCCGGCGTCGTTGTAGTAGAACTCGCGGTGCACCTGCCAGCCCTGGGTGGCGTACAGGTTGCAGATGGCGTCGCCCAGCGCGCCCTGGCGCCCGTGGCCCACGTGCAGCGGGCCGGTGGGGTTGGCCGAGACGAACTCCACCATCATGCGCCGCCCGCTGGAGGGCTGGCGGCCGAAGCCCTCCCCCGCGGCCAGCACCTCGCGCACCACCTGCTGCTTGGCCTGCGGCCTCAGCCGGATGTTGATGAAGCCGGGACCGGCGATCTCGATCGCCTCCACCCAGCGCCGGTAGGCCGGCTGCGCCAGCAGCGCGGCCTTCAGGCCCTCGGCCACCTGCCGCGGATTCTGTTTGAGCGGCTTGGCCAGCTGCATGGCCGCGGTGCAGGCCAGGTCGCCGTGCGCGGCGACCTTGGGCGACTCGAACGCCGCCTTGTCGGCCGCGCCCGGCAGCAACTGCTCCAGCCCGGCGGCCAGGCCGACGAGCAGTTCTTTCTTCACTTCAAGCATGAAGGGATTCTATGGGCCGCTAGCTTCCATAGCCTCGGGCCAGGAACACCGCCGCGAGCGGAACCAGGGGAATGAGGTGCGCCTGCGCCATCACCCGCTTGCGCGTGCGGCGCACCTGCTCCGGCGAAGGCAGCGTGCCGCCCTCGCGCAGGGCGCGGCGCCAGCGGGCAAAGGTGAGCGTGGGTCCAATGGAAAGCAGGCCGATGACCACGAACAGGCCGAACTTGGTCCACAGCAGCCAGTTGCCGCCGTAATAGGCCCCGCCCTTGGCGCCCCAGAACACGCGCGCCAGCCCGGTGAGCAGCACCGCGAGCGCGGCCAGGCCGCACACCCGGTCGACGGTGGCCAGGCGCTCGACCACGGCGGCATTGAGCCACTCGGGCCGGCAGATCGCCGCCTCGCTGGCGATGAACACCACCATGGTGAGGATGGCCAGCAGGTGGGCGTAGGCGAGCAGGGCTTCCAGGGTCATGGTCATGCGGGCTCCGGTGCGGGGGCGGCGGCGCTCGCCGTCCAGAACGCCGGCTGGCTGTAGTGGTGCTTGAGGAAGTCGATCCACAGGCGCACCCGCAGGGGCAGGTGCTTGCGCTGCGGGAACACGGCGTGGATGCCGTTGGGCGGCGCGGCGAACCCGGCCAGCACCTCGACCAGGCGGCCGGCGGCGATCTCCGCCTCGACCTCCCAGATGCTGCGCCAGGCGATGCCGTGGCCGGCCAGGCACCAGTCGTGCAGTACCTGGCCGTCCGAGCAGTCCAGCGGGCCGCCGGGCTTGAGGTGGACGACCTCGTGCCCGTCGCCAGCCGGAACACGGAATGCCCATCCCCGGGTCTGCGAGGCGTCGCTGGACAGGGTGAGGCAGTGGAAGCGCACCAGGTCCTGCGGATGCTGCGGCGTGCCGTGGCGCCGCAGGTAGGCCGGCGTGGCCACGCACAGCCGCCGGTTGTCGGCCAGGCGCACGCTGACCAGGGAGGAGTCGGGCAGGTCGCCCACGCGCACGGCGCAGTCGTAGCCTTCGCCGGCCAGGTCCACCACCCGGTCGCTCAGGTTCAGCGACAGGGTCACCTCGGCGTGCTGCTCGCGAAAGCGCGGCACCAGGGGCGCGACGTGGCGCCGGCCGAACCCGGCCGGGGCCGTGACCCGCAGGTGCCCGCTGGCCTTGACGCCGCCGGCGCTGACGCTGGCCTCGGCATTGGCCAGGTCGGCCAGCAGGCGCTGGCAGTCCTCCAGGAAGGCGCTGCCCTCGTGCGTGAGCGTGAGGCGGCGCGTGGTGCGCACCAGCAGCTTGACGCCCAGGCGCTCCTCCAGCGCGTCCAGCCGGCGGCCCATGATGGCCGGCGCGACGCCCTCGGCCTTGGCGGCCGCGGTGAGGCTGCCGCGGGAAGCGACGGACACGAAGGATTCCAGCTGCTTGAGCTTGTCCATGGCGCGGATTATGGAAGCGCGGCCGCCGTGCCAGCGCCGGCCGGCGCCAGGGCCTGCCCGGCCGCCCGCCGCACGGCCTGCGTCAGGCGCTGGGCCGAGGGCGGCTCGCGCTCCCAGTGGTGCCAGTACAGCAGCACGTCCACCGTGGCGCCGGGCAGCAGCTCCTGCAGCGCCGGCCTGCCGGGGCGCTGCGCCAGGTGCAGTTCGGGCACCATGCCCCAGCCCAGGCCTTGCTCGATGGCGGTTTCGAAGGCGTCGACCGCCGGCGCGAAGTGGCGCGGGTAATGGGGCTGGTGCAGGCCGAAGTGCTGGGCCAGGAAGGCATCCTGCAGCGCGTCCTTCCGGTTGAAGATGACCGCGGGTTGCGCCAGCAGCCGGTGCGGCGAGACCCTGCCGCCCGGGCCCTGGCAGCGCCGCGCCACCTCGGGCGTGGCCATGCAGCGATAGCGCATCACGCCCAGCGGCTCGGCCAGGCAGCCGCGCAAGGGGGTGGCCAGGGTGGAGACACAGCCGATCACCTCGCCGCGCTTGAGCGCGTCGTGCGTGTGGTCCTGGTCGTCGATCACGATCTCCAGCAGCAGCCTGTGGCGCGCTGCCAGCGCCGCCACGCCGGGGATGAACCAGGCGGCGGCCGAGTCGGCGTTGATCGCCACCGACAGCGCTTGCCAGCGGCTGCCGGCGGCGGTGCCGCCCTGCAGGCCGGCCAGCAGGTCGGCCTCCATCAGGCGGACCTGCTTGGCATGGGACAGCAAGGCCTCGCCGGCCGGCGTGGGGCGCACCTGCTTGCCGCGCACCAGCAGTCGACGGCCCAGGTGCTGCTCCAGCGCCTTGATGCGCAGCGACACCGCCGCCAGCGTCAGCGACAGCGTGCGGGCTGCCGCGCCGAAGCTGCCGTGCTCGGCCACGGCGGCCAGCGCCTCGAGTTGGCGTCGGTCCAGCATGAGGAATCAATAACTCCTTGAATACATGGAGTTAAGTTTACGCAGCTTTAACGCCAGGCTCCTGCCCACGACACTCGCGGGCACCGACCGAATGCATCAACGAGGAGGACCCATGACCGCCAGCGCACCCGCCTTCACCGCCGGCATGGTGATGAGCCTGTCCCTGATCGTGGCCCTGGGCCCGCAGAACGCTCACATCCTGCGCATGGGCCTGCGCCGCCAGCACCTGTGGCTGACGGTGGCGGTGTGCGCCCTGGCCGACGTCGCGCTGATCGGCCTGGGCGTGCTGGGACTGGCACAGCTGGGCGGGCTGTCAGACAAGCTGCAGGGCGCACTGGTGGGTGCCGGTGCCCTGTTCCTGGCGGTCTACGGCTGGCACGCCCTGCGGCGCGCCCTGCATCCGCCCGGCGCCCTGGCGGCCGCGGCGGCCTCTGGAGACGCAGCGGCGCAGCAGCCGCCGGTGCGCGGCCTGCGCAGCGCCGTGCTCGACGCGCTCGCCTTCTCCTGGCTGAACCCGCACGCCTGGTTGGACACGGCGGTGCTGATCGGCAGCGCTTCGCTGGCCTATGGGCAGGCGGGCAGGGCGTTCGGCCTGGGCGCGGCCGCGGGTTCGGTGGTGTGGTTCCTCACCCTGGGCGCCGCCGCGTTCTGGCTGGGCCGCCGGCTGACCTCGCTGCACGTGTGGCGCGTGCTGGACGCCCTGGTGGCCCTGATGATGTGGGGTTCCGCGGTCTGGCTGGTGGCCGGCCTGGCGTGAACAAGGCTCACCGGCGCCGTGCGGTCATCCCGGGCCGCCAGCCACCGGCGTGTCGCCCGCGAGCAGGGCCTGGACCTCGTCCGGCCCATAGCCCAGGCCCGCGAGGATCTCGCGCGTGTGCTGCCCCGCCCGGGGCGGCTGCAGCCGCACGCCGGGCCGGGCGCCGTCCAGCGTCAGCGGCAGCAGCGGCGCCTGGGTCGGCCGCCCGTCCGGCAGGGTCACCGGCGCCAGCCCGCCCGTGGCCTGCAGGTGCGGGTCGTCGAACAGCTGCTCGGGCCGGGTGATGGGCGCGAACGGCAGGCCCTCGCGCTCGAACACGGCGCTCAGCTCGGCCGCGCTGTGGTGCCGCAGTCGCTCGCGCAGCACCGGCATCAGCCAGTCGCGGGCGCGCACCCGGTCGTTGTTGGTGGCCAGCCGCGCGTCCGTCTGCAGGTCCAGGAAGCCGAAGGCGGCACAGAAAACCTTCCATTGCCCGTCGCTGACCACGGCCAGGAAGATCTGCTCGCCGCCCTGCACGGTGAACACGTCGTACACCGCCCAGGCCGAGATGCGCGCCGGCATCGGCGCGGCCGGCTGGCCGGTGACGGCGAACTGCATCATGTGCTGGGCCACCAGGAACACGTTGTTCTCGAACAGCGCGCTCTGCACCTCCTGGCCGCGGCCGGTGTGCGCCCGCTGCATCAGTGCCGCCATCGCGCCGATGGCGCCGAACAGCCCGCCCATGATGTCGTTGACGCTGCTGCCGGCGCGCAGCGGGTCGCCGGGCCGGCCGGTCATGTAGGCCAGGCCGCCCATCATCTGCACCACCTCGTCCAGCGCCGTGCGGTGGTCGTAGGGGCCGGGCAGGAAGCCCTTGTGGCTGACGTAGACCAGGCGCTCGTTCAGCCGCCGCAGGGCGGGGTAGTCCAGGCCGAGCTTCTTCATGGTGCCCGGCTTGAAGTTCTCGCTCACCACGTCGGCCGTGGTCGCCAGCCGCAGGGCGACCTCGCGGCCCTCGGGCCGCTGCAGGTCCAGCACGAGGCTTTGCTTGTTGCGGTTGAACAGCGGGAAGAAGCCCGCGCCCGAGCCCAGCAGGCGGCGCGTGGCGTCGCCGCCGGGTGGCTCGACCTTGATCACTTCCGCGCCCAGGTCGGCCAGCACCAGGCCGCAGGTCGGGCCCATCACCATGTGGGTGAATTCCACGACGCGGATGCCCTGCAGCGGCAGGGCGGGGGCGGATTCGGCGGGGCTCATTGGATAACCTTCGCCCTATGGGCTGCGGTGCTATGAGACTTCGGAGCGGCCGTGCGTCTCATGCGGCTATTGTGCAAGCCGCACGCGACACTGCCGGCCGGCTATTCGGCCTTGAAGCCCGAAGCCTTGATCGGCGTCTCCCAGCGCCTGAGGTGCTCGGCCTGGGTGGCGGCCAGCGCGGCCGACGGCGCGTGGTTGGGCACCAGGCCGAAGCCCTGGATGCGCTCCTGCAGCTCCGGCACCGCCAGCGCCTGGGCCACCGCCTTGTCGATGCGGGCCGTCACCTCGGCCGGCATGCCGGCCGGGCCGTACAGCCCGAAGAAGGCGTCCGCCGCCATCGGGATGCCCGCCTCCTTGAGCGTGGGCACGTCCGGCAGCGCGCGCGAGCGCTGCTCGCCGGTGACGGCCAGGATGCGCACCCTGCCGGCCTTGTGGTGCTCCAGGGTCTCGGACGCGGTGTCCACCATCAGCGGCACCTGGCCGCCGATCAGGTCCTGCGCGGCGGGGGCGCCGCCGCGGTAGGCCACGTGGGTCAGCGGCACGCCGGCCGCCTGCGCCAGCAGCAGGCCGGCGAAGTGGGGCACGGTGCCGGCGCCCGAGGTCGCGTAGCTGGCCTTGCCCGGATTGGCCTTCATCCAGGCCAGCACCGAGCGGATGTCGCCGGCCGGGGCGCCGGGCCCGGCCGTGACGGCGAAGTCGAAGGTGACCAGGCGCGACACCGGCGTGAAGTCCTTGATCGGGTCGTACGGCAGGTTGCTGTAGAGCCAGGGAGCGATCACCAGTGCGCCGCTGGGGGACAGCACCAGGTTCTGCCCGTCCGGCGGCATGCGCTTGAGCTCGCCCAGCACCAGGCGGCCGGCGGCACCGGGCTTGTTCTCGACGATGACGTTCTGGCCCAGCGAGGTCTTGAGCCTGTCGGCCAGCAGGCGGGCGATCACGTCGGCCGAGCCGCCGGGCGGAAAGCCGACCCAGATGCGCAGGGTGCGGTCCTGCGCGAATGCTGCGGAGAGCGGGGGAACAGCGAGGGCGGCGCCGGCCAAGGCGGCGAAATGACGGCGTTTCATCGGCAATCTCCTGGAGGGGATCATTTAACATGTTAAACGTATCGCATCCGCGCGCTTGCGGCCATCCGGTCGCACCCGGAGTCCCCCCCACGATCCAGGAGACAAAAGGAATCCCATGACCGTCATCGACGTCCACACCCACATGTTCACCACGAAGTGGCTGGAACTGCTGAAGAAGGAAGGCGGCCAGTACAACATCCAGACCCGGCCGGACGGCCAGCAGGAGATCTTCCGCGGCAACACCCCGGTGGTGATCCCGCAGAAGGGCCACTTCGACTGGAAGCTGCGCATCCAGCACATGGACCAGGCCGGCATCGACGTGTCCGTGGTTTCGCTCACCTGTCCGAACGTGTACTGGGGCGGCGAGGACGTGAGCGTGCGCGCCGCCCGCGAGGCCAACGACAACGTGGCGCAGGCGCAGACGGCCTATCCCGACCGCATCCGCTGGTTCGCCTCCCTGCCCTGGGAGTACCCGCAGCGCGCGGTCGAGGAGCTGGAGCGCAGCTGCGCGCAGGGCGCGGCCGGGGTGATGGTGCTGGCCAACGTGGCCGGCCGGAGCCTGACCGACCCCCTGTTCGCCCCGGTCTGGGCCGAGATCGACCGCCGCGCCCTGCCCGTGCTGGTGCACCCGACCGACCCGCCGGGCGTGGACCTCATGGACATGACCAAGTTCGACCTCAGCTGGTCGGTGGGCTTCATGTTCGACACCACGCTGGCCATCACGCGGATGATCTTCGAGGGCTTCTTCGACCGCTACCCGAACCTCAGGATCATCGCCTCCCACGGCGGCGGCACCCTGCCCTACCTGGTGGGCCGGTTCGAGAAGGGCGACGAGGTGGAGCTGGCCTCGCGCCGGCAGATGAAGCGCAAGCCCACCGACTACCTGCGCCACATCCACTACGACTGCATCACCTACAACCTGGGCGCGCTGCAGTACCTGATCTCGGTGGTGGGCGCCGGGCAGGTGATGTTCGGCACCGACTGGCCGCACTGGGTGCACGACACCCGAGGCGCCTTCGCCAACACCGCGCAACTGCCGCAGGAGCAGACGCGGGCGGTGCGCGGGGCCAATGCCCAGCGGCTGTTCAAGCTCTGATTACCCGCTTTCCAGTTAAAAATACTCCGCGCTCCAGGCTGTCAATGCTCAGCCTGGTTCCCAATACAGTGGCGGCCTGATATCCCACGACCCCACGGAGTGAACACACCATGACCGCACGCACCCAGATCCACGGCCTGCAAGTGGACGGCCAGCTGGCGCGCTTCATCGACGAGCAGGTGCTGCCCGGCACCGGCGTCGACCGCGCCGCCTTCTGGAAAGGCTTCGACGCCATCGTCCACGAGCTGGCGCCCAGGAACGCCGCGCTGCTGGCCGAGCGCGACCGGCTGCAGGCCGAGCTGGACGGCTGGCACCGCGCCCACCCCGGCCCGGTCCGGGACATGGCGGGCTACCGCGGTTTCCTGGAGAAGATCGGCTACCTGGTGCCGCAGCCGCGCGGCGTGAAGGCCACCACCGCCAACGTCGACGCCGAGCTGGCGCTGCAGGCCGGCCCGCAGCTGGTGGTGCCCATCCTCAACGCCCGCTACGCGCTCAACGCCGCCAACGCGCGCTGGGGTTCGCTGTACGACGCCCTGTACGGCACCGATGCCCTGCCGGAAACCGGCGGCGCCGACCGGGGCCCCGGCTACAACGAGGTGCGCGGCGCCAGGGTGATCGAGTACGCGCGCCACGTGCTGGACCGCACCGCGCCGCTGCAGCAGGGATCGCATGTCGATTCCACCGGCTACCAGGTCGAGGGCGGCCAGCTGGTGGTCGCGCTCAGGGGCGGCAAGGCCAGCCGGCTGCAGGACCCGGCGCAGTTCATCGGCTACCAGGGCGAGCCCGCGCAGCCCTCGTCCGTGCTGCTGCGCCACCACGGCCTGCACCTGGACATCCGCATCGACCGCACCCATCGCATCGGCGCCACCGACCCGGCGGGCGTGAGCGACCTGGTGCTGGAGTCCGCGCTGTCCACCATCCTGGACCTGGAGGATTCGATCGCCGCGGTGGACGCGCAGGACAAGCTGCTGGCCTATGCCAACTGGCTGGGCATCCTGAAGGGCACGCTGACCGAGCAGGTCAGCAAGGGCGGCAGGAGCTTCACCCGCGGCCTGAACGGCGACCGCGTCTACCGCTCGCCCCGGGGCGACGGCGAGGTGCGCCTGCACGGCCGCTCGCTGCTGTTCCTGCGCAATGTGGGCCACCTGATGACCAACCCGGCCATCCTGTGGGGACCCCAGGCCAAGGAGATCCCCGAGGGCATCATGGACGCGGTGGTCACCACCGCCATCGCGCTGCACGACCTGCAAGGCAGGGGTGCGAACGGGATCCGCAACTCGCGCACCGGCTCGGTCTACATCGTCAAGCCCAAGATGCACGGCCCGAAGGAAGTGGCCTTCGCCAGCGAGCTGTTCGGCCGCGTCGAGCAGCTGCTGGGCCTGCCGGCCAACACCGTCAAGCTGGGCATCATGGACGAGGAGCGCCGCACCAGCGTCAACCTGCAGGCCTGCATCGCCGAGGCGGCCGCCCGCGTGGCCTTCATCAACACCGGCTTCCTGGACCGCACCGGCGACGAGATGCACACCGCCATGCTGGCCGGCCCGATGCTGCGCAAGGGCGACATGAAGTCCTCGGCCTGGATCCAGGCCTACGAGAAGAACAACGTGCTGGTGGGCCTGTCCTGCGGGCTGCGCGGCCGGGCCCAGATCGGCAAGGGCATGTGGGCCATGCCGGACCTGATGGCCGCCATGCTGGAGCAGAAGATCGCCCACCCCAAGGCCGGTGCCAACACCGCCTGGGTGCCCTCGCCCACGGCCGCCACGCTGCACGCGCTGCACTACCACCAGGTCGACGTCTCGCAGGTGCAGCAGGAGCTGGAGAAGACCGACGCGCAGGCGCAGCGCGAGAGCCTGCTGGCCGGCCTGCTCACCATCCCCGTGGTGCCCGAAGCCAAGTGGAGCCCGCAGGAGCGCCAGCAGGAGCTGGACAACAACGTGCAGGGCATCCTGGGCTACGTGGTGCGCTGGATCGACCAGGGCGTGGGCTGCTCCAAGGTGCCCGACATCCACAACGTGGGCCTGATGGAGGACCGCGCCACGCTGCGCATCTCCAGCCAGCACATCGCCAACTGGCTGGAGCACGGCGTGGTCACGCGCGAGCAGGTGCTGCAGACCTTCCAGCGCATGGCCGCCGTGGTGGACAGGCAGAACGCCGGCGACCCGCTGTACCGGCCGATGGCCGGCCACTGGGACAGCAGCCACGCTTACCGCGCGGCGCTGGACCTGGTGTTCAAGGGCAAGGAGCAGCCTTCGGGCTACACCGAGCCGCTGCTGCACGCCTGGCGGCTGAAGGTCAAGTCCGCCGGCTGACTGGTTCGAGGCAGCTTATCGCGCCGCCGAAGCCGTGGCAACGTCCTTGAGCCGGCCGGCGACTTGCTTGCGCCCCGCTACGGCACCGCTGACGGCAGCCGCGAGCCCGAGCACCAAAGCGAGCAGGGTCGTCCACATCGTCGCCGACGCATAGGGCTGTGCCTTTGCAGCGGCCTGTTCAGCCCGTGCGGCAGCCTTCGCAGCAATCTCATCGGCGCCTTTGCGCGCCTCCGCCATGGCCTGGGCCGGATCGTTGCGTGCGGCTTCTACACGCTGGGCGATACCCGACAAGGTACTTTGCGTCTCGGCCTGTGTCATGCCTGTGGCCGCTGCGACAACCTGCGCGGTTTTCGGGTCCTTCAGGCGCGCAGTGATCTGCTCCACATTGCCGCTGGACAAATCGCCAGCATTGACGGCGCCAGCCACGGTCGAGGTCGCGCTGCGGGTGACGCCTCCAAGCGCGCCGAGCACACCGCTCGTCAACATGCCGATCCCGCTGCTGGCCAGATAGATCAGCAGGAGGATGGCGAGTACCCACACCAGCACGCCCTCGATCATGCCGCTGGTGCGGTCGTAGACCATGCCGGTGCGCGTGGCGACCATGCCGCCAATGAACAACGAGACCAACAGGGTCAAGCCACTCCATATGGCAGCCCCGACCCCAAGGGTCTTGGCATTACCGTCCTCGGCAGGCCCGACGTCCGCGGCGGAGATTCCGATGGCCAATCCGAGCACGCTGAGCAGCAGGAAGACACCCACAGCCACCAGCAAGCCGCTCCAGACGCCGCTCCATGCGATGCGACTGCCGTGTTGAACGGCAGTCGCGGATGCCACTCCGCGTTGGATTTCGTTGTAGGGCGTCGACAAGGCACTCTCCTGATTAGACAAAGGGGCGGTTCCACACTGAGGACCGTGCATGTTGGTTGCGCACCTCCACCACCCGGATAGGAAGGGGGGAGCAAGCGCGGTAGGAAAGTGCTGGCGTTGCGTTGGCGGCACCAGCCTGTCTGCCGTCAATCAGAGCGCGTCGGCATTTTTGCAGCGGCGCATCGACATCTGGCCGAACACATCCGCCTGCAGTGACCAGGCCACATTTGCATACTAAAATTCGCGCCGATGTTGGATGCTCCCCTGCCCCGCAGTGACACCGCGCCGGCCGGGGCGGCGCCCGCACTGCGCGAATGCGACGTGCTGGTGGTCGGCGGCGGCCCCGCCGGCAGCACCGTCGCCGCCCTGTTGGCCCGGCAGGGCTGGCGCGTCACCCTGATCGAGAAAGCCCGCCACCCGCGCTTCCATATCGGCGAGTCGCTGCTGCCGGCCAACCTGCCGCTGCTGGACAAGCTCGGCGTGCTGGGCGAGGTCCAGGGCCTGGGCATGGAAAAGTGGGGCGCCGAGTTCATCTCGCCCTGGCACGAGCCCAGCAGCCAGACCGTGCGCTTCGCCGAGGCCTGGGACAAGTCCATGCCCTATGCCTACCAGGTGCGGCGCTCCGAGTTCGACGAGGTGCTGCTGCGCAATGCCCAGCGCAAGGGCGCCGAGGTGATCGAAGGCTGCCGCGTGCGCGACGTGGCCTTCCGGCCCGACGGCAGCGGCGCCGAGGTGGAGGCCCGCCACGACGACGGCCGCACCGAGCACTGGAACGCCCGCTTCGTCGTCGACGCCTCGGGCCGCGACACGGTGCTGGGCAAGAAGTTCGGCACCAAGCGCCGCAACCCGCGCCACAACAGCTCGGCGGTGTACGCCCACTTCACCGGCGCGCGCCGGCACGAGGGCCAGGCCGAGGGCAACATCACCATCTTCTGGTTCGAGCACGGCTGGTTCTGGTTCATCCCGTTGGCCGACGGCTGCACCAGCATAGGCGCGGTGGTCTGGCCCTACTACCTGCAAAGCCGCGGCAAGCCGCTGGACCAGTTCTTCCTGGACACCATCGCCCTGTGCCCCGCCCTGGCCGCCCGGCTGGAAGGCGCGACGCTGGCGTCCGAGGTCGAGGCCACCGGCAACTTCTCCTACAGCTGCGACCAGACGCACGGGCCCGGCTACCTGATGATCGGCGACGCCTACGCCTTCATCGACCCGGTGTTCTCCTCGGGCGTGATGCTGGCCATGCACGGCGGCTTCGTGGCGGCCGACACCGTCACGGCCTGCCTGCGCGAGCCGGCGCGCGCCGCCCAGGCGCTGCGCCGCTTCGACAAGGAGGTCCGCCGCGGCCCGCGCGAGTTCTCCTGGTTCATCTACCGGGTGACCAACCCCATCATGCGCGACATGCTCATGACCCCGAGCAACGTGTTCCGCGTCAAGGAGGCGCTGCTGTCCATGCTGGCCGGCGACATCTTCGGCAGGACGCCGATCTGGGGCTCGCTGCGCGCGCTCAAGGCCATCTACTACCTGCTGTCGCTGGCCGGCCTGCGGCGCTCGTGGCAGGCGATGCGCCGGCGCCGCGCCAACATCCAGCCCAACGAAACCACCGATGCGCTGGCCGGCTAGTTCGGAACCCTTCCCCGTGCCGCACCGGGCCCTGGGCCGGCTGCGCGACGCGGCGCGGCTGCACCTGGGCTTCGCCGCGCTGGCTGCCCTGTGCCTGGTGTCGTCCACGCTGGGTTCGGCCGCCGCGCTGTTGATGCGGCCGGCGCGGCGCGGGCCGTTCGCCCGCCGCCTGATCTGCTGGATCTTCGGCACCCACCTGCGGCTGATGGAGCGCCTGGGCGCGGTGCGGCTGGACCTGTCGGCGCTGGACACGCTGGAGGGCGAGCCGCCCCTGGTGCTGGCACCCAACCACCCGTCCATGATCGATGCGGCCCTGATGCTCTCGCGCCTGACGCGGCTGACCTGCGTCATGAAGGCCGACATCCTGGAGAACCCGCTGTTCGGCGTGGGCGCGCGCATGGCCGGCTACATCACCAACGACCCGCCGCGGCAGATGATGCGCGCCGCCGGCGACAGCCTCCAGGACGGCCGCCACCTGCTGCTGTTCCCCGAGGGCACGCGCACCCGGCAGCGGCCCCTCAACGCCCTGCAGCGCACCGCGGGCGTGATCGCGCGGCGCGCCGGCGTGCCGGTGCAGACCCTGATCATCGAGACCTCGAGCCCCTTCCTGTGCAAGGGCTGGCCGCTGTTCCGGGCGCCGGCCATGCCCCTGGTGTACCGCGTGCGCCTGGGCCGGCGCTTCGACCCGCCGGCCGACGTGGAGGCTTTCACCTCCGAGCTGGAAGCCTACTTCCAGCAGGAGCTGGCCACGGCGCGGCTGCCCCCGCTGCCCCTGCCCCCCGACGCGCGCTGAATGCCGGCCGCGTCGCGGACCCACCTGGTCCTGATCCCTAGCTACAACCCCGGCCCCAAGGTCTACGAGACCGTCCGGGCGGCGCGCGCCCAGTGGTCCCCCGTGTGGGTGGTGGTGGACGGCAGCACGGACGGCACGCCCGAGGGCCTGCGGCAGCTGGCGCAGGGCGATCCTGGCCTGCGGGTGCTGGTGCTGCCGCGCAATTCGGGCAAGGGCGCGGCGGTGCTGCACGGCCTGGAGGCCGCCGCTGCCGAGGGCTTCACCCATGCCCTGACCATGGACTCGGACGGCCAGCACCCGGCCGACCTGATCCCGCGCTTCATGGCGGCGTCGCAGCAGCAGCCCGGGGCCATGGTGCTGGGCAAGCCGGTGTTCGACGCCAGCGCGCCGGCGCTGCGCGTCAACGGCCGCAAGGTGTCCAACGGCTGGGCCAACCTGGAGACGCTGTGGGCCGGCATCGGCGACTCGCTGTACGGCTTTCGCGTCTACCCCATCGAGCCGCTGCGCCAGGTGATGCGCGGCCAGCGCTGGATGCGCCGCTTCGACTTCGACCCCGAGGCCGTGGTGCGCATGTGCTGGCGCGGCGTGCCGCCGGTGAACCTGCCGGCGCCGGTGAAGTATTTCCGCCCGGACGAGGGCGGCGTCTCGCACTTCAACTACCTGCGCGACAACCTGCTGCTGACGTGGATGCACTCGCGGCTGTTCCTGGGGTTCCTGGCGCGGCTGCCGGCGCTGGCGGTGCGGCGGCTGGCGGGGCGGTAGCAGGGCACGCTTGGCGCAGGTGGTTGCCTGGAAGTATCTGGGTTTTTGTTCAGCCAAGCCCTGAGGAGGCTGACCTGAGCCCGCAGTGGACTGCTGAGTCATGGCTTCAACAAGACGGTTGAGCTGATTGGGGCCCTGGCCGGTCGTCAATCTTGGTCCCGCCAAGTCCATTGTCGAGCTAGCGCATCAGTGACAATACTGATGGACTTCACCCCCGCATCAGTGACAAGGCAGTTACCATGCCTCGTAACATTTCGTTGCGCGGTCGTTGCTCTCTCGCGGCCTGCTCAGGACGGAAGACTCCCTTTTTTTCTCTCTCTTTGTTTCATTCATTGGGTGATACGTGGCCGATCTGCGCTCTCAGGTACTTTCTTGGCTGGAGGCCACGGGCTTCCCGCTCGAGATGGAAGCCGCGGCCGCATTTCGGAACGCCGGCTTCGAGGTCCGCCAGTCGACCACCTACACCGACCCGCGGGCGGGCAAGGGCCGGGAGATCAGCCTGCTGGCGAACGATCCCGACATCTTCGGATTGATCCACCTGGCCATGGTGGTGGAGTGCAAGTCCTCACCGGATCCCTGGGTGGTGCTGACCGCGCCCGACGCCATGGAGGCCTACAACCGGCTGCGCACGCGAGCCGTCTTCACCGAGCGCGCCCAGGCCGCACTGACCCACCGGCGGGTCAACGAGCTCGGCGTCGAGCCCCTGCTGCACCGGGAAGGCAAGTGCGGCTATGCGCTGCAGCAGGCCTTCTCGCAAACCAACGACCTGGGCTACGAGGCCGCGCTGCACGTGCTGTCCGCATGCAAGGCCCTGTTCCCGCCCACGAGCGCTGCCGGAGGGAAGGTCGCCGCCGCGGCATTGCCCATCATCGTCGTGGACTCCCCGCTGCTCGAATGCGAGCTGCAGCCCGACGGCACGCTCCAGCTCACGGAGGTCGGGTACAGCGAGTTCCTTTTTTCCGCCAGGCTGCCGGAGCTCCTGTCCTGCTGCATCCGGGTGACCACGGCCGCCAACCTGGCGGCCACCGCAAAGTGGGCCAGGGAAGTCGCAAACCAGCTGCGCAAGGACCTGCAGCCGGAGGAAGCCGCCATCCTGCAGGAACTCAGGATGGCGTCGGCGCGCGATGCGCGCCACCGCGCCTGAGCAGGTCAGATCATCCCGCCGTTGATCGAGATCACCTGCCCGGTGATGTACCCCGCCTCCTCCGAGGCCAGGTAGGCCACCAGCCCGGCCACCTCCTCCGGCCGGCCGGCGCGCTTGACCGGCACCAGCTGGGCGACGGCTTGGGCATCGAACGCCGCCTCGCTCATCGAGGTCTGGATGATGCCGGGCGCCACGCAGTTGACGGTGATGCCGCGGCTGGCCAGCTCCATGGACAGCGTCTTGCTCGCCGCGTGCAGCGCGCCCTTGGCCGCCGAGTAGTTGGCCTGGCCCTTGTTGCCGGCGATGCCGGCCACCGAGGTGATGTTGATGATGCGGCCCCAGCGGGTGCGCAGCATGGGCATGACCAGCGGCTGCGTGACGTGGAAGAAGCCGTGCAGCGAGACGTCGATGACGCGGTGCCACTGCGCCGGCTGCATGCCGGGGAACACCGCGTCGTCGTGGATGCCGGCGTTGTTCACCACCACCTGGATGGGTCCGCCTTCGAGCAGGGCTTCCAGGGCCTGGGCGGTGGCCGGGCCGTCGGTGACGTCGAACACGCAGGCCTGGGCGCTGCCGCCGGCGGCGGCGATCTCGGCGACCAGCCGCTCGGCCGCGACCGGCTGGCGGTTGGCGTGCACCAGCACCTCGAAACCCTGGGAGGCCAGCCGCCGGCAGATGGCCGAACCGATGCCGCCGCTGCCGCCGGTGACCAGGGCGCGCCTGTTCTTGCTGGCGCCCTGGTTCATGCCTTCGCTCCGCCGGCCAAGCGCGCGGCCAGGCCGGCGTCCAGCACCACGGTGGCGCGGCCGCTCAACAAAAGCCGGCCCTCGCCGCTCACGTCGAAGCCATAGATGATGTGGTTGCCGTCGCCCACCAGGCGCTGCGCCCGGACCGCCAGGTCGGCCACGACGTCGTCCAGACGGTGCGCATACAGTTTCACGCCGCGCACCGCCGCCAGGTAGCCCACGCGCGGCGCCTGCGCCGCCACGCCGGCCGCTTCGGCGAGCAGGGCGCCGTGCACCGCCATGGCCTGGGCCGCGTATTCGATGCCGCAGGCGATGCCCAGGCGGCCGTTGGCGCGCAGCGGGTGGTCGCCGCCGCGATGGCTGGAAGCCCGGCAGCGGATGTGCTCGGCGTCCCAGGCCAGCACGCCGTCCAGCAGGCACATGCGGCCCTGGTGCGGGATGCGCCGGGCGATCTGGGCCGCGTCCATCAGCATGGCGCCGCCTCCAGCGCCAGCTGCTGGCCGGGCAGGTAGTCCAGCACCACGGCCTGCGCGGATACCGGAGCCTGGGCCAGCGCCTGCAGCAGCGGCAGCGAACGCGCGGTCGGAATGGCGGTGCGCAAGGCCTCGAGCACCGGGTCGGCAAGGCGCTGCGCCGCCTGCGGCGTCAGCGCACTGGCCGGCTGCAGGGCCAGCCGCGCCAGGCTGTGCGGGCCCGCCTGCGGCGACAGCAGCAGCGCCACGCCCAAGGTGTCGGGAATGGGACGCACGCCGCGCAGCGGCTGCGGATAGTCGGTGTCGTAGGCCACCAGCAGCACCGGCTGCCGATCGACGGCGCACTGCGCCATCGCCTCCAGCAGGCCGGCGCCGAAGCTGCCGTCGTGGGCGCACAGCACGGACGAGGTCGCCATGGCGCCGGTGGAGATGCTCCAGTAGCCCGAGGGCGCGTTGTGCACCGAGTTGTGGAAGCGCGTGGGCGAGATCAGCCGGTCCGACGAGGCCAGCGCGGCGCAGATCTCGTGGCAGTTGACGCCGTCGCCGCCGGAGGAGGTGAACACCGTGGCCAGGCCCTGCGGCGCGGTGCCCGAGGCCTGCAGCGCCTGCAGGCCGACCGCGATGGCGGCCTTGACGGCCGTGCCGGCACGGCGCCGCTCGGCCGCGGGCAAGGTGGTGGGCGCGGGCACGCGGGTCTTCTCGTCGCGCGCCGGGGCCAGGCCGGCCAGCACGGCGCGCCCGCCGGTCCAGTCGTCCAGCCCCGGGCCGAGCAGGCCGATGCCGTCGACCCAGACCTCCAGTCGTTGCACCCCGCTCATCCCGCCCGTCCCAGCAGCAGGCTGCAGTTGGTGCCGCCGAAACCGAAGGAGTTGCTCATGACGCAGGCCATGCGCATGGCGCGGTTGTCGGTGAGGTAGTCCACCGGGATGCCGGGGTCCAGCTGCCCGGTGTTCACGCCGGCCCAGGCCATGCCGTGCTGCAGCGCCAGCGCGCTGACCACGGCCTCGATGCCGCCGGCCGCCCCCAGCGTGTGGCCGGTGGCGCCCTTGGTCGAGCTGCAGGGCACGCCCTGCGGCCCGAACAGGGCGGCCACGGCCTTGCCCTCGGCCGCGTCGTTGGCGGGCGTGGCGGTGCCGTGCAGGTTGATGTAGTCCACCGCGTCGGCGGGCGCGCCGGCCATCCGCAGGGCCTGTTCCATGGCCATCTTCGCGCCCAGCCCCTCGGGATGCGGCGAGGACATGTGGTGCGCGTCGCTGGACTCGCCCACGCCGCGCAGCAGCACCGCATCGGCCGGCAGCGAGGCCGGCGTGCGCACCAGCAGCGCGAAGGCCGCGCCCTCGCCGATGGAGATGCCGCGGCGCTGCGCGTCGAAGGGCCGGCAGGGCGCGTCGGACAGCACGTCCAGCGAGCCGAAGCCGTACAGGGTGGTGAGGCACAGCGAATCCACGCCGCCGACGATGGCGGCGTCGATCAGGCCGGCCTCTATCAGGCGCCAGGCCGAGCCGAACACCTTGCCGCTGGACGAACAGGCCGAGGACACGGACACCGCCGGTCCCTGCAGGCCGAAGTAGGCGCGCACGAAGGCGGCCAGCGAATAGGGGTTGTGGCTGCCGTGGTAGACCAGGCTTTCGGGCAGCGCGCCGGTGGCCGCGTCGCGCACGCGGTAGGCCAGCTCGGTCTCGTAGATGCCCGAGGTGCTGGTGCCCAGGAACACGCCGACCCGCGCGGCGCCCAAGCGGCCGGCCAGCTCGCGCACTGCGGCGGCGAAGCCGTCCTGCTCCAGCCCGAGCTGGGCCAGGCGGTTGTTGCGGCAGTCGTACTCGGCCAGCTGCGCCGGCAGCAGGACCTCATCGACGCCGGCCACGGTGCCGGTCCAGGTGGACAGCTGCGCGTCGTCGAAATCGCAGGGCGCGAGGCCGCTGCGCCGCGCCAGCAGGGCCTGGTGCGTGGCGGGGTTGCCGGCGCCCAGGCAGCTGGTGGCGGTGAAGTGGGAGAGATGCAGCGGTGCGCGCACGGTGGACGGGCGGGATGGTGGGTGGGATGGTAGCAAGCGCCTCAATGGCTCTGGCCTGGCTCGGGCACGCGCGCGACCAGCAGCACGTTGGCGAAGGGCGTGCCCTCGCTCATGGGCTGCGCCTGCACCTCGAAGCCCAGGCCGGCCAGCACGCGCTGCCACTCGGCCAGCGGCCGGCAGTACAGCCGGGTGAGCCGGTGGCCGCGCAGGGTGGTGACCACGAAGTCCACCCAGTTGCTGATCCTGAACGGCAGGCCGCCGGCGGCGTCGCCGATGCGCAGCAGCAGCACGCCGCCGGCGGGCAGCGCGGCCCGCACCCGGCGCAGCACGCCGTCCTGCGCCGCGACGGGCACGTAGTGCAGCACGTCCAGGATCACCACCGCATCGGCCTGGCCGAAGTCGGCGCTGCACATGTCGGCGCAGGTGAAGCGGGCGCGGCCCGCCGCGACCTCCTGCTTCATCGCCTCGTTGGCGCGGTCCACGTCGTGCCGCATCAGCTCGATGCCGTGCACCTGCGCGGGCGCGGGCGCCGCGGGCCAGGCCGCCGGCCACCCGCCCTGGCGCGCCGCCTCCTGCGCCGCGAAGATCCACGAGGTGAGCAGGCCCTGGCCGCAGCCGATGTCCAGGATGCGCCGGCGCCCGGTCAGCAGGCCGCGCGCCAGCAGGCCGGCGAAGGCCGGGTCGCCTCCGAGCTTGCCCCTGGCGAAATGCCAGGCGTAGTGGCCGGCCTGGCGGTAGGGCTGTGCGGCGCTCGCCACCAGCCGGCGGACGAAATGCTGGGCGGGGCGGGGGCCGTCGTGCAGGTGGGCGGTCATGGCGTCGTGGGAGGGATGGCGTGGTCCAGGGTGACCGGCTTCAGGCCGGCGGCGGCGAGGCGCTCCAGCAGCCGGGGCAGCACGGCCAGGATGGCGGGGCGGCCGTCGGCGCCGCGCGCCGCGTGGCCGTCGTGCAGCAGCAGGATGTCGCCGGCCGCCAGCTCGTGCGTCAGGCGCCGCAGCAGCAGCCCGGCGTCGTGGGTGCGGGTGTCGAAGCCGCGGCGTGTCCAGCTGGCCAGCCGCAGGCCCAGGCCCGGCAGCACCGGGTCCAGCAGCGGGTTGCGCAGGCCGGCCGGCGCGCGGAAGAAGCGCGGGCGCCGGCCGGTGATCCCGGCGAGCGTGTCCTGCGCCGCCTGCAGCTCGCGCCGCAAGCCGCGCGGGCCCAGGAAGGAGAAATGGTGGCGGTGGTGCTGGCTGTGGTTCCCGATGGCGTGGCCGCGCCGCACGATTTCTTGGCACAGCTGCGGATGGCGCCGCGCCTGCGTGCCTATGCAGAAGAAGGTGGCGCGGGCGCCGTGCGCGTCGAGGATGTCCAGCACCGCGGGCGTGACCTCCGGGTCCGGGCCGTCGTCGATGGTGATCGCGACCTCGCCGCGCGCCGCCGCCGCCGCGGGCAGGCGCACGAGGTTGGGCCCCAGCCAATGGCTGCGCGGCCACAGGCCGCAGGCGGTCAGCAACACGTGGTCGGCCACCAGCACGGCCAGCAGCTGCGGCCACCACTGGGGGCGCCAGGCCGCCAGCAGCAGCGCGAGGCCGTGCAGCAGCAGCGAGCCCGCGACCAGGGGCGAGGGTCGCCAGCGTGGCGCCACCGGGGCATGGAGTTCAGCGGCCATGGGTGCGCTCCAGGTGGCGCTGCCACAGCTGCGTCCAGACCGGCCAGGCGTGGTCGCCGGGCTGCACGTCCACGCACTGCGGCGGCAGCGCCTGCGCCATCAGCGCATGCGCGGGGGCGAAGCGGTCGTCGGCGCCATAGCCCAGGTGCAGCTCGTGCCGGGCCGCATCGCGCTGCAGCCAGCGCCAGATCCGGCGGTCCACGTCATTGCCGGCAATGCAGGCAGGCGACCACTGGGCCAGTCCCGCCGTGGCCACCTCGGCCACCACGTCGCGGGGTCCCAGGTACGGCGCCAGCAGCACGGCGCCGTCGGCGCGCCGCGCCGCCTCGTCGCCTTGCGCCAGGCACAGCATGGCCAGGTGCGCGCCCAGGGAGATGCCCAGCAGCCGCAGCGGCATCCCGGGCGGCGCCTCGCGGCGCAGGAAGTCCTGCAGCCGCAGCAGGGCCGAACCGTCGGCCACCTCGGCCACGTTGGCGTCCAGCAGCGCCACGTCGTGCGCCAGGCCCCGCGCGTGCAGCGCCTGCACGAAGCCGGCCTGGACGAAGTCCGCCGGCTTCATGTAGGCGCCGGGCAGCATGAGCCACAGCTGGGTGGCGGCGCCCGGGCCCGGCCAGCGGTGGTGGACGAAGCTCATTGGAAAACCTCCGCCCTTTCCGCCCGGCGCGGTGC
The DNA here is from genome assembly GCF_000215705.1 of Ramlibacter tataouinensis TTB310. Classification (NCBI taxonomy): domain Bacteria; kingdom Pseudomonadati; phylum Pseudomonadota; class Betaproteobacteria; order Burkholderiales; family Comamonadaceae; genus Ramlibacter; species Ramlibacter tataouinensis. Next base: position 260,230 of record NC_015677.1, on the reverse strand, counting down.
GGCGAACACCGCGGCCAGCACCAGCGCCAGTACCGCGCCCGGCCCCACGGTGATGCCGATGGCGTGCAGCACCGGCACGCTGGACAGCGCCAGGATGCCGAAGCCCAGCACCGCCGCCACGTTGGCGAACAGCAGCGAGGCCAGGGTGGTGGGCAAGATGCCGCCCTCCTTGCCGCCGCCGGCGAAGAACAGCGCGTAGTTGGAGCCGACGGCGACCACCAGCAGCAGGCCGATCAGGTGCAGGATGCTGAGCGCCTGGCCGGCCAGGGCCAGCCCGGCCATCACCGCCAGCACGGCGCCGGCCAGCGGCGCCATCACGCGCAGCGTGGCCCGCAGCGAGCGCAGCGCGACGGCGATGAGGATGACGATGGCCACCAGCCCGGCCAGCGACAGCAGCAGGGCCTCGCGCAGGTAGCCGCTGTACAGCGCATCGGCCTCGCCCTTGAGGTCCACCAGCAGCACGCGGCCGGCCTGCGCCGGCAGCGCGGCCAGGGCGGCGCGGATCGGCGCCGGGTCCAGCGTGCCGCTGGCCCCGCGCGGCGCGTGCAGCGGCAGGAAGGCGCGCCACTGCGCGCCCTGGCCTTCGAGGGTCCGCTGCACCAGCATGCCGTCCACCGCCACCGCCAGCGTGGTGCCGTCCAGGTCGGCGCGCTGCACCGGCGGCGACTGGCGGGCGCGCTCGGCATCCTCCAGGAAGCCCTGCAGGCGCGAAGGCTGGAGCGGCAGGCCGGCCAGGGCCTCGCGCAGGCGGCGCTCCAGCTCGGGCCGCGGCGGGATGGCGGCCAGGCGCGCGCGCTGGGTGGCCATGGGTGGCAGCAGGTGCGTGGGACTGTCCACGCCGCCCAGGAGGTTGCGCTCGACCAGCGGCTGCAGCGCGGCCGCCGCCTGCTCGGCGCCGGCCAATGCCTGTTCCTGGCTGCCGGCGGCGATCACCACCAGGAAGCGCACGTCGGGCGCGCCCAGGTCGGCGCGCAGCGACTGGTCCAGCGCCTGGTCGGCGGCGGGCGTGGGGTTGAGCGCCGCCAGCTCGTGGTTCCACACGCGGTCGCGATGCAGCACCAGCACCAGCAGCGAGGCCGCGACCAGGGCCAGCGCCGGCCAGCGCAGCGCTCCGGCGCTGGCCACCGCCCGCGACAGCCACAGGCCCGGCGCCGAGATGTCGCGCACCGCGAAGCGCTCGGGCAGCAGCCGCGGCAGCACCCAGCGCGTCACCAGGGCCGCCGTGGCCAGGCCGGCGATGGAGTACAGGCCCAGCTGCGCCAGGCCCGGGAAGCCCGAGAACAAGAGGGCCGCGAAGCCGAACAGCGAGGTCAGCACGCCCAGGCGGATGGTGGGCCAGAAACGCCGCGCCCAGTCGGCCTCGCCGGTGCGCCCGCCGCCCTGGCGCGACTGCACGAACAGGTAGATGGAGTAGTCCACCGCCTCGCCGATCAGCGTGGTGCCGAAGCCCAGCGTGAGGCCGTGCACCGTGCCGAAACCCAGCGACACCGCCGCGATGGCCACCAGCACGCCCGAGGCCACCGGCAGCAGGCCCAGCACCAGCGCCGGCAGCGAGCGGTACAGCAGCAGCAGCAGGACGACGATCAGGGCCGTGCCGGCGGCCGACAGGCGCGTGACCTCGCGCTCGATGCGCTCGCGGATCTGCACGCCGAACACGCCGGGGCCGGCCAGCTGCAGCGAGGCCGCCTGGGCACCCGTCTCGCCCCGCGCCCGGTCGAAGGCCTGGTGCACCGCGTGCACGGCGGCCTGCTGGGCATCGGTGTCGCCGCCGGGCGCGCGGGTCTGCAGCAGCAGCACGGCGCGCCGGCCGTCGCGCGAGGCCCAGACGCCCTCGAGGATGCGGGGCCGGTTCTGCGCCGTGGCGGACTGGGCGCCCAGCTGCTCGACCAGGGTGACGATCTCGCCGGTGGGGTCGCGCGGCACCAGGTCCTTGACCAGCAGGCCGGCCGGCGAGGCCAGCAGGTCCAGCGTGTCCTGGATGGCGGCACGCAGGCCCGGCACGCCGAAGCGCTCGGGGGTCACCGCCGGGCTGAGCGCATAGCGGTGCCGGAACAGCAGGGCCTGGTCGCGCTCCATCCCGGTGCTCTCGCCGTTGGCCACGGCGACGAACTTCGCATCGGCGCGCAGCTGCGCCGCCAGGCGGCGCGAGAGCTCGGCGCGCTGCCCGGCGTCGGCGCCCGTGATGCCCACCAGGATCAGCCGCGACACCAGGCCATCGCTGAGCTGGTCCACCAGCAACTGCTGTTCGGCGGTGGGCGCCTGAGGCAGGAAGGCCGACATGTCGGCGGTGAAGCGGGCCCGCGCCACCAGCACGGCGGCCACCGCCATGGCCAGCAGCCACAGCGCGACCGGCAGCCAGCGGCGCGCGTCCCTCACGTTCCCGGAACCGGGGTGATGGTCATCACCGAGCGGTCCTTGTCGGACTGCAGCGTCTCGACCGTGCGCACCTGGCCGCCGCTGCCTTCCAGGCGCAGCTCCAGCACGAAGGCACGGGTGGCCGGGTCGGTGGGCGTGAGCGTCATCGCCCAGCGGGCCCGGCTGCCCTCCAGCCGCACCCGGTAGTGGCGCTCCAGCGCGGCGCGGTCGCCGGCCAGCGTGGCGCGCACGCTCTCGGTCAGCGCGACGAGGGCGGGATGGTCCTGCAGCCGCAGCGTCACGGCGCGGCTGCCGCGGGTGAGCGTCAGCGTGTCGCCCTGCAGCACCACGGTCTCCGGGCGCGGCTGCAGCGTGCGCCGCTCCAGCCGGTCGGGCGCGGTGAACTGCAGCTCGCCCGAGGAGGGGGCGGGCGCGTCCAGCAGGGCCAGGTATTTCTTCTCGACGAAGGTGGCGCGCGAGACCTTGTTGCGCGCCAGCGCCTGCATCAGTTCATCCAGGCTCCAGGCGGGCGCTGCGGCGGAGGCGGGCAGCACGGCGGCCGCTGCGGCCAGCATGGCGCCGGCCAGGCAGGCACGCCGCCTCACGGCCGCGCCCCCGGTACCTGCTGGCGCCAGAAGTCGTAGAAGTTGAACCAGTTGTACGGCGCCAGGCGCGCGTACTTCTCCAGCAGCATCACGTAGCGGTCCATGGCCGCCTCCATCTGTGCCTGACGGCCGCCCGGCGGCACCTCGGAGAAATCGGCCAGCTTCTCGAAGTGCAGGTCGTAGCGGTTGCCGCCGCCGTACAGGCCCACCACGAAGATCACCGGCCGGCGCAGGATGGCCGCCATGCGGAACGGGCCCAGCGGGAAGTGCGCGGGCTGCCCCAGGAACATGATCTCGCGCGTGGCCTCGGCGCCCAGCACCCGATCGCCCATCATGCCCACGATGGTGTTGCCGCTGTCCAGCAGGGCATGCAGCTGCAGCATGGAGTCCATCTGGCCCAGGGCCACCACGTCCATCTCGGCCGAGGGGTTGATCGCCGACAGCAGCTGGTTGATCTTCTGCGCGTTCTCCTTGTACATGGCCATGGCCACGCGCAGGCCGGGGGTGCGGCGGCCCAGCGCACGCAGCACCTCGAAGCTGCCCATGTGGGCGCCCATCAGCATCAGTCCGCGGCCGCGCTCGCGCAGCTCGCGGGTGAAGGCCTCGTTGTGCATCTCCACGTCGAACAGCTCGCACTGGTCGTTGACCAGGAACACGCGGTCGTGCACCACCGAGGCGAAGGCCACGAAATGGCGGTGCAGGTCGCGCCAGCCCGGCGCCGGGGCATGGGGTCCGCGCACGCGGCGCAGCCATTCGGCCGAAGCGCGCCGCGCCGCCGGCGCGAACAGCAGGAAATAGAGGGCCACGGCATGCAGCAGGCTGCGCGCGGCGCGGCGCCCCAGGCGCAGCGACACCCAGGCCATGAAGCGCAGCGCCAGCATGTTGCTGCGCTCGGGCCGGCGCGCCCAGTCCGCCAGGGCCGGCTCGACCGCCGGCTTGCTGTCGAAGGTCGAGCTGTTCGCCGAGCCGCCAGCCGGCTCGGCGGGCGGCTCGGCCTTGGTGTTCGGCCACAGGGCGCTCACCTCGGAGCCTCCGTCTGCAGCTGCCCGCTGGCCACCGGCTGGCCGGCCGCGTCCATGATCTCGAAGCGCGCGCGGCCGGCCTGCGCCGTGCAGGCCAGCGTGACCGGCCGGCCCGGACCCACGGGGGACAGGAACTTGGCCGAGGCGATCTCGCCGACGGCCAGGCCCTGGGTCTCCACGGCGTGGAGCGCGGCGTCCAGCAGCAGCACGCCGGGCACGATGGGCGCGCCGGGGAAATGGCCGGCGAAGGCCGGGTGCCCGGGCGCGAACACCAGGGTCTGCGCCTGCGGATCGGGCACCAGGCCTGCGGCGGGCGCGGCGCGCAGGTGCCGCCGCGCCAGGGCGTCCAGCGTCTCGCGCGTGAGCTTGCCCGTGCTGTTGCGCGGCAGCGCGTCCAGCAGCACCAGGGGCCGCGGCATGAAGATGGGGTCGATGCGCTCGCGCAGGCCGGCGCGCACCTGCGCCGCCGTGAGCCCCGGCGCGACCACGAAGGCCGCCAGGCGGGCCACGCCGTCGGCCGGTTCGTGCCCGGGCAGCAGGAACACGCCGTCGCGCACGCCCTCGATGGCCAGCAACTGGTGGTTGAGGTAGGCCAGCGAGTTGCGCTTGCCGGCGATGTTGACCAGGTCGCCGATGCGCCCGTGCAGCAGGAAGCGTGCGCCCGGCGCCCCGGGCGATTCCAGCTCCAGCACGTCGCCCAGCGGCGTGGGCTCGGCCACGTGGCCGCCCTGGGCCCAGAAGCGGCCCTCGCGCTCGGCCAGGGCGATGCCGGGCAGCAGGCTCCAGTGCGAGGTGTGGGTGCTGCGGCGGGTGGCGATCTGGCCGGTTTCGGTGGAGCCGTAGATCTCCTGCAGCGGCGCGTCCAGCGTGCGTTCGGCGCGCTCGGCAAGCTCGGCCGACAGCGGCGCCGTGGCCGACAGCAGCAAGGCCAGCTGCGGCACCGCCACGCCCGCATCCAGCAGGGCGCGCAGGTGCACCGGCGTGGTCACCAGCATGCGCGGCTGCGGCAGCCGGCCCAGCTCGGCGGCGATGTCGGCCGGGTAGAACGGATGGGCGGCGCTGAAGGCGCCGCCGCTGTGCATGGCCAGCAGCACGGTGGATTCGATGCCGTACATGTGCTGCGGCGGCACCGTGCCCAGGATCTGCGGCCGCGCGCCGGCCGGCAGGGCCAGCGCCTGCGCCTCGGCCCGCACGTCCCGGACCAGCGCGCCCCACTGCTTGCGGTGCGGCACCGGCGTGCCGGTGGAGCCGGAGGTGAAGACGAAGGCCACGGTGCGGTCGGCCGGGATCCGCGGCACCGGCGCGGCCCGGGCCTCCCAGGGTGGGGTCAGCGACGCGACGGCATCGTCGTAGCGGAACAGCGGCAGCTCGATGCTGCTGGGCGCGTCGGCCAGGCAGAACACGTCGGGCGCGAAGGCGCGCATCTGCCGCACCGACTCGGCCGTGTGGCTGGGCGGCAGCAGGCTGACCTTGCCGGCCACCAGCGCCGCCGACAGGCCGACGGCGAAACGGTAGCGGTCGCCGCAGGCATTGAGCATGAAGCCGCCGGGCGGCAGGGCGGCTGCCAGCCGCGCCACGTCGGCGACGAACTGCGCCACGCTGACCGGCTGGCCGTGGCGCCAGGCCACGGTGTCGCCAGGCGAGGCGTGGCTGACGAGCGGGAAGGTGTCCATGGCTATCCTCGGCTCAGGGCCCGCCGGGCGCGTCCGGCGCACCGGTGCGCTGCGTCATCCGGCGGTAGGCCGCAATGGCCTGGGTGAAGCCGCTGCGCTGGGCGCGCGGGATGACCGCCACCCGGACCAGGAACTCGCCCACGAACATGGCGCCCATCAGCGGCATGGAGAACAGGTTGACGAAAGCCGACCAGACAGCCACCGGCGCCAGCGCGAACAGCAGCACCGACCCGGCCGAGGAGGCCGCGAAATAGAGGGTCCAGGCCCAGGTCACGCCGCGCGTGTAGCGCTGCTGCAGCGGCGTCAGCGCGCCGCCGTGCACCAGCGCCGCCAGGCGCGAGACCAGCGGCACCGCGCCCGGCAGCAGCGTGCGCGCGAAGCCCAGGCCGATCAGGGCGTTGAAGCCCAGGTGCTGCAGCAGCAGCACCCAGGTCGTGCCCGCGCCCAGCCGGTCGCGCAGCAGGAACAGCGCGCCGCAGCCGGCCAGCCACAGCGCCAGCCAGGCCGCCCGGTGGGCCGAACGCCAGGCCAGCGCCAGCGCGAAGGCCATCAGCGGGACGATGAAGACCGCCGCCTCCAGCAGGCCGGGCTCGGGCGCCGAAGCCGCCCAATGGCACAGCACCGCATAGGCCACGGCCGCCGCGGCCGCCGCCAGGCCGGCGGCCAGGGGGCGCCAGGACAGCGGCGCATGCAGCGCGTTCACGTGGTCCTGTTCGCGGCGATGTGGTCGGCCAGGCTGCGCAGCGAAGCGAAGATGCGGGTGTTGTCCTCATGGTCGGCGCGCAGCTGCAGGCCGTATTTCTTGGAGACCACCAGCGCCACCTCAAGGATGTCGATGGAGTCCAGGCCCAGGCCCTCGCCGTACAGCGGCTCGTCGGGCGCGATCTCGGCCGCCGGGGTTTCCAGGTGCAGCGCCGAGACCACCAGCTGGGCCACTTCGCGCAGCAAGGCGTCATCGGCGGGGTGGCCGGCCCGGGGGGACGTCGTACGGTCGGTCATGGACAACTTCAGAAAAAACGCCTAGCGGATGGGCTGGCGATTCTAGCTTCTGGTAGGGTAGCCGCCTCATCATGACCCTGCCATTGCATCCACCCCACAGCCCTGCGGCAAATGACCGCATCCTGGTCCTGGGGGGCGGGTTGGCGGGGCTGAGCCTGGCCCTGCAGCTGCGCCAGCGCTTCGCCGACCTGGACATCGTGGTGCTGGAACGCCGTGCCCACCCGGCGCCGGAGGCGGCGCACAAGGTGGGCGAGTCCACCGTGGAGATAGGCGCGCACTACTTCGCCGAGGTGCTGGGGCTGAAGGAGCACCTGCGCGAGCGGCAGCTCAAGAAGTTCGGCTTCCGCTTCTTCTTCAACGACGGCCGCGGCGACATCGACGGCGTGACCGAGCTGGGCGCGAGCAGGCCCTTGGCCACGCCGGCGTGGCAGATCGACCGCGGCATCTTCGAGAACGCCCTGGGACGGCTGGCACTGGAGCGCGGCATCCGCTTCCAGGACCAGGCGCTGGTGCGCAGCATCGAGCTGGCCGACGGCGCCGTCCGGGACAGCCTGCACACCGTCCGTTACGAGCGCGGCGGCCAGGCGCAGGAACTGCGTGCACGCTGGCTGGTCGACGCCTGCGGCCGCGCCGGCCTGCTCAAGCGCAAGCTGGGCCTGGCCGAGCCCAACGGCCACGAGGCCAACGCCGTGTGGTTCCGCATCCAGGACCGGCTGGACGTGAACGACTGGAGCGGCGATGCGCAGTGGCTGGCACGCTGCGATCCGCCGCACCGCTGGCTGTCCACCAACCACCTGTGCGGCGACGGCTACTGGGCCTGGCTGATCCCGCTGGCCTCGGGCTCGCATTCGGTGGGCATCGTCTGCGACGCGCGCATGCACCCGATCGAGGGCATGAACAGCTTCGAGCGCGCCATGGAATGGCTGGCCCGGCACCAGCCCCGGCTGCATGCCGAGCTCGACGCCCGGCGCGACCGGCTGCAGGACTTCGCCTTCTTCAGGAACTTCTCCTACGGCTGCAGGCAGGTGTTCGACGGCCAGGCGCGCTGGGCGCTGACCGGCGAGGCCGGCGTGTTCCTGGACCCGTTCTACTCGCCGGGCAGCGACTTCATCGCCATCGCCAACGGCTTCATCACCGAGCTGGTGGCGCACGACCGCGCCGGCAAGCCGGCGGCGATGTACGCCGACATCTACCAGTCGGTGTTCTTCTCCCTGTACCGCAACATGCTGCCGATCTACACCGGCCAGTACCGGCTGTTCGGCAACGCGCAGGTGATGCCGGTCAAGGTGCTGTGGGACTACACGTACTACTGGGGCGTGATGTGCCCGCTGTACTTCCAGGGCAAGCTCACCGACGTGACGGCCATGGGGCGGCTGCAGCAGCCGCTGGCGGCCGTGCAGAAGCTGGGCATCGCGATGCAGGATTTCCTGCGCGCCTGGGACGCGGCCGGGCGCGCGCCGGACCGCGCGCGCATGCTGGACCAGGCCGCCCTGCCCTGGTTCGCCGAGCTCAACCGCGGCCTGACCGACCCGCTGGACGACGCCGGCTTCCGGCAGCGCCTGCAGCAGGGCCTGGAGCTGCTGGACGTGCTGGCGCTGCAGATCACGGCCTACGCGCGCGCCAGCCATCCGCAGCTGGACGACAGCGCCGTGCGCGCCAGCCTGAGCGACCCGGCGCGCGCCGCCGCCGCCGACCCGGGCCGCCTGCTGTTCCCGCAGATGCAGGCGGAGTGCGCCTAGCCGTCCGCGCGGCCCTCAGGCCGCCAGCGTGGCCATGTCCACCACGAAGCGGTACTTGACGTCGCCGCGGACCATGCGCTCGTAGGCGGCCTCGATCCGGTCCATGCGGATCATCTCGATGTCCGAGACGATGCCGTGCGCGGCGCAGAAGTCCAGCATCTCCTGGGTCTCGCGGATGCCGCCGATCAGCGAGCCCGCCAGCCGGCGGCGCTTCATGATCAGGCCGAACACCCCGGGCGAGGGGTGCGGCGAGGAAGGCGCGCCCACCAGCGTCAGGGTGCCGTCCAGCTTGAGCAGCTGGATCAAGGCATCCAGGTCGTGCGGCGCCGCGACGGTGTCGAGGATGAAGTCGAAGCTGCCGGCATGGGCCGCCATCCCGGACTCGTTGCGCGACACCACGACCTCGCGGGCGCCCAGGCGCAGCGCGTCGTCGCGCTTGTTGGCCGAGGTGGTGAACAGCACCACGTGCGCGCCCATGGCCGCGGCGATCTTCACCCCCATGTGGCCCAGCCCGCCCAGCCCCACGATGCCCACCTTGTGGCCGGGGCCGACCTGCCACTGGCGCAGCGGCGAGTAGGTCGTGATGCCGGCGCACAGCAGGGGTGCCACGGCGGGCAGCGCCTCCTGGCCGTGCGAGATGCGCAGCACGAAGGATTGCCGCACCACGATGCTGTCCGAGTAGCCACCGTAGGTGTTGGCCTCGGTCTTCTGCTCCGGCCCGTTGTAGGTGCCGGTGAAGCCGTTCTCGCAGTACTGCTCCAGCCCCTGCGCGCACGGCCGGCAGCGCTGGCAGCTGTCGACCATGCAGCCGACGCCGGCCAGGTCGCCGACGCGGAACCGGTCCACCCGCTCGCCCACGGCCGTCACGCGACCGACGATCTCGTGCCCGGGCACGCTGGGGTAGAGGGTGTTGCCCCATTCGTTGCGCACGGTGTGCAGGTCGGAGTGGCACACCCCGCAGTAGAGGATGTCCAGGGCCACGTCGTCCGGCCCGGGGGCGCGGCGCTCGAAGGTGAACGGGCCCAGGGGCGTGGTGGGCGAGGTGGCGGCATAGCCGGTCGCACGGGGCATGTGAAGGGGATCCTGCAGGAAATTCGGGCCATGGTAGGCCCCCTCGTGCGCGGCCTTGGGTTTCCACCGGTGGGCGCTGCAAGCAGACGTTCCCAAGGCCGGGCGCGGCTTAAACTGGGCCCATGCAGCCACTGGCACCCACCCCCGACCCGCGGCTGTGCCCGCTGTGCGGGCGCGGCAACGGCTGCGCCATGGAAGCCGCCCGGGCCACCGGGATTGCGCAGCCGCCGTGCTGGTGCACGCAGGCCCGCTTCCCGGCCGAGCTGCTGGCCCGCGTGCCGCCGTCGGCCCGGGACCGGGCGTGCCTGTGCCCGGCCTGCGCGGCGGCACCGCCCATGGTCTGAAACCACGACAACCAGGAGACGCCATGTTCCCCACCTCGATCGCCGGCAGCCTGCCCAAGCCCGGCTGGCTGGCCGAAACCCGCAAGCTCTGGCCCCAGTGGAAGGTCCAGGGCGAGGCGCTGCGCGAGGCCAAGCAGGACGCCACGCTGCTGTGGATCAAGGCGCAGGAAGACGCGGGGCTGGACATCGTCACCGACGGCGAGCAGGCCCGCCAGCATTTCGTGCACGGCTTCCTGGAGCAGGTGGACGGCATCGATTTCGAGCACAAGGTCGAAATGGGCATCCGCAACGACCGCTACAAGGCGCTGGTGCCGCAGGTGGTGGCGCCGCTCAAGCTCAAGGGGCGCGTGCACGCGTTCGAGGCCCGCCTGGCCCGGGCCCATACCCGGCACAAGCTGAAGTTCACCCTGCCCGGCCCCATGACCATCGTCGACACCGTGGCCGACCGCTTCTATGGCGACCGGGTGAAGATGGCCTTTGCGTTCGCCGAGCTGCTGAACCAGGAGGCACTGGCGCTGCAGGCCGACGGCGTGGACATCATCCAGTTCGACGAGCCGGCGTTCAACGTGTACATGAAGGAGGCCGCGGACTGGGGAGTGCAGGCGCTGGAACGCGCCGCGCAGGGCCTGATCTGCACCACCGCCGTCCACATCTGCTACGGCTACGGCATCCAGGCCAACGTCGACTGGAAGAAGACCCTGGGCGAGGAGTGGCGCCAGTACGAGCAGGTGTTCCCCGCGCTGGCCCGAAGCGGCATCGGCCAGGTCAGCCTGGAGTGCTACCGCTCGCACGTGCCGCCCGACCTGATGGCCTTGCTCAAGGGCAAGGACGTGATGGTGGGCGTGATCGACGTGGCCAGCGACGTGGTGGAAACGCCCGAGCAGGTGGCCGACACCATCGGCCGCGCCCTGCAGTTCGTGGCGCGCGAGCGCCTGTTCCCCTGCACCAACTGCGGCCTGGCGCCCATGGACCGCGGGGTGGCCACGGCCAAGCTGCGCGCGCTGGCCGCCGGGGCGGCACTGGCCCGGCAGCGCCTGGCCGCCGGCTGAGGCGTCGCACAACGGATCGCGCCGCACTCCTACAGGAGATCGGCCGCCTGCGCCTCGCGGCAGAGCCACACGCAGCCGGGCGGGCGCCTGAAACTCGAGGGCTCAACTCTTGGCAGAGGCTCCCTATGCAAGCTTTCATTCCCTTTTCCATCCTGGGCGCCGTGACGCTCGCCATCGCCGGTTGCGGCGGCGGTGACGACGACGGAGACGGCCGGGTCGGGGTCGGCGACACCGTGGTCATCACCACCGACAACCAGGTGCGCTCCTTCAACCGCAACAATCCCGACAACGTGGTCGGCCGGCAGAGCATCCAGGGCCTCGCGTCCGGCGAGACCCTGGTCGGCATCGACTACCGGCCGGCCAACCGCCAGCTCTATGCGCTGGGCAACCGCGGCGGCATCTACACGCTCGACCCCGCCACCGGCCGCGTGGCGCAGGTCTCGACCCTGCGCGCCGCCGCAGGCGACGACAACCCCTACACCGCGCTGTCCGGCTCCCAGTTCGGCATCGACTTCAACCCGGTGGCCGACCGGCTGCGCGTGGTCAGCGACACCGGCCAGAACCTGCGCATCAACGTGGACACCGGCGACACCACCACCGACGGGCCGCTGGCGCAGGGCAACCCGGGCATCACCGCGACGCCCGCGATCACCGCCGCCGCGTACACCAACTCGGTTGCAGGCGCTACCAGCACCACGCTGTACGTCGCCGATCTCTCGCGCGGCGCATTGCAGGTCCAGAATCCGCCCAACGACGGCACGCTGGACACGGGCGTCGGGCTGGGCGTGACGGGCAGCGCCTTCAACGGCTTCGACATCGAGTCCACCGGCACCACCGGCTACCTGGCGGTGCAATCGAACGTGGGCGTGACGCTCTACCGCGTGAGCCTCACCGCCACCAACGAGGCCGCGCAGCGCGTGGGCCTGATCAACACCGCCGACCGCATCGTGGGTCTGGCGCTGGTGCAGCCCAACTGAGCACGCGCTCCGGCCGGGGCCGTGGCCGGGCCCCGGCCCCGGGTGCCGCACAATGCCGCCACCATGTGCCAGCTGCTCGGGATGAACTGCAACACGCCGACGGACGTGACGTTCAGCTTCAGCGGATTCGCCCAGCGCGGCGGCCGCACCGACCACCATGCCGACGGCTGGGGCATCGCCTTCTTCGAAGGCCGCGGCCTGCGGCATTTCGTGGACCACCAGCCGGCCTTCAGCTCGCCCGTGGCCGAGCTGATCCGGCGCTACCCGATCAAGAGCCGCAGCGTCATCGCGCACATCCGCAAGGCCACGCAGGGCGAGATCGCCCTGGAGAACTGCCACCCTTTCGTTCGCGAGCTGTGGGGCCGCTACTGGGTGTTCGCGCACAACGGCGACCTCAAGGACTTCCAGCCGCGGCTGCACGCCAGCTTCCGGCCGGTGGGCAGCACCGACAGCGAGCGCGCCTTCTGCTGGCTGATGCAGGAGATCTGGAAGTCGCATGCCGGCGTGCCCAGCGTGGCCGAGCTGACCCTGACCCTGCGCGAGCTGGCGCCGCAGATCGCTCGGCACGGGCCCTTCAACTTCCTGCTGTCCAACGGCGAGGCGCTGTGGGCGCACTGCTCGACCAACCTCTTCCACGTGGAGCGCAGGCACCCGTTCGCCCACGCCCAGCTGGCCGACGAGGACCTGTCGATCGACTTCGCCCGCCACACCACGCCGCAGGACCGGGTGGCCGTGGTGGTCACCGCGCCGCTGACCACCAACGAGGCCTGGACGCAGTTCCAGCCCGGCGAGCTGCGGGTGTTCGTGGACGGGGTGGCGGCCGGCTGAGGCGGTTTTCACCGGTTCTTACGCGTGCGGGCACCTCCCGCGTGTCGACGTCCGGGCGCCTGCTTCGTCGTGCAGGCAGGACCGCCGCACCGGCGGTCCGTCCACCTTGAGGAGAAAAGCGCATGAACTACATCGATGGATTCGTCGCCGCCGTGCCCACGGCCAACCGCCAGCTGTACCTGGAGCACGTCCGCATGGCGGCGCAGGTGTTCAAGGACCACGGCGCGCTGCAGCTGGTGGAATGCTGGGGCGACGACGTGCCCGAGGGCAAGCTCACCTCCTTTCCCATGGCCGTGCAGCGCAAGCCCGACGAGACGGTGGTGTTCTCCTGGATCAGCTGGCCCTCGCGCGCGGCGCGCGACGCCGGCATGAAGGAGGTGATGGAAGATCCGCGCATGGCCCGGATGCAGGCGGACATGGAGCGGACCTTCGACGGCAAGCGCCTGATCTACGGCGGCTTCGAGGTGCTGTTCAGCGGCTGACCGGCTGGGCCAGGGCCGCTTCCAGCGCGTCGATGAACATGGCCGGCACGTCGAAGCCGGCCTGCTGGGTGATCTCCTGGAAGCAGGTCGGGCTGGTGACGTTGATCTCGGTCAGCCAGTCGCCGATCACGTCCAGGCCCACCAGCAGCAGCCCGCGCGCCGCCAGTACCGGGCCCAGGGCCTGCGCGATCTCGTGGTCGCGCGGCGTGAGCGGCTGGGCCACGCCCTTGCCGCCGGCCGCCAGGTTGCCGCGCACCTCGCTGCCCTGCGGGATGCGCGCCAGGCTGAAGGGCACCGGCTTGCCGCCGATCACCAGCACGCGCTTGTCGCCGGCGGCGATCTCCGGCACGAAGCGCTGCACCATGATCGTGGTGGCGCCGGCGTTGTTCAGCGTCTCGGTGATGGAGCCCAGGTTCAGGCCGTCGGTCTTGACCCGGAAGATGCCCATGCCGCCCATGCCGTCCAGCGGCTTGAGGATCACGTCGCCATGCTCGGCATGGAAGCGGCGCACCTCCTCGGGGTCGCGCGTGACCAGGGTGGGGCTGACGAAGCGCGGGAACTCCATCACGGCCAGCTTCTCCGGGTGGTCGCGCAGCGAGGCGGGCCGGTTGAACACGCGCGCGCCCTCGCGCTCGGCCTGCTCCAGCAGGTGGGTGGCGTAGAAGTACTCGCTGTCGAAGGGCGGGTCCTTGCGCATCAGCACCGCGCCGAATTCCTTGAGGGGGCGCACGGGGGTGGCGTTCTCGCGGAACCAGTCGTCCTCGCCGCCGGTGAGCGTGATCTCGCGCACCCGGGCCTGCACCACGCCGCCCGAACGCCAGGACAGGTGCCGCGGCTCGCAGGCGGCGATGCGGTGGCCGCGCCGCTGCGCCTCGCGCATCATGGAGAAGGTGGTGTCCTTGTAGGTCTTGAAGGCCTCGAGCGGGTCGGCAACGAAGAGCAGGTTCATCGATGATATTCAGGCGGCAGGTGGGTCGGGTCCGCGCCACTGTTGCACAAAACACGGGAACCCGCACGGACGGCGGGGTACCCCGCTATGCTGGGCCGATGACGCCACCCACCGCCCTTGCGCTCGAGTTCCGGCCGGATTTGGACGATCTCGAGCCGCACAAGGAACTGCGCGACGGGTTGTCCGCCGTGCTGCAGATCGACCGCACGCTGTGGGTCGCCAACGACGAGTCGGCCAGCGTCGAACGGCTCACGCTCACCGGCAAGTGTGGGGCCGGCGCCCACACGCAGTTCATGCTGCACGACTACCTGGACCTGCCGCTGCCAGCCGAGGGCGACCCGCCGCGCCCGCCCGAGGTCGACGTGGAAGGACTGGATCACGAGGGCGGCTACCTGTGGCTGGTGGGTTCGCACAGCCTCAAGCGCAAGAAGCCGTCGCTGGACGACGGCGCCAAGAACGCGCACAAGCAGTTGGCCAGGCTGAGCGTCGACGCGAACCGCTACCTGCTGGCCCGCATTCCCGTGGCACGCGAAGGCGATGCCCCGGCGCTCGCACGAAAGCACGTGCATGAGGGCCGCAAGCTCACTGCCGCCCGCCTGCGGGATGCGACCGACGCAGGCGAAGGCAACGAGCTGATGCAGGCGCTGCGCAAGGACAAGCACCTGGCGGCTTACCTGCCCATTCCCGGAAAGGACAACGGGTTCGACGTGGAAGGCATCGCCGTGGCGGGGCCGCGCGTCTTCCTGGGACTGCGCGGGCCCGTGCTGCGCGGCTGGGCCGCCGTCCTGGAACTGCGCGTGGAGGACGACGGGCACGGCCTGCTTCGCCTGGCGCCGCTGGACAAGAAGGGGCATCTGGTTCGCAAGCACTTCGTCGCGCTGGGCGGGCGCGGCGTGCGCGACATCCGCCTGGACGGTGAGGACCTGCTGCTGCTGTGCGGGCCGACGATGGACCTGGACGGCACGATCTCGATCCTGCGCTGGCCCGGCGCCCTGCGTCTGGAGGAGCCGGCCATGGTGCCGGCCTGCGCGCTGGAGCATGTGCTGGACATCCCGCACGGCACCGGCTGCGACCGGGCCGAAGGCATCTGCCTGTTCGTGCCCAGCGATGGCGCGCCACCCTCGCTGCTGGTGGTGTACGACGCGGCGTCCGAGGCGCGCCAGCGCGGGCGCAGCGTGCTCATGGCGGACGTCTTCGGGCTGCCGCCACGGGCGGCCTACGCAGCGCCGCGTTGACGCGCGTTCAGGCGGGCGCGGCGGGGATCTGCAGGCCGCGCTCGACCGCGGGCCTTGCGATGAAGGCATCCAGCACCCGCTTCAGGTTCGCGAAGCCGTCGAAGCCCACCAGCTCGCCCGCACCGTAGAAGCCCACCAGGTTGCGCACCCAGGGGAAGACGGCGATGTCGGCGATGGTGTACTCATCCCCCATCAGCCAGTCGCGCCCGGCCAGGCGCTGCTCCAGCACGCCCAGCAGGCGCCTGGATTCGGCGGCGTAGCGCTCGCGCGGGCGCTTGTCCTCCCAGTCCTTGCCGGCGAACTTGTGGAAGAAGCCGAGCTGGCCGAACATGGGGCCGATGCCGCCCATCTGGAACATCAGCCACTGCAGGGTCTGGTAGCGAGCCGCTGGTTCCTGCGGCAGGAAGCGGCCGGTCTTCTCGGCCAGGTAGACCAGGATGGCGCCGGACTCGAACAACGCCATCGGCCGGCCGCCGGGACCGTGCGGGTCCAGGATGGCCGGGATCTTGTTGTTCGGGTTCAGCGACAGGAATTCGGGCGAGAGCTGATCGTTCCTGCCGAAGTCCACACGGTGCGGCTCGTAGGGGATGCCGGCCTCCTCCAGCAGGATGGACACCTTCACGCCGTTGGGCGTGGGCAGCGAGTACAGCTGCAGCCGGTCGGGATGGCGCGCGGGCCACTTGCGGGTGATGGGGAAGGCGGTCAGGTCGGTCATCGCCGCAGTATCCGGGCTTCCCACAGCCCCTGCACGGCGCCGGCTAGATCTCCACCTTGGAGCCCAGCTCCACCACCGAGTTGTTGGGCAGACGCAGGAAATCGGCCGCGGCGCTGGCGTTGTGGTGCATCTGCGCGAACAGCTTCTCGCGCCAGGGCGCCATGCCCTTGCCCACGCTGGGCACCACCGTGTCGCGCGAGAGGAAGTAGCTGGTGGTCATGGGCTCGAGGGCGCAGCCGTGGCCGCGGATCTGGTCCAGCGCGCGCGGCACGTCGGGGTCGTTCTTGAAGCCGTAGTGCAGGATCACCTGCCAGCAGTCATGGCCCAGCGGCTCGATCTCCACCCGCTTGCCGATGCCTATCCAGGGCACCTCGTGGCTGCGCACGGTGACGAACAGGTTGTGCCGGTGCAGCACCTTGTTGTGCTTGAGGTTGTGCAGCAGGGCGTTGGGCACGGAGCCGGGGTCGGCCGTCAGGAACACGGCCGTGCCTTCCACGCGGGTGGGCGGGTTGACGAACACGGCCTCCAGGAAGCTGCGCAGGTCGATCGCGTCGGAGCGCAGCTTGTCGTTCATGATGGCGCGCCCGCGTTTCCAGGTCATCATCACGGTGAACATCAACAGGCCGATCAGCACCGGGAACCAGCCGCCGTCGAGGAACTTGAGCGCGTTGGACGAGAAGAACATCAGGTCCACCACGAAGAACACGCCGGTCGCCGCCACGCACAGCGCCAGCGGCAGCTTCCAGGCGTAGCGGATCACGAAGAAGGTCAGCACCGTGGTGATCAGCATGTCGGTGGTCACCGCGATGCCGTAGGCCGAGGCCAGGTTGGTCGAATTGCGGAACAGGGCCACGGCCACCACGATGGCGCCGAACAGCGACCAGTTGACGGCGGGGATGTAGATCTGCCCGGCCTCGCGCACCGAGGTGTGCAGGATGCGCATGCGCGGCAGGTAGCCCAGCTGGATGGCCTGCTTGGTCACCGAGAACGCGGCCGACAGCAGGGCCTGCGAGGCGATCACCGTGGCCGCCGTGGCCAGCAGCACCAGCGGCACCAGCGCCCATTCCGGCGCCATCAGGTAGAACGGGTTGGCCACCGCCGCCGGCGTGTACAGCAGCAGCGCCCCCTGGCCGAAGTAGTTGATCAGCAGCGCCGGCATGACCAGCGCGAACCAGGCCACGCGGATCGGCTTCTTGCCGAAATGGCCCATGTCGGCATACAGCGCCTCGGTGCCGGTGACGCACAGCACCAGCGCCCCCAGCAGCACGAAGGTGGTGCCGGGCTGCTGCGCGACGAAGCGGATCGCATGCTGCGGGTCGATGGCGCCCAGCACCTCGGGATGCGCGGCGATGTGCGGCACGCCCAGCGCGGCGATGACCACGAACCAGACGGCGCAGACCGGGCCGAACCAGCGGCCTATGCCGCTGGTGCCGTTCTTCTGCAGCGAGAACAGCAGGAAGATGATGACCAGGGCCGCCGGCGTGATGTAGGGGTTGAAGACCGGCGACAGCAGCTCCAGCCCTTCCACCGCCGACAGCACCGAGATCGCCGGCGTGATCACGCCGTCGCCATAGAAGATGGCAGTGCCGAAGATGCCGATGCCCAGCAGCCAGCCGCGCAGCCGCGGGCGGTCGCTCACCGCGGTGGAGGCCAAGGCCAGCATGGCGATCAGGCCGCCCTCGCCGTTGTAGTCGGCGCGCAGGATCAGGGTGACGTACTTGAGCGAGACGATCACCGTCACCGTCCAGAACACCAGGGACAGGATGCCGTAGACGTTGTCGGGGGTCAGGGGCACCAGCCCCGAGTTGAACACCACCTTGAGCGCGTACAGCACGCTGGTGCCGATATCGCCGTAGACGATGCCGATGGCGCCCAGGGTCAGCGCCGCGAGAGAGGATTTAGAGCTTTGCACTGCAAACCCCGTCTTGTCGGCCGAAGCGGCCGGCGGGGTGGGTTGCCTTGAGGGTCGCTATTGTGCGCCTGCCGATGCTGCAGTGCAGCACCGAAAGGCGGGCGCGGCCCCTAATCGTAGGTTTCGGCGTCCGGGTCGGTGGCTTCCAGCTCGTAGCTGGCGGCCAGCATGGCCAGCCGGCCGATCACGCCGTACATGTAGAAGCGGTTGGGGGCACTGGCGCCGGGCTTCTCCCCGGGCTGAGGTAAGCGCGTACTTTCAGCGAAGGCCAGCGGCACGAAATGGGCGCCCGGGGCGTTCAGGTTCTCGTCCACGCCGCGCTCGGCGTGCACGCGGTAGAAGCCGCCCACCACGTAGCGGTCCATCAGGTAGACCACCGGCTCGGCCACCGCCTCGTGCATGCGCTCGCCGGTCAGCACCCCTTCCTGGATGATGACCTCGTGCACCTCCTGGCCGTCCTTGATGACGGACATCTTGTTCCGGGTCTTGCGATTGAGTTGCTCCAGGTCGCGCGCGTCGCGCACGGTCATGATGCCCATGCCGTAGGTGCCGTTGTCGGCCTTGACGATGACGAAGGGCTTCTCGTTGATGCCGTATTCCTTGTACTTCTTGCGGATGCGGGTGAGCAGCGCGTCGACGTTGGTCTGCAGGCAGTCCATGCCCGCGCCCTCGGCGAAGTTGACCTCGCCGCACTTGTTGAACATCGGGTTGATCAGCCAGGGATCGATGCCCAGCAGCTTGCCGAAGCGCTTGGACACCTCCTCGTAGCTCTGGAAGTGCCGGCTCTTGCGCCGCACCGACCAGCCGGCATGCAGCGGCGGCAGCAGGTACTGCTCGTGCAGGTCCTCCAGGATGCCGGGCGCGCCGGCCGACAGGTCGTTGTTCAGCAGGATGGTGCAGGGGTCGAAGTCCTTCAGCCCGAGGCGGCGCTTGCTGCGCACCACCGGCTCCAGCGTGATCTCGCCACCGCCGGCAGGCAGCTCGATGGTGGTGGGCTCCTTGATGTCCGGGCTGATGGAGCCTATGCGCACGTTCAGGCCCGCCATGTGGAAGATGCGCTTGAGCTGGGCCAGGTTGCTCAGGTAGAAGGTGTTGCGGGTGTGGTTCTCCGGGATCACCAGCAGGTTCTTGGCCTCGGGGCAGATCTTCTCGATGGCCGCCATGGCCGACTGCACGGCCAGCGGCAGCATCTCGGGCGTGAGGTTGTTCCAGCCGCCGGGGAACAGGTTGGTGTCCACCGGCGCCAGCTTGAAACCGGCGTTGCGGATGTCGACCGAGCAGTAGAACGGCGGCGTGTGCTCCATCCACTCCAGCCGGAACCAGCGCTCGATGGCCGGCATGGACTCCAGGATGCGCTGCTCGAGCTCGTTGATGGGCCCGTTCAGGGCGGTGATGAGATGCGGAACCATGCGGCGAGTCTGCCTTGGAATAATCGACGGAATTCTAGGGATTTGAGGCCGGCCGCGCTGCTTGCAAGGGCAGCTCATCAGGGCTGATCTGTTTGACAGAATCCAAGCCACGGAATAGCATGGCTGCGTGATCCACTCGTTCGCTTCGGCCGACACGCAGGCGCTGTTCGACAGCCAGCCCGTCAAGCGGTTCCGGAACATCGAGCGGGTGGCCCGCCGCAAGCTGCTGCAGCTGCATGCGGCCACGGAGCTGGACAGCCTGCGGATTCCGCCGGGCAACCGGCTGGAGGCGTTGAAGGGCGATCGCAAAGGCCAGCACAGTATTCGCATCAACGAGCAGTGGCGTGTGTGCTTCGAGTGGCGCGACGACGGTGCCTGGAACGTCGAGGTGGTCGATTACCACTAGGAGAATAGTCAATGAGTGAAGAACTGCTGGACGAGATTCACCCGGGCGAAATCCTGCTGGAGGAGTTCATGAGGCCCATGGGCATCACAGCCCGGCAACTCGCTGCCGACATCGACGTGCCGCCCAGCCGCATCAGCGACATCGTCAACGCAGCCCGCCCCATCACGGCCGATACCGCGTTGCGCCTGGGGCTCTTCTTCGGCATGGACCCGCGGTTCTGGCTGAACCTGCAGGCCGAGTACGACGTGCGCATGGCCAAGCGGACCCTGCTGGACAAGATCGCCCCCCGGATCCGGGTGTTTCAGCCTTCGTAGCGCTAGGCCTGCCGCGCCAACGGCAGGTTGAGCAGCAGGTTCTGCGGCTTGAGCCTGAGCCGCTGCTGCTCGTCCATGGCCATGGCCAGGTACACCGGGCGTCCCGCCACCTCGGGCCGCACCACGCCCGGTTCGGTGAAATCGAGCCGGAACAGGCACAGCATGCGCTCGCGCTGGGCGTCGGCCACCTCCTCGCCCTGGTACAGCGCGTTCAGCACCGCCGTGGCCTGCGCATCCAGGCCCACGTGCCAGACCCACTGGTCGTCGTCGATCTCGCCCTCGGGGGCGATGGTCACCTGCACGCCCAGGAAGTGGGCCACCCAGCGCTCCAGCACGCGGCACAGCGCCGCCAGGGCCGGCTGGCCGTGGTTCAGGGCCACCACGAAGTCATGGGCCTCGTTGCGCGGCCAGTACCCGTCGGCGCTGTCGGCGGTCAGCACGTCCAGCTCGGCCGTGCGCAGGCTGGCGCCGCTGCGGCGGATCAGGTCGCCCAGGCTGCCGAAGCTGGCCGACAGGGCCTGGCGCTCGACGGTCTCGTCGTCGGCCGCCATCACCTGGCCCTCCTGCAGGGCGATGCGTTGCGGGCGGAACAGCATCTCCGCGGCGCGCGCCTCGAAGGGCGTGGCGGCGCCGCCCAGGATGTGGCGCAGCAGCACCTGGGTGAGCTGGTGCACGAACAGCGGCGGCACGTCCACATTGCCGCGGAACAGCTGCAGGTAGCTGGCCTCCAGCGTGGGCCGGGCCAGCAGCCGTGTGCGAAAGCGCAGCCAGACGGCGTAGTTGGCGCGGGCGTCCTCGTCGGCGAGCAGGGCCAGGCGGGCCTCGTCCACCGCGCGGCGCGGCTGGTCCAGCAGGTCCTGGTGCAAGGCGAGTTCCGCGGCGCAGGACTCGGGCACGGGCGCCAGCTCGGGCCGCTCCAGCAGGCTGCGCAGGAATTCGTCGGTCACCCGCAGCTGGCCGTCGGTACCGGTGGTCAGCAAACGGAAGCCGCAGGTGGGCCAGTAGTCGCGCATGGGATCAGGGGCAGTGGTCGTGCGCTTCAGCCGCGCACCTCGCCCTGGCCCAGCACCACCCACTTCAGGCTGGTCAGGCCCTCGATGCCCACCGGGCCGCGGGCGTGGAACTTGTCGGTGCTGATGCCGATCTCGGCGCCCAGCCCGTACTCGAACCCGTCGGCGAACCGGGTGCTGGCGTTGACCATCACGCTGGCGGAATCGACTTCCCGCAGGAAGCGCTGCGCGTGCAGGTGGTCGCGGGTGAGGATGGCGTCCGTGTGGTGGCTGGAGTAGCGGTTGATGTGGGCGATGGCCTCGTCCACGCCGGCCACCACCTTGATGCTGATGATGGGCGCCAGGTACTCCTCGTACCAGTCCTGCTCGGTCGCGTCCTTCAGCTGCGCGCCCGGCACGGCCTGCAGGATGGCCTTGGCCTGCGCGTCGCAGCGCATCTCCACGCCCTTGGCCGCGAAGACGGCACCCATCCTCGGCAGGAAGGCCGGGGCGACGCCGCGGGCCACCAGCAGGCCCTCGCTGGCGTTGCAGGGACTGTACTTCTGGGTCTTGGCGTTGTCGGTCACGCGCACCGCCATCTCGAGGTCGACCGGATCGTCCACGTAGGTGTGGCAGTTGCCGTCCAGGTGCTTGATCACGGGCACCTTGGCCTCGCGGCTGATGCGCTCGATCAGGCCCTTGCCGCCGCGCGGGATGACGAGGTCCACGTACGTGGGCATGGCGATCAGCTGGCCCACGGCCTCGCGGTCGGTGGTCTGCACCAGCTGCACGGCGTCCTCCGGCAGGCCGGCCTCGCGCAGCGCCTGCTGCACCAGCCGGGCCAGCGCCTTGTTGGACTCGATGGCCTCGGAGCCGCCGCGCAGGATGGCCGCGTTGCCGCTCTTGATCGACAGGCTGGCAGCCTCGACGGTGACGTTGGGCCGGCTCTCGAACACCATGCCGAACACGCCGATGGGCACGCGCATCTGGCCGACGCGGATGCCGCTGGGCTGCTGGCGCAGGGACGTGACCTCGCCCACGATGTCGGGCATGGCGGCCAGCTGCTCGCAGCCCTGGGCCACGGTCTCGATGACCGTGGGCGTGAGCTTGAGCCGGTCCTGCAGAGGGGCCGGCAGGCCGGCGGCGGCGGCACGCTCCAGGTCGCGGCCGTTGGCCTCGGCCAGCGGCGCGGCGCTGTGCCGCAGCAGCGCGGCCAGGCGGGTGAGCGCCCGGTTCCTGGTCGCGGCATCGGCGCGCGCCATCCGGGCCGCGGCCTGCCGGGCCTGCAGACCCAGGGTCTGGACGTATTCGGCGACGTTCAGCGCGTTCATGCCGGCATTATCCCCGGCCGCCGCCGGCCGCGCGCCGGCTGGCTCAGGCGAGGGCCGTCGCCTCCATCTCGAGCTGGAAGCCGTAGTGCAGCCGGGGCACCGGGACCACGATGCGCGCCGGCCGCGCCGGGCCGCACCACTGGGCGTACAGGGCATTGAAGGCCGGCCACTGGTCGATGTCGGTCACGTACACGCGCACCTGCACCAGCTTGTGCACCGAGCTGCCGGCCGAGCGCAGGGCCGCCTCGACGTTGGCGAGCACCTGGCGGGCCTGCTCCTCGAAGCTCGCGTCGGTCAGCAGCCGCCCGTCCGGCGCCACCGGCAGCTCGCCGGCAACGAACACCAGGCCGGCGGCGCGCACGGCGTGGCTGTAGTGGCCGCGCGGGGCGGCGAGGTCGGCAGGAAGGGGGGCGATGGCGATGTCGGGGCTGGCCATGGGAGAACTCCTGACTTAAGGGAAAACGACGGGTGGGCCCGCCGCGAAAGGCAGGGCCCCCTTGCTAGCATGCTAACTCTCCCTCCCAGCCCCTTCCCGCATGCCAGGCGCCCCCGTTCCCGACGACATCGAGTCCCAGTACAACCCGCGCAAGGCGGTGCCGGATGCGGAGCGGTTCGCGCAGCGCGCCGCGGCGCTCAGCGCCGCCACCCGCGCCCGCGGCGGCGGGCGCCTGGACCTGCGTTACGGCGATGGCCGGCTCGCCACCCTCGACGTGTTCCCGGCGGCTGTCCCCGACGCGCCGCTGCACGTGTTCCTGCACGGCGGCTACTGGCGCGGCCGCGACAAGAGCGACTACAGCTACGTCGCCGATGCGCTGGTGCCGCTGGGCATCACCACCGTGGTGATGAACTACGACCTGTGCCCCGCGGTGGAACTGCCGGCGATCGTGCGCCAGGTGCGCGAGGGCCTGCAGTGGGTCCACGCCCACGCCCGCGAACTGGGCGGCGATCCGGCGGCCCTCACCGCGTCCGGGCATTCGGCCGGCGCCCACCTGATCGCCGCGGCCCTGCCCCCGGCCGGGCAACCCCTGCCGGCCTGGGCGCCGCGCGCCGCCGTGCTGGTCAGCGGCATCTACGAGCTCGAGCCGGTGCTCTCCATCAGCGTCAACCAGGAGATCCGCCTGCGGCCCGAGCAGGTGGATGCCATGAGCCCGATGCGCCATCCGCCGACGCCGGCGGTCCCGCTGCTGGTGGCCGCCGGCGGCGCCGAGCCGGCGGGCTGGCTCGGCCAGTCCCGCGACTTCGCGCGCGCCTGCGCCGGGGCCGGGGCCGCCGCGGCCTTCGTGGAGCTGCCCGGCACGCACCACTACTCGGTCATGAACGCGCTCGAGACCCCGGACGGGATGCTGGCCCGGCTGATCGAGGCGATCGCCCGGCCTCGCGCCGCCCGGGCCTGATTCCCCTCTCGCTCTCTCTTCCCCTCCCGACTGGATACCCATGAACGACAACACCCTCCTGCGCCGGCGCGAGCTGCTGGCCAGCGCCTGCGCCCTGGCCGCGGCCGGCCTTGCCGCCGCGCCCGCCACGGGTTTCGCCCAGGCCGGCTACCCGACCAAGCCGATCCGGCTGGTCATCCCCTTCGCGCCCGGCGGCGTCACCGACACCAGCGGCCGCGCCGTGGCCGAGTTCCTCGGCAAGCGGCTGGGGCAGCAGGTGGTGCCCGACAACCGCCCCGGCGCCTCCGGCAACATCGGCAGCCAGCTGGTGGCCTCGGCCGAACCCGACGGCCACACCCTGCTGCTGGTGCTGGACGGCACCTTCGTCATCAACCCGCACGTGTACGAGAAGGTGGCGTTCGACCCGGTGCGCGACTTCGCGCCGGTCGGCAAGATCGGCAACTCCACCATCATCCTGGTGGCGAACCCGGGGGTGAAGGCGCGCACGCTGAAGGAAGTGGTCGCCCTGTCGAAGTCGCAGCCCGGCGGCCTGTCGTACGGCACCTCGGGCAACGGCAGCATCACGCACATCGCCGGCGAGCTGCTCAAGCAGCGCACCGGCGCCAACCTGACGCACGTGCCCTACAAGGGCGGCGGCCCCGCCGTGGCCGACGTGCTGGCCGGCCACATCCCGCTGGCCTTCGCCTCGGCCGCCTCGATCACCGGCCACCTGAAATCCGGCAAGCTGGTCCCCATCGGCGTGCCCAGCGCCCGGCGTTCGCCCCAGTACCCCGACATCCCCACCTTCGCGGAGAGCGGAGCGCCGGACTTCGACCTCAATTCCTGGGTCGGCATCGTGGCGCCGGCCAAGACGCCCGCGCCCATCCTGCAGCGCCTGAACGCCGAGCTGAACGCGGTGCTGAACGATGCCGCCGTGCGCGAGAAGCTGGCCGCCTCCGGCATCGCCGCGACGCCGGGCAGCGCCGAAAGCTTCGGCGAGGTGGTCCGCAAGGAGCTGGCCGCCTACGGCCCGGTGGTCAAGGGCGCCGGCATCAAGGCCGACTAGGGCTTCGTCCGCGCCGGCGCGACGGCCAGGCACAGCTCCATCGCCAGCTTGTGCAGCGCCTGCCAGCCGTCGGCCGGCCAGTCCGGCGACTTCAGGCCCTTGACGATGCCGTCCACCCGGTGCGCCGCCTGCAGCAGGTTGTCCAGCGCCAGCGGCGACAGCCGCGGCAGCACGCGCTCGAACAGCCGCTCCTTGACGCCCCAGACGCGCTGCTCGCGCAGGGCCACCGGCAGCGGCCGGCCCGCCGCCATCGCGTCCTTGACGCGCTTGAGCGCGCGGATGTCCTCGGCCAGCGTGTAGTGCACCAGCACCTCGGCCTCGCCCTCTGCCTGCAGGCCGTCGAGCATGCGCTGCACGCGCGCCGCCTGGCCGGCCAGCACGGCCTCGGACAGCTTGAACACGTCGTAGCGCGCCACGTTGAGCACGGCCGACTCGACCTGCTCGAACCCCAGCACGCCCCGCGTGCTTTCCGGTCCGTCACCGGCGGGGTACAGCAGGCCCAGCTTCTGGATCTCCTGGTGCGCCGCCAGCAGGTTGCCCTCCACCCGGTCGGCGAAGAACTGCAGCGTGCGCTGGCCTTCCTCGCCCGCCGGCACGCGCTGGCCCTGGCGCGCCAGGCGCTGCGCGATCCATTGCGGCAGCGCGGCGCGCTCGACGGGCTGCAGCTCGATGGCGACGCCGCCGCCCTCCAGAGCCGTGAACCAGGCGGACTTCCTGGTCGCGAAGTCCAGCCGCGGCAGCAGCACCAGGGTGAGCGTGCCCTCGCCGCCCTGCGCCTGCTCGGCCAGCTGCTGCAGCGCGGCGCTGCCGTCCTTGCCGGGCTTGCCCGAAGGGATGCGGACTTCGACGACCTGCTTGTCGGCGAACAGGCTGAGCGAGCCGCCGGCCGCCAGCACCGCGCTCCAGTCGAAGTACGCGCCGGCCACCGTGTGCACCGTGCGCTCGGTGTAGCCCTGCTCCCGGGCCGCGGCGCGGATGGCGTCGGCCGCTTCCTGCACCAGCAGCGGCTCGTCGCCGTGCAGGGTGTAGAGCGGGCGCAGCGCCTTCTTCAGGTGCGCATCGAGCTGGGCGGCGGCGAGCTGCATCGCGCGAGTTTAAGGCGCGCTGCGCGCCGCCGCTCCTAGACCGCGTCGACCGCGGCCAGGCGGCGCAGCAGCTGCTGCACGATGTCGGCCTGCATGTCGCGGTACAGCAGCGCCTCCTCGGCCTCCTTGGCCAGCACCGCCGACTCGTTGAAGCTGATGTCGCGCTGCTGCAGCAGCTCGGTCTGAGGGATGAGCAAGCGCCCCTGGGGCGTGCGCAGGCTGAACTGCACGCGCATGCGCAGCTGGAACTCGCGCACCTGCCCGGTGGAGGTGCGGCCCACCACCACCTTCTCGCGCTGCTCGCCGGACAGCTCGAGCAGGACCTGGGCGCTTTGCGGCGCGGCCGGCGGCGTGACCACCCGCAGGCCGTCGTTGGCGGCCAGCGCGCGCCGCAGCTCGGCGGCAATGGGCGAGCCACCGGCGGCGAAATAGAGGCTGTCGAAGGCGAAGTCGGGTGCCTGGCGCAGCTGGAAGCCGCAGGCCGACAGGGCTGCTGCGGCGGCGGCCGCCAGCACCAGCAGATGGCGTCGCCGGGCCATCAGATCACCACGTTGACCAGGCGGCCGGCCACCACGATCACCTTCTTGGGCTGCGCGCCGGGAGCGTGCTTGGCGAAGGCCTCGCTGGCCAGGGCCAGGCGCTCGATCTCCTCGCGGCTGGCCGAGGCCGGCACCGACACGGAGCCGCGGTGCTTGCCGTTGACCTGCAGCACCAGCTCGACCTCGTCCTGCTGCAGCGCCGCCTCGTCCACGCGGGGCCAGGGCGCGTCCAGCAGCTCGCCATGGAGGGCGACGTAGCCCAGCGCCTGCCAGAGCTCGTGCGCGATGTGCGGCGTGGCCGGGTACAGCGCGCGCAGCAGGATGCCGAAGCCCTCGGCCAGGGCGGCGCCGGCGCCCTCCTCCCCGGCGCCCTTGAAGTCCTCCAGCGCGTTGAGCATCTTCATCGCGCCGGACACCACGGTGTTGTACTGCATGCGCTGGTAGTCGTAGTCCACCTGGCGCAGCACGGTGTGCATCTCCAGCCGCAGCGCCTTGGACTGCCTGCCGAACCCCGCCGCGGCCCCGATCCGCTGCACGTAGGTCGCCACGCCGTTCATGGCGGCCAGCTTGTGGCCGAAGTTCCAGACCCGGCGCAGGAAGCGGTAGCTGCCCTCCAGCGCGGCGTCGTTCCACTCCAGGGTGGCCTCGGGCGGTGCGGTGAACATGGTGTACAGGCGCGCCGTGTCGGCGCCGTAGCGCTCGATCAGCGCCTGCGGGTCCACGCCGTTGTTCTTGGACTTGGACATGGTGGTCCAGCCCTCGTACGTGACCGGCCTGCCGTCGGCCCTGGCGGTGGCGGAGACGACCCTGGCATGCTCGTCGCGGACGATGTCCAGCTCGTGCGCCCAGAAGTACTGCTTGCCCGCCTTCTCGCCCGTGCGCGAGAACGCCTCGTTGAGCACCATGCCCTGGGTCAGCAGCTTGGTGAAGGGCTCGTCGATCCGCACCAGGCCCAGGTCGCGCATCACCTTGGTCCAGAAGCGGGCGTACAGCAGGTGCAGGATGGCGTGCTCGATGCCGCCGATGTACTGGTCCATCGGCATCCAGTAGCGCGTGCCCTCGCCCACCATGGCCCGGTCGTTGCCGGCATCGCAGTAGCGCATGAAGTACCAAGCGCTGTCGACGAAGGTGTCCATGGTGTCGGTCTCGCGCCGCGCCGGCTGGCCGCACACCGGGCAGGCGCAGGCCAGGAAGTCCTCGCGCCGGTTCAGCGGGTTGCCGCTGCCGTCGGGCACGCAGTCGGGGGGCAGCACCACCGGCAGGTCCTTCTCCGGCACCGGCACGGCGCCGTGCACCTCGCAGTGGATGATGGGGATGGGCGTGCCCCAGTAGCGCTGGCGGCTGATGCCCCAGTCGCGCAGGCGCCAGGTGACCTTCTTCTCGCCCAGGCCCTTCTGTTCCAGCGCATGGGTCACGGCCCGGACCGCCTCGCCGTAGGTGAAGCCGCTGTAGATGTCGGAGTTGATGGTGACGCCGCGCTCCTTGTCGGCGTACCAGTCCTGCCAGTGCTTGTAGTCGTAGCGCTCGCCGTCCACGTGCACCACCTGCTTGATCGGCAGGTTGTACTTGAGCGCGAAGGCGAAATCGCGCTCGTCGTGGCCGGGCACGCCCATCACGGCGCCGTCGCCGTAGTCCATGAGCACGTAGTTGCCCACCCACACGTCCACCGGTTCGCCGGTCAGCGGGTGGAACACCACCAGGCCGGTGGGCATGCCTTCCTTGTCCCTGAGCGCCAGCTCGGCCTCGGTGGTGCCGCCCTTCTTGCACTCCTCGATGAAGGCCGCCAGCCGGGCGTTGGTGCGCGCGGCATGGGCGGCCAGCGGGTGCTCGGGCGCCACCGCGCAGAAGGTCACGCCCATGATGGTGTCGGCGCGGGTGGTGAAGACGTACATCCGCCCGTCGCCGATCAGCTGGCCATCGAAGCCGCGGATCTCGTGGGTGAAGGCGAAGCGCACGCCCTCGCTCCTGCCGATCCAGTTCTCCTGCATCAGCTTGACGCGCTCGGGCCAGCCGGGCAGCTTGTGCTGCACGTGGTCCAGCAGCTCCTCGGCATAGTCGGTGATCTTGAGGTAGTAGCCGGGGATCTCGCGCTTTTCCACCACGGCGCCGGTGCGCCAGCCCTTGCCGTCGATCACCTGCTCGTTGGCCAGCACGGTCTGGTCCACCGGGTCCCAGTTCACCACCTGGGTCTTGCGGTAGGCGATCCCCTTGTCCAGCATCTTGAGGAACATCCACTGGTTCCACTTGTAGTAGCTGGGATCGCAGCTGGCGATCTCGCGCGACCAGTCGATGGCCAGGCCCATGGCCTGCATCTGCCGCTTCATGTAGGCGATGTTCTCGTAGGTCCACTTGGCCGGCGGCACGCCGTTCTTCAGCGCCGCGTTCTCGGCCGGCAGGCCGAACGCGTCCCAGCCCATGGGCATGAGCACGTTGTAGCCGTTCATGCGCAGGTAGCGGGTCAACATGTCGTTGATCGTGTAGTTGCGCACGTGCCCCATGTGCAGCTTGCCGCTGGGATAGGGCAGCATGGAGCAGGCGTAGAACTTCCTCTTGCGCGCGTCCTCGACCACGCGGTAGGCGTCACGGGCCGTCCAGTGCGCCTGGGCGGCGCGCTCGACCTCGAGGTGGTTGTACTTGTCTTGCATGGTGGGCAAATTGTAGGGGTCGACCCTCACCCCCCGCCCCCTCCCGCAAGCCTCACTTCCCCGGTTCCGCCACGAAGCCGATGCGGTTGAGCCCGGCCTGCTGCGCCGCGCCCATGACCTCGACCACCCGCCCGTAGGGCACGGCCTGGTCGGCGCGCAGCTGGACCTCGGTATCGGGATTGCGCCGGGCGGCCTCGGCCAGCTGCTGCGCCAGCTGCGGCGCCGTCACCGGCTTGTCCTGCACGAACAGCTGGCCCCGGGCGTCGATGGCCACCGAGATGGACGCCGAGGCGTCGCCGGGCTGCGCCGCCTCGGTGGACGGCAGGTCCAGGCGCACCGAGCTGGCCAGCAGCGGTGCCGTGACGATGAAGATCACCACCAGCACCAGCATCACGTCGACCAGCGGCGTGACGTTGATCTCGCTCATGGGCTGCGCGCCCGGGGTGCGCGACATGCGGCCGAAACTCACAGGGCCCCCACGCTTGCGGCCAAAGCCGCTGCGCTGCCCCCCGAGGGGGCGTCCGCGC
The DNA here is from genome assembly GCF_000215705.1 of Ramlibacter tataouinensis TTB310. Lineage (NCBI taxonomy): Bacteria > Pseudomonadati > Pseudomonadota > Betaproteobacteria > Burkholderiales > Comamonadaceae > Ramlibacter > Ramlibacter tataouinensis. The sequence goes on along the minus strand of NC_015677.1, from coordinate 230,591 downwards.
CTAGGGACGGCCCGGCGGCGCTCATGCGCTATTCGTCCGCGGCCGCCGCGCCCGGCGCCAGCAGCTCGCGCAGGTCGCGCGCGAAGCCTTCCAGGTCGGCCTCCAGCCGCGCGATGACGCGGCCGAACACGTTGTAGCCCAGCACCGCGGGGATGGCGACCGCCAGGCCGGCGGCCGTCATGACCAGGGCCTCGCCCACCGGCCCGGCCACCTGGTCGATGGTGATCTGGCCGGCGCCGGCGATGCCGCTGAGCGCGTGGTAGATGCCCCAGACCGTGCCCAGCAGGCCCAGGAAGGGGGCGATGGACCCCACGCTGGCCAGCAGCACCTGGCCGAACTGCAGCTTGTCGCTGGTGCGGTGCAGCGCGTCGCGCAGGGCCCGCGTGAGCTGCTGCGCCCGCTCGCCCGCCGCGGCCAGCGCGCCGGGTGCCGGCGGCCGCGTGGCCTCCACCAGCGGCAGCACCAGGCCCTCGCGGTCGAAGGCCGCCAGCCGCTGCTGCGCCTCCTCCACCGAGCCGGCCTGCCAGAACGCCGCGGTGCTGCGCCGCACGTCGCGCCCCGCGCGGCGCAGCAGCCAGCCCTTCCACAGGATCACGACCCAGCTGGCCACCGACATCGCCAGCAGCAGCACCGCCACCGCCTGGGTGACGGCATCGCCTTGCCGCAGCAGCTGGCCGATGTTCATGGGCGGCTCACCGCAGGCCTAGGACATCGAACATGTCGAACAGTCCGCTGCGCCGGCCGGCCAGGAAGCGCACGGCGCGCAGGCTGCCTTGCGCGTAGGTCGCGCGGCTGGAGGACTTGTGCGTGATCTCGATGCGCTCGCCGGTGCCGGCGAACAGCACGGTGTGGTCGCCCACGATGTCGCCGCCGCGGATGGTGGAAAAGCCGATGGTCGAGGGATCCCGCTCGCCGGTGACGCCTTCGCGCGCGTACACCGCGCACTCCTTGAGGTCGCGGCCGACGGCCTGCGCGATGACCTCGCCCATCTTGAGCGCCGTGCCCGAGGGCGCGTCCACCTTGTGGCGGTGGTGCGCCTCGATGATCTCGATGTCGTAGCCGGTGGCCAGCGCCTGGGCCGCCAGCTGCAGCAGCTTGAGCGTGACGTTGACGCCCACGCTCATGTTGGGCGCCATGACGATGGCGATGTCGCGCGCGGCCTCGGCGATGGCCTGCTTCTGGGCCTCGCTGAAGCCGGTGGTGCCGATCACCGCGTTGACGCGCCGCTCGCGGCAGGCCCGCAGGTGCGCCAGCGTGCCCTCGGGCCGGGTGAAGTCGATCAGCACCTGGGCCTGCGACAGGCCGGCCTGCAGGTCGGCGGTGACCGGCACGCCGCTGGCATGGCCCAGGAACGCCGCGGCGTCGTTGCCGATCGCCGGGCTGGACGGAACGTCCAGCGCGCCGGCCAGCTGGCAGTCGCCCGAGGCGCGGATGGCCTCGATCAGCATGTGGCCCATGCGGCCGGACGCCCCCGCCACCGCCACGCGGTGCGGCGCCTGGGCGGCGGTGCCCTTGGCGGGTGCGGCCGCCATGCTCAGCGCACCACCGGCTCGAGCGGCGGGTAGCTGCGCGGCGCAGCCGCCTCGGGCGGCTGGGTCGGCGGCTGCGCCGGCGGCGCCTCGAAGCGCTTGAGCTGCTCCTCGGTGGCCTCGAGCACCGGCACCTTGCTGCTGCGGCGCTTGACGTCCACCGCGGCGACGAACTCGGCCTCGGTGGGCATGGTGTCGCCCTCGAATCGCTCCAGCTCGGCGCCCTTGAAGTACACGGTCAGCCGCCGCGCCTGGGGCTCGACGCCCTGGCGGCGCAGCGTGAAGACGTAGTCCCAGCGGTCGTCATGGAACACGCTGGTCACCAGGGGCGTGCCCAGCAGGTCGCGCACCTGCTGGCGGCTCATGCCCGGGCGCAGGGCTTCGACCTGCTCGCGCGAGATGAAGTTGCCCTGTACCACCTGGATCCTGTAGGGGGTGAGGGCGTTGGCGAAACGCTGCGTCGCGTTGTCGAAGCTGCCGCAGCCAGCCGCCGCGAGGCAGGCGGCCAGGCCCAGGGCGAGACGGGCGGCACGTGTGGGGGTGACAGGCATGGGCAGACCCATGGGACTATGATCGAATGATTGTAGCGGCCGCCCCCCGGGGGCCCGGCGCGGGGACAAGACCATGGCCAACATCGAAGAGCTCAAGAACACCGGCCTGAAGGCCACGTTGCCGCGGCTGAAGATCCTGGACGTGTTCCAGAAAGGATCGCAGCGCCACATGACGGCCGAGGACGTGTTCCGCGTGCTGCTGGAGGACCGCTCGGACATCGGCCTGGCCACGGTGTACCGGGTGCTCACCCAGTTCGAGCAGGCCGGCATCCTCTCGCGCAGCCATTTCGAGAGCGGCAAGGCGGTGTACGAGCTCAACGAGGGCACCCACCACGACCACATGGTGTGCCTGGACTGCGGCAGGGTCGAGGAGTTCTACGACGCCGAGATCGAGAAGCGCCAGCACGCCGTGGCCCAGGCCAAGGGCTTCACCATCGCCGACCACGCGCTGAGCCTGTACGCGCACTGCACCAAGGCCGCCTGCCCGCACCGGCCCCGGGGCGGCAAGGGCTAGGGTTCGCGCGGCAGCCTCAGCCGTCCTTCTCCATCGCGCGGCGGTGGCGCTCGACGAAGTCCTGGTAGGTGTCCACCCCGCGCAGCTGCAGGATGGTGTTGCGCACCGCCGCCTCCACCAGCACGGCGATGTTGCGGCCGGCCACCACCTGGATCACGGCCTTGCGGATGGGCACGCCCAGCACGTCCTGCACCAGCGGCTCGTAGGGCAGGCGCTCGTAGTCGCGCTCCAGCGTCTCGCGCCGCACCAGGTGCACGATCAGCTTGAGCCGCATCTTCCTGCGCACCGCGGTCTCGCCGAAGATGGCGCGGATGTCCAGCAGGCCGATGCCGCGCACCTCCAGCAGGTTCTGCAGCAGCTCCGGGCAGCGGCCCTCGATGGTGGTCTGGTTGATGCGGTACAGGTCCACCGCGTCGTCGGCCACCAGGCCGTTGCCGCGCGAGATCAGCTCCAGGCCCAGCTCGCTCTTGCCCAGGCCCGACTCGCCCGTGATCAGCACGCCCAGCCCCAGGATGTCCATGAACACGCCGTGCATGGATGTGCGCTCGGCGAAATGCTTGGACAGGTAGGCCCGCAGCACGTCGATCACGAAGGCCGAGGGCTCCAGCGTCGCGAACATCGGGATCTGGGCGCGCTCGCACATGGACACCAGCGCCTCCGGCGCGGCCTGGCCGTCGGTCAGCACCAGCACCGGCGGCTCCAGCGTCACGATGCGCGAGATCCGCCGCGCGCAGTCGTCGGCCGTGGCGTTGGTCAGGTAGGCGATCTCGCGCTGCCCCAGGATCTGCACGCGGTACGGGTGGATGTAGTTCAGGTAGCCCACCAGGTCGGCGCCCGAACGCGCCGCGCGCACCGCCACCTCGTCGAAGCGGCGCTCCGAGGCGCCCAGGCCGGCCACCCATTCCCATTTCAGCTGGGCGCGGTGGTCCTCGAACAGGACGTCGGCGCTGACGACGGTGGGTTTCATGGCCCCCACGCTCCCCCACTGCGTGTGGGTCGCTGCCCCCCGGGGGGGCGTCCGCGCCTTGGGGCGGCCCGGCGGCGCTCAGGCCTCATGTCGGCTGCGCCGACTGCCAGCTGGCGATCAGCCGGTGCAGCTCGGCCGCACTGGTGCTGGCCTTGATCTTCTCGCGCAGCGGCGCGTCCGACAGCAGCTCGGCGATCTCGGACAGGATCTCCAGGTGCTTCTGCGTCGCCGCCTCGGGCACCAGCAAGAAGATCAGCAGTCCCACCGGCTGCTCGTCGGGCGCGTCGAAGCCGATCGGCTGCGCCAGCTGGAACAGGGCGGCCATCGGCGCCTTCAGGCCCTTGATGCGGCCATGCGGGATGGCCACGCCATGGCCCAGGCCGGTGGAGCCCAGGCGCTCGCGCGCGAACAGGCTGTCGGTGATCAGCGCCCGCGAAAGGCCATGGAGGTTCTCGAACAGCAGGCCGGCTTCCTCGAAAGCGCGCTTCTTGCTGGTGGCATCGACGCTCACAAGCACTTGCGAGGCCGGCAGGATGGACGCGAGGCGGTTCATGGTCGGGAAGCGGGATTATGGCACCCGCCCCCCGGCCAAGGGTCCGCCTACATCAGCCGTTTCGGCGCCTGATGGTGGTGCGCCTGCACCCGGCCCTTGTGCCGGCCGACCTGGCGATCGAGCTTGTCGACCAGCTCATCCAGCGCGGCGTACAGGTCGGCATGGGAGCATTCGGCGAACAGGTCGTTGCCCTTGACGTGGATCATGCACTCGGCGCGCTGGCGGCCTTCCTTCTCCTTTTGCTTCTCCACCGTCAGCAGGACCTTGATGTCGACCACCTGGTCGAAATGGCGGGTGATGCGATCCAGCTTGGTGGTCACGTATTCGCGGAGGGCCGGCGTGACTTCGAGGTGATGACCGCTGATCGTCAAGTTCATGGAATAGCTCCTGTTGCACACGTGGAGGAGGAACCCGCCTGGAGGGGCCAGGCGGAACGGCGAACATGGAATCGTGAAGGACGCTTCGGCCCACTATGCGCCGGGCCGGGGCCAAATGCAACGCATTTCCGGCGGCGCATCGCAGCAAATTGCAAGCGGCCAGCCGGCGCTGCGCGCGAACGGTTTCCCCAATGAAAAAAGCGGCCCGGGGGCCGCTTTGCTTCGTTCGTCAGGTGAGCGCAAACTCAGTGCATGCGCCAGCCCCGGCGCTGCTGGCCGTGGCGCTCCCAGCCGGCGCGGGCGCGCGGATGGAACTGGGCGCCGGGGCGCTCCAGGTTGGCATGCTCGACGCGGTCAACCTGCGGCTTGTCGCGGGGCGCGTCGGCGAAACGGGTGGGGGACTTGCTTTCGAGGGCCATGGTGGTTCTTTCGGATGCGGAGGGCGTCAGCTGCCGCTGTGGAATAGGGGAAGCGTCAGCTGCCGCTGTCGCTGGGGGTCTTGGGGGCCTGCGGGCTGGCAGGGCGCAGCGCCTCGCGGGCCAGGAACGGCCAGGCGTGGCCGCTGCGGCCGCGCCGCAGCTCGAAGTTGTTGGCCTTGCCATCGCTGGCGGCGGGGCGCCAGTTCATGCGGCTGGCGTTCGGGTCGGTCGCGAGCTGGATCATTGGTGATGGCTCCTGGTGCCCGGATGGGCTGGAAGATGCATCCAATGTAGGGGGCGTGCCTCATCCAAGATGTCGGACAGCTTGGGTCAGCCGTGTAGGAATCGTCCTGCTGTCGCGTTCAATGGAGGCCGGCCTCCCGGGCACCGGCCCAGGCCCATCATGGCGGCATGCCCTCCCCGATCCGGGCCCATGGCCTGTGCCCCACCCGCCTGCCCCACAGCCCGCGCGTCCTGCTCCTGGTGGACTTCGTCAACCCGCTGGACTTTCCGGGTGGTGAAAAGCTGGCGCCGCCGGCCCTGGAGGCGGCGCGCGCCACCGCCCGCCTGAAGCAGCGTCTGGCGGCCCAGGGCGTGGCCACCCTGTACGCGAACGACAACTACGGGGTCTGGCAGTCCGATTTCCATAGCCTGGTCGCCCGCTGCCTGGGCATGCAGGGCGAGGCGGCCCAGATCGTCCGGCTGCTCTATCCCCAGGCCGACGACCTCACCATCCTCAAGCCGCGGCACTCCGCCTTCTACGGCTCCCCGCTGGAGCTGCTGCTGGGCGAGATGGGCGCCTCCGAGCTGGTGATCTGCGGCCTGGCCACCGACATGTGCGTGCAGATGACGGCGGCCGACGCCTTTTTGCGCGAGTTCAAGGTCTGGGTGCCGGCCGACTGCTGCGCCGCGGAAACGCCGGAGGCACACCGCGCCAGCCTGGCCTACATGGCCTCGGTGCTCAAGTGCGACGTGCGTCCATCCGAGGCGGCGGCTCTCCAGCCCCGGTCGGTCACGGCCGAGGCCTGAGCGGCCTGCTCTACCATGGCCGGACACGGCCATGGTCCCCGATCCCACCTCCCTTCCCTCCTCCCCCGCCCGCCGGCGGCCGGTGCGCGCCCTGGTGCTGATGGGCGGCGGCGCCCGCACCGCCTACCAGGCCGGGGTGCTGCGCGCGCTGGCCGCCATGCTGCGCCTGCAACCGGGCGGGGAGCGCGGCTTCCCGTTCCAGGTGCTGGTGGGCACCTCCGCCGGCGCCCTCAATGCCGCCTGGCTGGCCAGCCAGGCGGCCTCGGGTCTGGCGGCGCTGGACGGGTTGGCGCCGTTCTGGCTGGGGCTGCATACCGAGGCGGTCTACCGGCTGCGGCTGCCGCCCTGGACGCGCATCAGCCGCCTGCTGGCCGCCGTGCGGCTGTGGGGGCAGGCGCGCCGGCAGGGCGCCATCCTGGACACCATGCCCCTGGTCAACACGCTGCACCGCGCCATCTCGCTGCAGGGCATCGACGACGCGCTGCAGGCCGGTGCGCTGCAGGCGCTGGCCGTGACCGCCTCCAGCTACACCACCGGCGTGCACTGGACCTTCTGCCACGCCGCCGCGGGCGCCGCCTTCGCGCCCTGGCTGCGGCCGGGCCGGCGTGCCGAGTTCCAGCCGCTGACCATCGAGCACCTGATGGCGTCCAGCGCCATCCCCTTCCTGTTCCCCGCCACGCCGCTGTGGGTGGACGGCCGGCGCGAGTACTTCGGCGACGGCGCCATGCGCCAGATCTCGCCGCTGTCGCCGGCCGTGCACCTGGGGGCCGACCAGGTGCTGGTGGTGGGCGTCGGCCAGCCCCAGCGCTCCGGCTTCGCCGCTGGCCCGCAGGGCGGCGTGCCCGGCATGGGCGCCATCGCCGGCCACGCCCTGGCCAGCGTGTTCCATGACACGCTGCAGGCCGACGTGGAACAGGTGCAGCGGGTGACGGACACGCTGCGCCGCCTGCCGCCCGAGCTGGCGGCGGGCCTGCCGTACCGCCCCGTGGACGTGCTGACCCTGCAGCCCACGCGCTCGCTCGACGCGCTGGCGCTGGACCACCTCCATCTGCTGCCGGCCGCGGCGCAGCGGGCGCTGGGCGGGCTGGGCGCGCTGCGTCGCGGCGGCGGACCGCTGGCCAGCTACCTGCTGTTCGAGCCCGGCTTCGTGCAGGCGCTGGTCGACCTGGGCGAGCACGACGCCTACGCGCACAAGGCGCAGCTGCTCGCCTTCGCCGGTGGCGCCACGGCATAATCGCGCGCCCATGCTGAACATCTTCACGCTCGCCAATGGCCGGCTCTTCCAGGAAGAGATCGAGTCCCTGGAGGAGCTGTCGAAATTCCAGCCGATCTGGGTGGACCTGGAGTCGCCCACGCCGCAGGAGAAGCGCTGGGTCAAGCAGTACTTCGGCCTGTCCATCCCCGACGATGCGATGGACGAGGACCTGGAGGAGTCGGCCCGGTTCTACGAGGAGGACAACGGCGACCTCCACATCCGCAGCGACTTCCTGATCGCGGGCAGCGGCGGCGACGACGACGAGCCGCGCACGGTGCGCGTGGCCTTCGTCCTCAACCTGACGAACCGCACGCTGAAAAGCCACGGCGTGCTGTTCTCGATCCACGACGAGGACGTGCCGGTGTTCCGGCTGCTGCGGCTGCGCGCGCGCCGCGCCCCCGGCCTGATCGAGGACGCCAAGGAGGTGCTGCTCAAGCTGTTCGACGCGGACGCCGAGTACTCGGCCGACACGCTGGAGGGCGTCTACGACGAGCTGGAGAAGGTGAGCAAGCAGGTGCTGGCCGGCGACGTCACCGACGAGAAGGCCGGCGAGGTGCTGGGGGCCATCGCGCGCCAGGAGGACCTGAACGGCCGCATCCGCCGCAACATGATGGACACGCGCCGCGCCGTCAGCTTCATGATGCGCAGCCGCATGCTCAACGCGGAGCAGTTCGACGACGCGCGGCAGATCCTGCGCGACATCGAGTCGCTGGACAGCCACACGGCCTTCCTGTTCGACAAGATCAACTTCCTGATGGACGCCACCGTCGGCTTCATCAACATCAACCAGAACAAGATCATCAAGATCTTCTCGGTGGCCAGCGTCGCGCTGCTGCCGCCGACGCTGATCGCCAGCCTGTACGGCATGAACTTCCAGCACATGCCCGAGCTGGCCTGGCGCGGCGGCTACCCGTTCGCGCTGGCCCTGATGGTGGCCAGCGCGCTCGGGCCGATGTGGTACTTCAGGAAGAGGGGCTGGCTGCGATGAAGGGCCTGGCGCGGCCGCTCGCCCTGGCGCTGATCGCCGGCGCCGGCGGCCAGGCTGCGCTGGCCGCCGGCGGCCACCATGCGGTGGACGATGCGGGCATTCTGGAGCCGGGCGAGTGCGAGCTGGAGACCTGGGGCACCCGCGCCCAGGGCGGCGAGCGGCTGCTGCATGGAGGCGGCGCCTGCCGCGTCGGCCCGATCGAGCTGGGCGCGGCCGCCGAGTACGCGCGCGACCACGGTGCCTCGGCCACCGCCTACGGCCTGGAGGCCAAGTGGGCGCGCGAAGTGGCCGAGGGTTTCAGCCTGGGCCTGGTGGTCGCGCCTGCCTGGCAGGCCCGCACACGGCCGCGCTACCAAGGCGCTGCCCTGGTCGGCCTGGCGACCTGGGAACCGCGCGACGACCTGGCGCTGCACCTGAACCTGGGGCGGGACTTCGCTCACCGCGGCCGTGACGAGAACCGCTTCGGCGTCGCCGCCGAGTGGACACCGCGCCAGGGCTGGTCGCTGCTGGCCGAGCGCTACCGCGCAGAGGCCACCCACTTCGTGCGCGCCGGCGTGCGCTGGGCCGCCGGCCGCAACTGGAGCGTGGACCTCAGCCGGGCACAACGCCTGAGCGGGCCGGCGCCGTCCAACTGGACGCTGGGCCTGACCCTGGGCCTGGGCGTCGACTGATCAGGCCCCGGCCAGCAGGGCCTGCACGATGGCCGCCGAGTGCCGGCTGGCCACCTCCCGCACGAAGCGGCTGAAGTCGCCGTGCGCTTCGTCGTCCGCGCGGTCCGAGATCGTGCGCACCGCCGCGAACGGCAGGCCGAAGTCGTGGCAGACCTGGGCCACGGCAGCCCCTTCCATCTCCACCGCCAAGGCATGGGGCAGGGCGGCCTGCAAGGCACGGGCTTCGGCGGTGCTGGAAACGAAGCGGTCGCCGCTGGCCACCAGGCCGCGGTGCAGCGCGGCGGCCGGCAGCGCGGCGCGTGCCGCCGCCTGCAGCCGGCCGGTCAGGGCCGGGTCGGTGTGGAAGCGGCTGGTGCCGTACAGCGGCACCTCGTAACGGGGGAAGATCGGCGAGGCGTCCAGGTCGTGCTGCAGGAAGCTGTCGGCCACCACCACGTCGCCCACCCGCACGCCCGGCCCCAGGCCGCCCGCCACGCCGGTGAAGACGATGCCCGAGACGCCGAAGCGCTCGGCCAGCACGGCGGCGGTGGTGGCCGCCGCCACCTTGCCGATGCGCGACAGCACCGCGACCACCTCCTGGCCGTGCAGGCGGCCGCACCAGAACTCGCGCCCAGCGGCCTGCACCCTGCGCTCGCCAGGCATCAGGGCCAGCACGGCGGCCAGCTCCTCGTTCATGGCGGAGACGATGGCAAGGGTCATGGTGGCGTGTGGAGTTGATCGGCGATTCTGCCGGGTCGGCCGCCCGACGCGGCGCTAGGATGGCTCCATGAACCGGCGGCTCTACCTGCGCCTTCCCGACGATCCCGTGTACGCCCCCGAGACCGACGTTCCGGCGGGCCGCCTGTGCGAGCTGCGCGTGCACGAAGGACTGGCGAGCCGGGTGGCGCACGTCGTTGCCTACCGCGACGAGATCGCACTCTCGCAAGTGGTCGAGGAGCAGGTGGTGCCCGACGGTGCGCTGCGCCTGGTGGTGCAGCGGCAAGGCGCAGCCTGGTCGACTGCGCTTGTCGGGGCGACGCTGGCGCCGGTCGTGCTGCAGTACAGCGGCCGCATCGAAGGCCTGTCCATCACCTTCCGGCCTGGCGCCGCCGCCGGCTTGCTCCAGGTGGACGCGGCCGAGCTCGCCGGACGCGCGGTCTCCCCCGGCGAGCTGTGGGGCGCGGACGGGCGCGAGCTCGAAGGCCTCGTGGCGGGCGCCGCCGGTCTGCGCGCCCTGTCACGCCAGCTGCAGGCCTTCCTGCTGCGGCGCCTGCCGCCCGGCGAGAGCCTGGCGCAAGCCCGGGTGCGGCATGCCGCCGGCCTGATCGCGCGTGGCACCGATGCCGCGCCGGCCCAGGTCGCGCGGGCGCTGGAGATCAGCGAGCGCAGGCTCCAGCAGCTGTTCAGCGAGCACCTGGGTGTTTCGCCCCAGGCCTGGCGCCGGCTATCGCGGGTGCACGGCTGCCTGCGCGAGCTGCGCCGCCAGCCGGATCCGGACTGGCCCGGGTTCGCGCTCGCCATGGGCTTCTACGACCAGGCGCACCTGATCAACGAGTTCAGGGCGTTCTGTGGCGAGACACCCGCCCGCTTCCAGGCGCGGCTGGGCCGCAGCGTTGCGGATTTTTCCAAGACCGCCGCCTGAAGCGGCGTCTAGAGTGCGCGGCCTCATGACCCTGGAGCCCGACATGCCCACCACCACCCCCCGCCGGCCGCTGAGCGGCCTCGTCGCGATCGTCACCGGCGCCAGCCGCGGAGCGGGCCGCGGGATCGCCGTCGAGCTGGGCGCCGCGGGCGCCACCGTCTACGTCACCGGGCGGACCACACGCAACCGGGCACCCGCGACTTACGACGGCCTGCTTCGGCTGTCCGGGCTGGATACCCTGCTGGGCAGCATCGACGAGACCGCATCGGAGGTCACCGCCGCCGGCGGCCGGGGCATCGCCGTGCCTTGCGATCACACACGTGATGAAGAGGTCGGCGCGCTGTTCGAGCGGGTCGAACGCGACCACAGCCGGCTCGACCTGCTGGTGAACAACGCCTGGGGCGGCCACGAGAGCTTTGACGGCGTCTTCGACGCGCCGTTCTGGCAGCACCCCCTGGCGCACTGGGACGCGATGATGGACCGCGGCGTGCGTTCGCACCTGCTGGCGGGCCGTTTCGCCGCGCCGCTGATGGCGCGGCAGCGCCGCGGGCTCATCGTGGCCACGACCTTCTGGGACCGCGGCCGCTACCTGCGCGGCAACCTGTTCTACGACCTGGCCAAGGCCGCCATCAACCGCCTGGCGTTCGGCATGGCCGAGGAGCTGCGCCCGCACGGCGTGGCATCGCTCGCGGTGTCGCCGGGGTGGATGCGCACCGAGTTCGTGCTGGCCGGGCACAGGACCGACGAGGCGCATTGGCGCGAGCGCCCGGAGCTGGCCAGGACCGAGTCGCCCCGCTACCTGGGCCGGGCCGTTGCCGCGCTGGCGGCCGATCCGCAGGTGCTGGCCAGGACCGGGCAGGTGCTGCGCGTGGCCGACCTGGCCGTGGAGTACGGATTCACCGACATCGACGGCCGCACCGTCCCGGCGTTCGAACTCGCCGCCGATGCAGGTGCCGCGGCGGACGAAGCGGACCCACGGGAGTGAAGGTGCGATCGTGACGGGCAGAAGAGGCTCCGCCACCGCGTGTCATGCAACCAGAAGGAGGCACCATGCCCAGCATCGAGCAGCACCGCAGCTCTATGCCGAGTACCTGGCTGCATCGGCCGGCGGCAGGCACCCAGGACTGCTTGCGGCCTTTCGAACCGCGCCGCGCGAGGCGTTTGTCGGGCCGGGACCTTGGCGCGTCTTTACCTGGAGCGGCTACATCGACACGCCAGACGACGACCCGCGCTGGGTCTACCAGGACATCCTCATCGCGCTGGACGAGGCGCTCGGATTGAACAACGGCCAACCCTCGCTGCATGCCCGGTGCCTGGCTGCGGCCGCGCCCGCGCCGGGCGACACCGTTCTCCACGTGGGTGCCGGGACCGGCTACTACACGGCCGTGCTGGCTGAATTGGTCGGTCCAGGCGGACAGGTGCACGCCTTCGAACTGGAACCCGGGCTGGCACACCGCGCGAAGAACTGCCTGGCAAGCTACGGGCGGGTACGGGTGGACAACCGTTCGGCAGCAGAGGGTGACTTGCCGGCGGCGGACGTGATCTATGTGTCCGCCGGGGCAACGCACCCCGTGCGCGGCTGGCTGGAGGCACTACGGATCGGCGGCCGGCTGGTCTTCCCGCTGACCGGTGGCGGCGCCGGCGTGCTGCTGGTCATCCGACGCGTTGCGCCCGAGCGCTGGACCGCCCAGGGCTTGATGCCGACGGCCTTCACGCCTTGCGCGGGCGCACGAGACGACGTTTCGGCCGAAGGCCTGCCGAACGCCATGCGCCAGCGTCCTTACCAGGACATCCGCTCGCTGCGCCTCGACACCGCGCCGGACGCGACGGCGTGGCATGCCGGCCGCGGCTGGTGGCTGTCCACTGCCGAGCCGACGTGAGCCAGGCCCGGTCCTGCGTTGATGACGATTACCTCTTGTCCCGCAGCTCGCGCCGCAGGATCTTGCCGACCGGCGTCTTGGGCAGGTCGGTGCGGAACTCGATCACGCGCGGCCGCTTGTAGCCCGTGAGGTTGGCGCGGCAGTACTCGCGCACCTTCTCCTCGGTCAGCTGCGGGTCCTTCTTGACGATGACCAGCTTGACGGCCTCGCCGGTCTCGGGGTCCGGCACGCCCACCACGGCGCACTCGAGCACGCCGTCCAGCTTGGCCACCACGTCCTCCACCTCGTTGGGGTACACGTTGAAGCCCGAGACCAGCACCATGTCCTTCTTGCGGTCCACGATCCTGAAGTAGCCGCGCTCGTCCATGACGCCGATATCGCCGCTCTTGAAGAAGCCGTCGGCGGTCATGACCTTGGCGGTCTCGTCGGGACGCTGCCAGTAGCCGGCCATCACCTGCGGCCCCTTGATGGCGATCTCGCCGGGCTGGCCGAGCGGCACCTCGATGCCGTTGTCGTCGATGCACTTCATGGAAGTGGACGGCAGCGGCACGCCGATGGTGCCGGTGTACTGGGTGCTGGTGACCGGGTTGCAGCTGGCCGAGGGCGAGGTCTCGGACAGGCCGTAGCCCTCGCAGATCGGGCAGCCGGTCTTCTTCAGCCACAGGTCGGCCACCGCGCCCTGCACCGCCATGCCGCCGCCCACCGAGACCTTGAGGTTCTTCCAGTTGACCTTGTCGAAGTCCGGGTGGTTGGCCAGGCCGTTGAACAGCGTGTTCACGGCGGGGAAGCTGTGGAAGGTGTGCTTGGACAGCTCCTTGAGCACCGCCGGCAGGTCACGCGGGTTGGGGATCAGGATCAGCCGGCCGCCCGTGCGCATGGACAGCATCATGCCCACGGTGAAGGCGAAGATGTGGTACAGCGGCAGGGCGCAAACGCCGGTGGGCTGCTCGCCGGCGGGCACCTTGCCCATCACCGGCGCGTTCCAGGCCTCGGACTGCAGCACGTTGGCGATGACGTTGCGGTGCAGCAGCACCGCGCCCTTGGACACGCCGGTGGTGCCGCCGGTGTACTGCAGCACGGCCACGTCGTCGGGCCGGATGTCCGGCTTGCGCAGCGCGCCGCGCGTGCCCTGGGCCACGGCGTCGTTGAAGCGCACCGCGCCCGGCAGGTTGTACGCCGGCACCATCTTCTTGACGCTGCGCACCACGTAGTTGACCAGCGCGCCCTTGAGCAACCCCAGCTGGTCGCCCATGGCGGCCAGCACCACGTGCTTGACGGGCGTATTGGCGATGCACTGCTGCAGCGTGTTGGCGAAGTTCTCGATGATGACGATGGCCTTGGCGCCGGAGTCCTTGAGCTGGTGCTCCAGCTCGCGCGGGGTGTACAGCGGGTTGACGTTCACCACCACCAGGCCGGCGCGCAGGATGGCCGCCACCGCGACCGGGTACTGCGGCACGTTGGGCATCATGATGGCCACGCGCTCGCCCTTCTGCAGGCCCAGGCCCTGCAGGTAGGCCGCGAAGGCGCTGCTGAGCGAGTCGGTCTGGCCGTAGCTGACCTCCTTGCCCATGAAGCTGTAGGCGGGGCGGTCGGCGTACTTGCGGAAGCTCTCCTCCATCAGGGCCACCAGCGAGCCGTACTGCGAGGCGTCGATGTCGGCGGGCACGCCCGCGGGATAGGCGCTCAGCCAGGGACGCTTGTCCATCGTTGTCTTCTCCATGTCCGTTGATTGTTCAGCTGGCGCGCATTGTGTCCCGGCCCGGGCGACCGCGCCGCCTGTTTTTCCCTAGGCCGGCCTCACTCCACGGCCCTGACCATCTCCTCGACCACCTTCTTGGCGTCGCCGAAGACCATCATGGTCTTGTCCATGTAGAACAGCTCGTTGTCCAGGCCGGCGTAGCCGGCGGCCATGGAGCGCTTGTTCACGATCACGGTCTTGGCCTTGTAGGCCTCCAGGATGGGCATGCCGTAGATCGGGCTGCCCTTCTGCAGGGCCGCCGGGTTCACCACGTCGTTGGCGCCCAGGACGATGGCCACGTCGGCCTGGCCGAACTCGCCGTTGATGTCCTCCATCTCGAACACCTGGTCGTAGGGCACCTCGGCCTCGGCCAGCAGCACGTTCATGTGGCCGGGCATGCGGCCGGCCACCGGGTGGATGGCGTACTTGACGGTGACGCCCTTCTCGGTGAGCTTGGCGGCCAGCTCCTTGACCGCATGCTGGGCCCGCGCCACCGCCAGGCCGTAGCCCGGCACGATGACCACGGTCTCGGCGTTGGACAGCACGAAGGCCGCGTCGTCTGCGCTGCCGCTCTTGACGCTCCTTTGAACCGCCGACTGTGACACCGCGGCACCGGCGTCACCGCCGAACCCGCCCAGGATCACGTTGAAGAAACTGCGGTTCATCGCCTTGCACATGATGTAGGAGAGGATCGCGCCCGAGCTGCCGACCAGCGAGCCGGCGATGATCAGCATGCTGTTGTTCAGCGAGAAGCCGATGCCCGCCGCCGCCCAGCCGGAGTAGGAGTTGAGCATGGACACCACCACCGGCATGTCGGCACCGCCGATGGGGATGATGATCAGCACGCCCATCACGAAGGCCAGGGCCAGCATGGCGAAGAAGGCGGCCCAGTTCTCGGTGGCCATGAACAGCAGGCCCAGGGCGATGGTGAGCAGGCCCAGCACCAGGTTCAGCTTGTGCTGCCCGGCGAACACCACCGGCGCGCCCTGGAACAGGCGGAACTTGTACTTGCCCGAGAGCTTGCCGAAGGCGATGACCGAGCCGCTGAAGGTGATGGCGCCGATGGCCGCGCCCAGGAACAGCTCGAGCCGGTTGCCCGCGGGGATGGGCTCGCCGCGCGCGGCGATGCCGAAGGCATGCGGCTCGGCCACCGCCGCGACCCCGATGAAGACCGCGGCTAGGCCGATCATGCTGTGCATGAAGGCGACCAGTTCCGGCATCTTGGTCATCTCCACGCGCCGGGCCATGATGGTGCCGGCCGTGCCGCCCACCAGCAGCCCCAGCAGCACCCAGCCCAGGCCCAAGGCCCGGCCACCGGCCAGTTGCACGATCAGCGCCGCCGTGGTCAGCACCGCGATGGCCATGCCCGCCATGCCGAACAGGTTGCCCCGGATCGAGGTGGTGGGATGCGACAGGCCCTTGAGCGCCTGGATGAAGCAGACCGACGCCGCCAGGTACAGCAGCGTGACGAGGTTCATGCTCATTGGGAGCCCTCCGCGGCCGGCTTCTTCTCTTTCTTGCGGAACATCTCGAGCATGCGACGGGTCACCAGGAAGCCGCCGAACACGTTCACGGCCGCCAGCGCCACCGCCAGCACGCCCATGGTCTTGCCCAGGCCGGTCTCGGTCAGCGCCGCCGCCAGCATGGCACCGACGATCACGATGGCCGAGATCGCGTTGGTCACGGCCATCAGCGGCGTGTGCAGCGCCGGCGTGACGGTCCAGACCACGTGGTAGCCGACGTAGATCGCCAGCACGAAGATGATGAGGTTGATGACGGTGTGGCCGACTTCCATTATTTCCTCCGTACTTCGCCGTTCTGGGCAACCAGGCAGGCCGCCACGATGTCGTCCTCCAGGTCGATCTTCAGCCCGCCCTCCTTGGGCAGGATGAGCTTGAGGAAGTCCAGCACGTTGCGCGCGTACAGGGCGGACGCGTCCGCCGCCACCAGCGCCGGCAGGTTGGTCTCGCCGACGATGGTCACGCCGTGCCGGGCCACGGTCCTGCCCGGCTCGGTCAGCGGGCAGTTGCCGCCCTGCGGCGCCGCCAGGTCCACGATCACCGAGCCCGGCTTCATGGCGCGCACCATCTCCTCGGTCACCAGCACCGGCGCCGGCCGGCCCGGGATCAGCGCGGTGGTGATGACCACGTCGGCCTGGGCCACGCGCTTGGCCACTTCCAGCTTCTGCCGCTCCAGCCAGCCGGGCGGCATCGGCCGGGCGTAGCCGCCCACGCCCTCGGCCGCTTCCTTTTCCTCCTGCGTCTCGTAGGGCACGTCGATGAACTTGGCGCCCAGGGACTCGACCTGCTCCTTCACCGAAGGCCGCACGTCGGAGGCCTCGATCACCGCGCCCAGCCGCTTGGCCGTGGCGATGGCCTGCAGGCCGGCCACGCCCACGCCCAGGATGACCACGCGCGCGGCCTTCACCGTGCCGGCGGCGGTCATCAGCATGGGGAAGAAGCGCTGGTAGGCGCTGGCCGCGATCATCACGGCCTTGTAGCCGGCGATGTTGGCCTGCGAGGACAGCACGTCCATGCTCTGGGCGCGGGTGGTGCGCGGGGCCGCCTCCAGCGCGAAGCCGGTGAGTCCGGCGGCCGCCAGCCGCTGCAGGCCGGCCGCATCGAAGGGGTTGAGCATGCCGACGACGGTGGCGCCGCGCCGGAAGGCCGGCAGCTCGTTCTCCTGCGGCGGCCGCACCTTCAGCACCAGGTCGCAGCCCAGCGCGCCGGCCTGGTCGGTGATGTCCGCGCCGACGGCCCGGTAGGCCTCGTCCGTGGCGCTGGCGGCGAGCCCCGCACCGGAGGCGACGCGGAGGGTGTGCCCCTGCCCCTTCAGTTTCTTGGCCGTCTCGGGCGTGACGGCGACACGGGTTTCACCCGCCGTGGTTTCGGCGGGCACGCCAATGAGCATGGGGCGGTCTCCTCGTCTGGTGACGTTTGTAACTTTGGCTGAACGCGAGCTTACATGAAGCCATCGCGCCGCAGGCCCAAAACGCGCAACCGCGACACCGGATCGCGGCGGACGCCTAGGATGCAGGCGGCCATGCGTTTTCCCACCCTCGTCCTCCTCAGCGCCGCGCTGCACCTGTACCTGGGCCTGCGGCTGGCGCCGGTGTGGCCCCAGCCCTGGGTGGGGGCCGTGCTCGGCCTGGCCTTGCTGGCCTCGGCCGTGCTGGTGCCCCTGGGCCTGGCGGCCCGCCGCTTCGCCCGTCCTCCGGCGTCCGACCGCCTGGCGTTTGCCGGCCTGCTGTGCCTGGGCTGGTTTTCTTCGATGTTCGTGCTCAGCCTGGCGCGCGAGCTGGTGCTGGCGCCGGCCTGGCTGGCCTCGCAGGCGTCGCCCGCCACCCTGGACTTCGCCCGCTGGTGGCGCCTGACCGGGCAGGCGGTTGCGCTGCTCGCCCTGGGCAGTTCGCTGCTGGGCTTCCTGAACGCGCGCCGCACGCCCCGGGTGGTGACGGTGGACATCCCCATCGCGGGGCTGCCCGCCGCGCTGCAAGGCTTCACCATCGCCCAGATCTCGGACATCCACGTGGGACCGACCATCCGCGCGCGCCAGGTGCGGCGGCTGGTGGACGCGGTCAACCGCCTGCGGCCCGACGTGGTGGCCGTCACCGGCGACCTGGTCGACGGGCCGGTGCACGAGCTGGCGCCGCACGTCGCGCCGCTGGCGGGACTGGACGGGCGCCACGGCAGCTACTTCGTGACCGGCAACCACGAGTACTACGCCGGCGCCGCGCCCTGGCTGGCGGAGGTGGAGCGGCTGGGCCTGCAGGTGCTGCTCAACCGGCATGTGGTGATCGAGCACGCCGGTGCCCGCCTGGTGCTGGCCGGCGTGACCGACTTCATGGCCCACCACTTCGATCCGGGCCACCGCAGCGACCCGCAGGCGGCGCTGGCGGGTGCGCCTGCCGACGCGGGCGCGCGGGTGCTGCTGGCCCACCAGCCGCGCAGCGCGCCGGCGGCCGCGGCGGCGGGCTTCGACCTGCAGCTGTCGGGCCACACGCATGGCGGGCAGTTCGCGCCCTGGATGTTCTTCGTGCGCTTCCAGCAGCCGTTCACGGCCGGGCTGCACCGGGTCGGCCGCATGTGGGTCTACGTCAGCCGTGGCAGCTACTACTGGGGCCCGCCCAAGCGCCTGGGCGCGCCGTCGGAGATCACCCGGGTGCGACTGCAGGGCATTCAAGGCTGAGCTGCCAGCCCTACGCCTGGGTCCTACAACCACCCAAGGTCGCGTCCCACATGGCTGAGCTGGGGCGAGGCCAAAAACTGCATGCATGCCACGTCCAGCCTACCTGTCGTCCCCCCTCAGCGGTGCCCGCGCCAGCAACGTCAACTACCTCGGCGCGGCGCGTTGCCGCCGCAAGTTCGAGCTGTACTACCCCGACGGATTCACCGACGAGACCTACCTGATCGCCGAGCGCTCGTACAAGGAGCGCGCCCACCTGGAATGGCAGGCCGAGCTGGGGCCGCAGCCGTTCCGCAAGCTGCTGGCGCGCGGCGAATACCGGCAGATCGCCGACGCCGCCATCCGCATCGAGTCGCGCACCAACCTGCTGTTCTCCTTCGAGAAGATGGCCCTGCGCGACGCGCTCAAGTCGCCGGCGGGCGCGCGCCTGTTCGCGCACGAGCTCTACGCCTTCCTGTGGGGCCGCGGCTCGCCGCAGCGCAAGTTCGAGGACTGGACCCAGGCCGTGGCCGAACTGCCGCGGCGCCAGACCCGGGTGCTGACTTGGCCGGTGGTCACCGTGTTCGGCTTCCTGGCCCGGCCCGACCGCCACCTGTTCCTCAAGCCGCGCGTCACCCGCGCCGCGGCCCGCTGCTACGGCTTCGACCTGCCCTACCAGAGCGAGCCCACCTGGCGCGGCTACGAGGGCCTGCTGACCTTCGCGGCCATCATCCGGCGCGACCTGGAACGGCGCGTGGGCTTCAAGCCGCGCGACATGATCGACGTGCAGTCCTTCATCTGGGTGCAGGGGTCGCAGGAGTACGACGCCTGAGCCCCGCACCGGCGCGCAGGCAGCGCCAGCCTTCCTCGGCCAGCGGCAGGACGTTCAGCAGCAGACTGGCCGCCAGCCCGCCGGCCAGGTAGGCCGCGGGCCAGGGCTCGCGCTTGCGGACCAGCGCCAGCTCCCGCCACTGCTCGCCGGCCATCACGGCCAGCAGCGCCAGCGAGACCAGCGGCAGGATCTCCATGAAGCTGTGCACCATCTGCTCGAACGGGCGCACCGGCCGCTGCGGCGCGGCGTAGCGCAGCTCCAGGTACACGGTGAGCTCGTGCACCACGAACACCGCGGCGACGATCAGCAGCACGGCGCCGTTGATCTCCAGGAAGGCCACCGCCAGCAGCCCCACCCCGATCTGCCCGTACAGCAGCCAGTGCAGCAGGTTCTCCGGCAGGCCGGCCGTGTGCTCGATGCGGGTGCGGCGGTGGCAGGCCCAGTCCAGCAGGCCGGCCAGCACCCACAGCGGGAAGACGGCGTACATCAGCAGCAGTCGGGCGGTATCGGCCATGGCGTGCAGTGTCGCACCGGCAAGGCGCGGGCCCGATAATCCGCCGCCATGCAAGCGCGATGGAAACCCAGCGTCACGGTCGCCGCCCTCATCGAGCGCGGCGGCCGCTTCCTGCTGGTGGAAGAGGAAACCGCCGAAGGCCTCAAGCTCAACAACCCCGCCGGCCACCTGGACCCCGGCGAGTCGCCGGCGCAAGGCTGCGCCCGCGAGGCGCTGGAGGAGACCGCCCACCCGTTCCGGCCGACGGCGCTGGTGGGCGTGTACCTGGCGCGCTTCCAGCGGCCGGCCACCGGCGAGGACGTGACCTACCTGCGCTTCGCCTTCTGCGGCGAGGTCGGCGAGCCCCTGCCGGGCCGCGCGCTCGACCAGGGCATCGTGCGCACGCTGTGGATGACGCCCGACGAGATCCGCGCCAGCGCCGGACGCCACCGCAGCCCGCTGCTGCTGCGGTGCATGGAGGACTACCTGGCCGGCCGGCGCTACCCGCTGGAGGCGGTCTACACCGACCCCAGCGTGCTCGCCGGCCCGCCGGGATAATCGCGGCCATGCAGCGCAAGTCCCGTGTCGTCGTCGGCCTGAGCGGAGGCGTGGACTCCGCGGTGTCGGCGCACCTGCTCAAGGCGCAGGGCCACGAGGTGGTCGGCATCTTCATGAAGAACTGGGAGGACGACGACGACGGCCAATACTGCTCGTCCAACGAGGACTTCGTGGACGCGGCCAGCGTGGCCGACGTGCTGGGCATCGAGATCGAGCACGTCAATTTCGCCGCCGAGTACAAGGACCGGGTGTTCGCCGAGTTCCTGCGCGAGTACCAGGCCGGCCGCACGCCCAACCCGGACGTGCTGTGCAACGCCGAGATCAAGTTCAAGGCCTTCCTCGACCATGCCATGCGGCTGGGCGCCAACAAGATCGCCACCGGTCATTACGCGAGGGTCCGCGAGCGGGACGGCCGCTTCGAGTTGCTCAAGGGCCTGGACGAGACCAAGGACCAGAGCTACTTCCTGCACCGCCTGAACCAGGCCCAGCTGGGCAAGACTTTGTTCCCGGTGGGCGAGCTGCGCAAGACCGAGGTGCGGCGCATCGCCGAGGCCATGGCCTTGCCCAACGCCAGGAAGAAGGACTCCACCGGCATCTGCTTCATCGGCGAGCGGCCCTTCCGCGACTTCCTCAACCGCTATATCAGCCAGGAACCCGGGCCGATCAAGGACCCGGGCGGCCGCACCATCGGCCAACACCAGGGCCTGTCCTTCTACACGCTGGGGCAGCGCCAGGGGCTGGGCATCGGTGGGGTCAAGGACAAGGGAGCCCGGCGCGGCGGCGGCGAGCACGCGCCCTGGTTCGTGGCGCGCAAGGACATCGCCCGGAACACGCTGTGGGTGGTGCAGGGCCATGACCATCCCTGGCTGCTGTCATCCGCCCTGGAGGCGGACGACCTGAGCTGGATCGCCGGCGAGCCGCCCGCGGCCGGCCGCTACGGTTCCAAGACGCGCTACCGCCAGGCCGACGCGCCCTGCGTGCTGGAGCACCCGGACGGGCGCTTGCGGCTCGCCTTCCCCGATCCGCAGTGGGCGGTCACCCCCGGGCAGTCGGCGGTGCTGTACGACGGCGAGGTCTGCTTGGGCGGCGGGGTCATCGCCGCGGCGGTGGGCGTGGAGGCGGCGGTCGCCTGATCTAGGCCCGCGAGAGCCGGCGCCCGGCCGGCTGCCTGCCGGCCCGCGGCAGGGTGGCGCTCACCAGCGCCGCGGCCAGGGTGACCAGCCAGGAGAAGTACACCCAGACCAGGAACAGCAGCACCGGCGCGAACGCGCCGTACACCGTCTTGTAGGTGGGGATCTTGAGCAGGTAGACCGCGAAGCCCCGCTTGCCGAGCTCGAAGGCGATGCTGGCGAGCAGCCCGCCGACGATCGCGTCGCGCCGGCGCACCTTGGCGTTGGGCACGAAGTAGAACAGGCTGGCCAGGCCGAGGGTACCGAGCAGGACCGGCACCAGGTTGAGCAGCAGGCGCGCCTGCGGGGACCGGGTGCCGATCAGGCCGGCCGAGGCGGTGAGCACGTAAGAGGTCGCCCACAGGCTCGCGCCCAGCAGGGGCGGACCCAGCGCCAGCATCACCGCGTACAGCCCCAGCCGCTGGTGGACGGGCCGGTTCTTCTTGACCTGCCAGAGGCGGTTGAGGACGTTCTCCACGCTGAACAGCATCACCAGGGCCGAGCCCACCACGAACAGCGCGCCCACCCAGGTCAGGCCCCCGGTGTTGGCGGTGAACTGCGACAGGTGCTTGAGGACGGTGCGCGCGATGTCGGGCGGCAGCACCCCCTGCAGCAGATGCTGCCGGATGGCCAGCCCGGTGGCCTGGAAGGCCGGGATGCGCGAGAACAGCGCGAAGCTCACCGCCAGCAGCGGCACGACGGAAAGCACCGTCGTGAGGGTCAGGCTGCCGGCGGCCTGGGCCAGGCGCTCCTCGCGGGCGCGCCGGACCGTCAGTTGAAGCAGGTTGATCATCCCTGGCGGACGGCGCCGGGCTGGGCGGCTTGCTTAGAAGGGGATGTCGTCATCCATGTCGTCGAAGCCCGACGACGGCTTCTGCGCGGCCGGGCGCGGGGCCGGGGCCGGTGCGCGCGCGGCGGGGGCCGGGGCGCGGCGCTGCGGCGCGCCGCCGCCCTCCTCGTCACCGCCGCCGGACGGGCCGCCCATGCCCTCGCGGCCGCCCAGCAGCTGCAGCTCGGTGGCGATGATGTCCACCGTGTTCTTCTCGACGCCGTCCTGGCCGGTGTACTTGCCGTACTTCAGGCGGCCTTCCACGTAGATGGGACGGCCCTTCTTGACGTACTCGCCGGCGATCTCGGCCAGGCGGTCGTAGAAGGTGATGCGGTGCCACTGGGTCTCTTCGATGGTCTCGCCGCTGCTCTTGTCCTTGCGCCGGCTGGACGTGGCCAGGGTGACGTTGGCCACCGCGGCGCCGGAGGGCAGGTAACGGATCTCGGGGTCGCGGCCGCAGTTGCCGACCAGGATGACTTTGTTGACGGATGCCATGACGGTTTTCCTCCGTGAGTTCGTTCAGGATTATGTCGCCTGGGCCTCGTCGGCCAACACCTCTTCCGGCGACGGCGGGGCCGCCGGCGCGCGCATCGGCCAGGCCACGGCCAGCCACAGCAGCATCAGCCCGGCGCAGGCGGCGAACAGCCCCTGCATCCCAACGTTCTTGGCCAGCCAGCCGCCGACCGCGCCGCCCGCGAAGAAACCCAGGGATTGCAGGGTGTTGTAGACGCCCAGGGCGGCGCCCCGGGCATGGGCCGGCGCCACCCGCGAGGCCATGCTCGGCTGCGTGGCCTCCAGCACGTTGAAGCCGCAGAAGAAGGCGAACAGCAGCACGGCCAGCAGCGCCAGGCCTGGCCGCGCGGCTGCGGCCAGCAGGCCGAGCTGGACCAGGGCGACCAGGCCGACCGAGGCCAGGAACACGGCCCGCAGGTAGCCGCGCCGCTCCAGCGGGAACAAGGTGGCGGCCATCACCACGAAGGAGGCCAGGATCGCCGGCAGGTAGACCTTCCAGTGGTCCTGCTGGGCCAGGCCGGCCTCGACCAGCAGGCCCGGGATGGCCACCCACATGGCCAGCTGGACGGCATGCAGCACGAACACGCCCACGTCCAGGCGCAGCAGCCCCGGGTGGGTCAGCACCTCGGCCAGCCGCCCGCGCGGCGCGTTCTTCTGCTCGGCCGGCGCCGGCGGCGTCCACCACACGACCACGGCGATGCAGCCCAGGGCCAGCACGCCGGTCAGGGCGAACAGCCCGGCCAGCCCCACCGCCGCCGACAGCAGCGGCGCCGCCACCAGGGACAGGGCGAACATCAGCCCGATGCTGGCGCCCACCAGGGCCATGGCCTTGGTGCGCACGGCGTCGCGCGTCTGGTCGGCCAGCAGGGCGGTGACGGCGGCCGACACGGCGCCGGCCCCCTGCAGCGATCGCCCGACGAGCAGGCCCAGCAGGCTGTCGGCGGCCGCCGCCACGAAGCTGCCGGCGGCGAACACCAGCAGGCCGACCACGATGACGCGCTTGCGTCCCAGCCGGTCGGAGGCGATGCCGAAGGGGATCTGCAGCAGCCCCTGGGTCAGGCCGTAGATGCCCATGGCCAGGCCCACCAGGGACGGGTCGCTGCCGCCGGGGTAGCGCGCCGCCTCCAGCGCGAACACGGGCAGCACCAGGAACAAGCCCAGGATGCGGGCGGCGAACACGGCGGCCAGCGAGCCGCTGGCGCGCCGCTCGGCAGCGGTCATGCGGTGGGCCTGGGCGGCGGCGCGGGGATGGGGGATGGGGCGGGAGGTCACGGAAGGACGCGGCAAGGGCGGGCCGCTTGAAAAGCCTGGCAAACGCCGCATTGTCGGGGATTGCCCGAGCCGGCCCTTCCGGGCGCCGGTGCGGCCGACCTATGATGGCGGGTTTCCCTGCCGAGCCCCGCACCCGCTTGAACTCTTCCGCCGACAGCCACCACCTGCAGCGCAGCGAAGGCGGCACCTACCTGGCCGCGGCCCTGCAGCAGCAGCGCATCGCCATCCGCGGCGCGCGCACGCACAACCTCAAGAACGTCGACCTCGACCTGCCGCGCAACCAGCTGGTGGTGATCACCGGGCTGTCGGGCTCGGGCAAGTCCTCGCTGGCCTTCGACACGCTGTATGCCGAGGGGCAGCGCCGCTACGTGGAAAGCCTGTCGGCCTATGCCCGGCAGTTCCTGCAGCTGATGGACAAGCCGGACGTGGACCTGATCGAGGGCCTGTCGCCAGCCATCTCGATCGAGCAGAAGGCCACCAGCCACAACCCGCGCTCCACCGTCGGCACGGTGACCGAGATCCACGACTACCTGCGCCTGCTGTTCGCGCGGGCCGGCACACCGTACTGTCCCAACCACGACATCCCGCTGTCGTCCCAGACCGTTTCGCAGATGGTCGACACGGTCCTGGCGCTGCCCTCGGACACGAAGCTCATGGTGCTGGCGCCGGTGGCGCGCGAGCGCAAGGGCGAGTTCGGCGACGTGTTCGCGCAGATGCAGGCCCAGGGCTACGTGCGCTTCCGGGTCAACGGCCAGGTCGTCGAGGCCGACGCCCTGCCCAAGCTCAAGAAGACGGAGAAGCACGACATCGACGTGGTGATCGACCGCCTGAAGGTGCGCCCGGAGGCGCAGCAGCGCCTGGCCGAGAGCTTCGAGGCCGCGCTGCGCCTGGCCGAGGGCCGGGCCATGGCGCTGGAGATGGACGGCGGCACCGAGCACCTGTTCAACGCCCGCTTCGCCTGCCCGGTCTGCCACTGGTCGATCAGCGAGCTGGAGCCGCGCCTGTTCTCCTTCAACTCGCCGGTGGGTGCCTGCCCGTCCTGCGACGGCCTGGGACAGCTGGAGTTCTTCGACCCGCAGCGCGTGGTGGCCTTCCCCTCGCTGTCGCTGGCCTCCGGCGCCATCAAGGGCTGGGACCGCCGCAACGCCTACTACTTCAGCCTGGTCGAGAGCCTGGCCCGGCACTACGGCTTCAGCGTGGACGAGCCCTTCGAGAACCTCAAGCCGGCGGTGCAGCAGGCCATCCTGCAGGGCTCGGGCGAGGAGGAGATCAAGTTCAGCTACGTCATGGAGTCGGGCGCGTCGGCCGGCCGCAAGGTCAGCAAGAAGCATCCTTTCGAGGGCATCCTGCCCAACATGGCGCGGCGGTACCGGGAGACCGACTCGCCGGCGGTGCGCGAGGAACTGGCGCGCTATCGCAGCCTGCAGCCCTGCCCCGAATGCGCCGGCACCCGGCTGCGCACCGAGGCGCGGCACGTGAAGATCGGCGAGGGCGACCAGGCCCGCGCCATCTACGAGATCGGCCGCGCCACGCTGCGCGAATGCCTGGCGTATTTCCATGGCCTGCGGCTGCAGGGCGCCAAGGCCGGGATCGCCGACAAGGTGGTGCGCGAGATCGGCAACCGCCTGCGCTTCCTCAACGACGTGGGCCTGAACTACCTGAGCCTGGACCGCAGCGCCGACACCCTGTCCGGCGGCGAGGCCCAGCGCATCCGCCTGGCGTCCCAGATCGGCTCGGGCCTGACCGGCGTGATGTACGTGCTGGACGAGCCCAGCATCGGCCTGCACCAGCGCGACAACGACCGGCTGATCGCCACGCTCAAGCACCTGCGCGACCTGGGCAACAGCGTGCTGGTGGTCGAGCACGACGAGGACATGATCCGCGCCGCCGACCACGTGGTCGACATGGGCCCGGGCGCCGGCGTGCACGGCGGCCAGGTGATGGCCCAGGGCACGCCGGACGAGGTGCAGGCCAGCGAGGCCTCGCTCACCGGCCGCTACCTGGCCGGCACGCTGAAGATCGCGGTGCCGCCGCGGCGCACGCCCTGGCTGCCGGCGCCGGGCGGCAAGCCGGGCGAGGTGCAGCGGCTGCGCATCGCCGGCGCGCACGGCAACAACCTCCGGGGCGTGGACGTCGACATCCCGGTGGGCCTGCTCACCTGCGTGACCGGCGTCTCGGGCTCGGGCAAGTCCACCCTGGTCAACGACACGCTGTACGCGGCGGTGGCGCGCCAGCTGTACCGCGCCCACGACGAGCCGGCGCCGCACGACGAGATCGACGGCATCGAGCACTTCGACAAGGTGATCAACGTCGACCAGTCGCCGATCGGCCGCACGCCGCGCAGCAACCCGGCCACCTACACCGGGCTGTTCACGCCCATCCGCGAGCTGATGGCCGACACCACCACGGCCAAGGAGCGCGGCTACGGGCCGGGGCGCTTCTCGTTCAACGTGGCCGGCGGGCGCTGCGAGGCCTGCCAGGGCGACGGCGTGGTCAAGGTGGAGATGCACTTCCTGCCCGACGTCTACGTGCCCTGCGACGTCTGCCGCGGTCAGCGCTACAACCGCGAGACGCTGGAGGTGCAGTGGAAGGGGCGCAACATCGCCCAGCTGCTGGACATGACGGTGGAGGACGCCCACGAGTTCCTCAAGCCCGTGCCCGCCATCGCGCGCAAGCTGCAGACGCTGCTGGACGTGGGGCTGTCGTACGTCAAGCTCGGCCAGGCGGCCACCACGCTGTCGGGCGGCGAGGCGCAGCGGGTCAAGCTGGCGCTGGAGCTGTCCAAGCGCGACACCGGGCGCACGCTCTACATCCTGGACGAGCCCACCACCGGCCTGCACTTCGCCGACACCGAGCTGCTGCTGCGCGTGCTGCACCAGCTGCGCGACGCCGGCAACACCATCGTGGTGATCGAGCACAACCTGGACGTGATCAAGACGGCCGACTGGGTGATCGACATGGGCCCGGAGGGCGGCGCCGGCGGCGGCACCGTGGTGGCGGCCGGCACGCCGGAGCAGGTGGCCGCCCATCCCCAAAGCCACACGGGCCGCTACCTCAGCCGGCTGCTGTAGCCTCCGGCGCATGGACTCGCTGTCACAACTCGCCCTCGGTGCCGCCGTCGGCGTCGCCGTCATGGGCCGCCGCACGGCCGTATGGAAAGCCGCGCTGTGGGGCGGCATCGCCGGCACCCTGCCCGACCTGGACGCGCTGATCGACCATGGCGACGCGGTGCGCAACATGACGCTGCACCGCGCGGCGAGCCACAGCCTGTTCTGGCTGACGCTGGGGGCGCCGCTGCTGGCCGCGCTGGCCAGCCGGCTGCACGGCGAACGCCAGCACTTCAGGCGCTGGTGGCTGGCGATGTGGCTGGCGCTGGTGACCCATCCGCTGCTGGACACCATGACGGTGTACGGCACGCAGCTGCTGCAGCCGTTCTCGGACCATCCCTTCGGCGTGGGCAGCATCTTCATCATCGACCCGCTGTACACGCTGCCGCTGCTGGCGGGCGTGGTCGCGGCGCTGGCGTGGCGCGGCGATGCGGCCGGCCTGAACTGGAACCGTTGGGGCCTGTTCCTGTCGACCGCCTACCTGGCCTGGACCGCGCTGGCGCAGTGGCACGTGCGCGGCATCGCCGAGCAGACGCTGGCGGCGCGCGGCACGCCCGCCCGGCAGCTGCTGGTCACGCCCACCGCCTTCAACACCGTGCTGTGGCGCGTGGTGGCGATGCGCGAGGACGGCTTCGAGGAGGGCTACTACTCGCTGCTCGACCCGGAACGCACCATCCGCTTCCAGCGCCACGACCGGCAGCCGGCGCTGAAGGCGGCCCTGGACGACCTTTGGGCGGTGCAGCGCATCGCCTGGTTCTCGCACGGCTTCTACAAGATGCAGGAGCAGGGGGGCTCAGCGCTGATCGTGGACCTGCGCATGGGCCAGGAGCCGAGCTACATCTTCACCTTCGAGGTGGCGCGCCGCGGTGACGACGGGCGCTGGGTACCGGTCACGCCCGAGAACATCGGCTCGCGCGGCGACCTGCCGCGCGGCCTGGCCTGGCTGTGGCAGCGCCTGCGCGGGCAGGACGTGCCGCCGCCGCGCTGAGGCGGCGGCGCACCGCATCACCTCAGGGGAAGGTGAAGCTGGCCGTCGCCGCGCCGTTGGCGCCCAGGGTGAACGGCCCGGCGGCCTTGCTGCTGGTGCCGCTCGTCGCCTCCAGGCCGTACCGGCCGGCCGCGCCGCTGTCCGCGGCGAAGGTCAGCGTGCTGCCGCCGGCGGCATAGCTGGCGACCTGGGGCGCGGCCACCGGCACGCGGTAGCTGAAAGCGCCGGTGGCGCCGTCGGCCGGCCTGGACACGAGCTCGATGCGGGGGCCGCCGGTCAGCGCCTGCAGGGCGCGGACCGTGGCGTCCACCGGGGTCGTGCCGGTAGTAACCGTGCCCGACAGCGTGCCGCTGGCCGAGGTGTCCAGCGCCAGGGGCGCCGAGTTGTTCAGGGTGACCACCGCATCGGCCGTCACCACCACGTTGCGAACCACGGCGGTGGCGCGGTCCGGCGCCGTGAGCACCAGGGTGTAGGTCCCCGGCTCCACCGGCTGCAGCAGGAACCTGCCGTCGGCGGCGGGCACCGTGGACCGCACGGCCACGCCGTCCTTCTGCAGCGACACGGTGGTGCTGCCGTTGGCGATGGCCGGCTCCACCACGCCCGACACGCCGTTGGCGGTGCGCGCCATCACGCGCAGCACCGGCTTGAGGAGGTAGCCCCCGGCACCGGTGGCGACGATGGACTTGCAGGCGTCGAAATCGATCACGAAGCCGGAGGTCCGGCCCGCGGCCACGTCCATGTCGACCTTGACCTTCAGCCCGGACTGCTGGGCGCTGGGCGTGGCCAGCGGCACCTCGGTGGTGCTGCCGCTGGGCAGCACGGCATTGGCCAGCGGCGTCGCGCCCCGGTTCTCGGCCAGCACCAGGCGCAGCTGGGTGTACCTGCCGGCCGGCAGCGACACCTGGCCCAGGTCTTCCAGCGCGCCATTGGTCAGCGACAGCAGGTCGATGCGCTTGGGCGCGGCCAGTGTGATCTCGGACCAGCCGCCTTCGCCTTCGGCCGCCGAACCCGACCGGTGGACCCGGATCTTCTCCACCGTGACGTGGACCTTGTCGTAGCCGCAGGCCGGCGCGTCGGTCAACGACAGCAGCAGCGTGCCGGTGGCGCCATCGTCACTGCCGCCGCAGGCGGCCAGGGCTGCCAGCACGACGGCTGCAGCGCCGCCGCGGAGCTTCAAGGACTTGTTGTTCATCAGAGCCTCCTCTTGGAAGCTCTTCAATGTAGGTGGGACGATTTCCCATCCAGTAACCAAGCGTCTCTGACGCTACGGTTTAGTTACAGCTTAGGTCCAAGCTACTCAGGCAAGGCCGCGGCCAGCGTCTCGCGCGTGGCGCTGGCGACACGGCGGGCCGCCGCCACGAAGTCGTCCCCCGGGCTCGCATACAGGATGGCGCGCGACGAGTTCACCACGATGGGACCGTCCTGGCGCCAGCCGGCTCTCACCGTCGCCGACGCGTCGCCGCCCTGGGCACCCACGCCCGGGATCAGCAGCGGCACGGTGGGCGCGACCTGGCGCACCCGCTCGATCTCCTGCGGGTAGGTGGCGCCCACCACCAGGCCCAGCTGGCCATTGAGGTTCCAGGGGCCCTGGGCCAGCCGCGCCACGTGCTCGTACAGCAGCGGCTCGCCCGGCACGGAGGACAGGCGCTGGTTCTGCAGGTCGTCGCCGCCCGGGTTGGAGGTGCGGCACAGCAGGAAGGCGCCCTTGCCTTCGTACTTCAGGTAGGGCTGCACCGAATCCCAGCCCATGAAGGGCGACAGGGTCACCGCGTCGGCGCCGTAGCGCTCGAAGGCTTCCCTGGCGTACTGTTCGGCGGTCGAGCCGATGTCGCCGCGCTTGGCGTCCAGGATCACCGGCACCTGGGGCGCCGTGCGGCGCAGGTGTTCCATCAGGCGCTCCAGCTGCGCCTCGGCCCGGTGCGCCGCGAAGTAGGCGATCTGCGGCTTGAAGGCGATCGCCAGGTCGGCCGTGGCATCGACGATGCGCGCGCAGAAGTCGTAGATGCGGCCGGCATCGCCGCGCAAGGCGCCCGGGAACCGGGCGGGCTCCGGGTCCAGGCCCACGCACAACAGCGAGCCGTTGCGCCGCTGCGCCGCCAGCAGCATCTCGGTGAAGGTCATGGCGGCGATTGTAAGAACCGGTCCTGCCCCAGGGACAATCGCCGCCATGCCCACGCTCAGCCGCCAACAAGCCGTCCTCCTGGTGCTGCTCACCCTGGCCTGGGGCCTGAACTGGCCGGTGATGAAGCTGGGCGTCACCGAGTACCCGCCCCTGGGTTTTCGCGCGATGTCCATGTGGCTGGGGCTACCGCTGCTGGCCCTGGCCCTGGTGGTGCTCAAGGTGCCGTTCGGCCTGCCGCGCCGGCACTGGCCCGAGCTGCTGTGGCTGACGGCCGCCAACATGCTGGTCTGGCACGTCTGCATCATCCTGGCGCTGCGCACCCTGTCCGGCGGGCGCGCGGCGATCCTGGGCTACACCATGCCCATCTTCTCGGCGGTGATCGGCGCGTTGCTGTTCTCGACGCGCCTGTCCGGCCGCGCCTGGCTGGGCGTGGGCGCCGCCGCGCTCGGCGTGGTGCTGCTGCTGTGGCACGAGCTGACCGGCCTGGCCGGCCGGCCCGCGGGCGTGGGGCTGGCGCTGGTGGCCGCCGCGACCTGGGCGCTGGGCACGCAGTTGCTGCGCCGTACGCGCCTGCCCGTGCCCACGCTGGCCTTGGCCTTCTGGATGACCGTGCTGACCGCCGTGGCCATCACCGTGCTCGCGCTGGTGTTCGAGGGCACGCGGTGGCGCAGGCCCAATGCGCCCGCCGCCTGGGCCATCGCCTACAACGCGGTGCTGATCTTCGGCTTCGCACAGGCCGCCTGGTTCACCCTGGCGCGCGGCCTGCCGCCGGTGGCCTCGACCCTGAGCGTGATGTTCATCCCGGTGCTGGGCGTGTTCAGCGGCGCGCTGTGGCTGGGCGAGCGCCTGCACTGGCAGGACTGGGCGGCCGTGGGGCTGATGGTGGTGGCGATCGGGTCGGTGTTGTGGCCGGCGCGGCCGGCTCTTGCCAGCTCCGGCTGAAGCAACCGCTACCGCCGCACCTGCGCCGCCGCCTGTTGGTACAGCCCCTGCACCCGCGGGATGTTCTCCTGCAGGCGCCGGATGCGGTCGGGCCCGGTGGGGTGGGTGGACAGGAAAGCCGGCCCGCCGTTGCCGCCGCCAGAGGCCTGGCCCATCTTCTGCCACAGGCTCACCGCCGCCTGTGGCTGGAAGGCCGAGCGGGCGGCCAGCTCCAGGCCGACCAGGTCGGCCTCGATCTCGTCCTCGCGCGAGAAGCGCAGCGACAGCAGCTGCGTGCCCAGGTTGGCCGCCACCTCGCCCAGCTGGCCCAGCCCCAGCAGCTGGCCGATCACCGACAGGCCGATGCCCGTGCCCTGGGTCTTGGCGATGCGCTCGCGCGCGTGCTCGCGCAGTGCATGCGCCGCCTCGTGGCCCATGACCATGGCGGCCTCGTCGTCGGACAGCTGCAGCCGGTCCAGGATGCCGGTGAAAAAGGCGATCTTGCCGCCGGGCATGCAGAAGGCGTTGATCTGCTTGCTGCCGATCAGGTTGACCTCCCAGCGCCACTGCCGGGCCCGGCTGTTCCACTGGGTGCTGTTCGGGATGATGCGCGCGGCGATGGCGCGCAGCCGCTGCAGCTGCGGATGGTTCTCCGGCGCCAGGGCGCCCTGCTGGCGCGCCTGCGCCAGCATCTGGGCGTATTCCTTGGTGGCCGCCTGCTCCAGCTCCTCGGCCGGGATCAGGGTGCGCAGGCGGGACGGATCGTCCACCCTCACCTGGCCCAGCACCGGAGCAGCTGCAGCGGTTCCCGCGGCCAGCAGGAAGGCGCGGCGCGGCTGCCAGGGCGAGGATTTGGCCGGCGCGTGCGCCGGCGCATGCAAGGATGCGTCTCCGTTGGCGGCTGCGTAGCAGAGCTGGCACATGCCGCCAATCATAATGAGGCCACACCTCGGCCATGTCAGACAACACCATATCCCCGACTCGGACCATACGCCCCGCCGCCAGCTGGGGCCAGTCGCTGCGGGTCTACCTGGAGCCCGCCAGCCTGCGCATGCTCTTCCTGGGCTTCTCGGCCGGGCTGCCGCTGCTGCTGGTGCTGGGCACCTTGAGCTTCCGCCTGCGCGAGGCCGGCATCGACCGCACCACCATCGGCTACCTGTCCTGGGTGGGCCTGGCCTACGGCTTCAAGTGGGCCTGGGCGCCGCTGGTGGACCGGCTGCCCCTGCCCCTGCTCACGCGGCGGCTGGGGCGCCGGCGCGGCTGGCTGCTGCTGTCGCAGGCCGCCATCGTGGCCGGCCTGCTGGGCATGGCGCTGAACGATCCGCGCACCGCGCTGCAGGCGGTGGTGCTGTGCGCCCTGGTGGTGGCCTTCGGCTCGGCGACGCAGGACATCGCGCTGGACGCCTTCCGCATCGAGTCGGCCGGCACCGAGCGTCAGGCCGCGCTGGCCGCGGCCTACCAGACCGGCTACCGGCTGGCGATGATCTGGTCGGGCGCCGGCGTGCTGTGGATCGCCGCGCGGGCCGAGGTGCCGGCCGCCATGCCCGGCGCCCTCGCCTACCAGCACGGCGCCTGGCAGGCGGCCTACCTGGTGATGGCGGCCTCGATGGCGGTGGGCATCTTCACGGTGCTGCTGTCGCCCGAGCCGGCGCGGCGCGAGCTGCCGCCGGCCCGCAACGCGGCCGAGTGGCTGCGCTCCGCCGTGGTGGAGCCCTTCGCCGACTTCGTGCGCCGCTACCGCTGGCAGGCCGCCCTGATCCTGGCGCTGATCGCCGTCTACCGCATCAGCGACGTGGTGATGGGCATCATGGCCAACCCGTTCTACGTGGACATGGGCTACACCAAGGACGAGGTCGCGGCCGTGACCAAGGTCTACGGCGTGGTGATGACGCTGGCAGGCGCCTTCCTCGGTGGCGTGCTGGCGCTGCGCCTGGGCGTGATGCGGGTGCTGATGCTGGGCGCCGTGCTCAGCGCCGGCAGCAACCTGCTGTTCGCCTGGCTGGGTTCGCGCGGGCACGACCTCACCGGCCTGGTCTTCGTGATCTCCGCCGACAACCTGGCTTCGGGCATCGCCTCGGCCGCCTTCATCGCCTACCTGTCCAGCCTGACCAACATCAGCTACTCGGCCACCCAGTACGCCTTGTTCAGCTCCATCATGCTGCTGCTGCCCAAATTCCTGGCGGGCTATTCCGGCGCCTTCGTGGACGCCTTCGGCTACCCCAGCTTCTTCACCTGGACGGCGGCGCTGGGCGTGCCGGTGCTGCTGCTGGTGGCCCTGGCCAGCCGCGTCCAGGCCCGGCCCGCGGCCGGCCCGCGCTGAGCGCCGGCGTCGCGCCGGCGCGGCGTTTACCGAACTTTTACCGGCGCTTGGCGCGGCCGTGATGCGCCGCGCCCACCATGGCGGCACCGGTCTTACCGCTCGCGGGACGACTCAGTACCATGGCAGCCATGCAGCACATCCTGATGATCGAAGACGATGCCCGCCTTGCGCAGATGGTGGGCGAATACCTCGAGCGCTCGGGCTTTCGCGTGACCCATGCCATCGATGCCAAGGCGGGCCTGGCGCTGCTGCAGGAGCCCGGCCCGGCCGGCCGCACCGACCTGGTCCTGCTGGACCTGATGCTGCCCGACATGGACGGCCTAGAGGTGTGCCGCCGGGTGCGCGCCCTGCCGGGCGAACTGGGCAGCGTGCCGGTGCTGATGCTCACCGCCAAGGGCGACCCCATGGACCGCATCGTCGGCCTGGAGATCGGCGCCGACGACTA
The DNA here is from genome assembly GCF_000215705.1 of Ramlibacter tataouinensis TTB310. NCBI lineage: Bacteria > Pseudomonadati > Pseudomonadota > Betaproteobacteria > Burkholderiales > Comamonadaceae > Ramlibacter > Ramlibacter tataouinensis. The sequence goes on along the minus strand of NC_015677.1, from coordinate 196,766 downwards.
CCTGCCCAAGCCGTTCGAGCCGCGCGAGCTGCTGGCGCGCATCCGCGCCATCCTGCGCCGGCGTGGTGGCGAGGGCACGCCGCCGGCGGCCAAGGTGATGCGCTTCGGCACGCTGGAGATCGACCGCGACGCCCGCATGGTCTCCGTGATGGAGCAGCCCTGCGACCTGACCTCCTACCAGTTCGACCTGCTGGTGGCGCTGGCCGAGCGCGCCGGCCGGGTGCTCACGCGCGACCAGATCATGGAGGCGGTGCGCGGCCGCGAGCTGGAGGCCTTCGACCGCTCGATCGACGTGCACATGGGCCGCATCCGCGCCGCCATCGAGGCCGACCCCAAGAACCCCAAGCGCATCCTCACCGTGCGCGGCGTGGGCTACGTGTTCGCCAAGCAGCAAGACTGACCGATGGCCGCCTGGCAAGGAAGCTGGCGCTTTCCGCTCTACCTGCGCCTGTGGCTGGCGGTGATCGCGGCGGTCGCGATCATCACCGTGGCCTTCGGCTGGCTCTGGCGCATGAACAACCAGCAGGCGCCCATGCGCGACGTGATCATCCGCGACGACGCCTCGGGCCAGGTGCTGGGCCAGGCCCGCACGCGGCCGGTGCGCACGCCCGGCCAGGGCGTGGAGTTCGAGGTCGCGATGAACGACGGCCGCACGCTGGTGGTCCAGATCCCGCCGCGCACCCGCTCGCCCGGCGAGGGCCCGCCCTCGCGCCCCTGGGCGCGCGGCACCTCGGGCCTGCTGTGGATGCTGGGCATCATGGCGCTGGCGGTGGTGATCGGCAGCTACCCCATCATCCGCCGGCTGACCCAGCGGCTGGAGTCGCTGCGCCGCGGCGTCGAACGCTGGGGCGAGGGCGACCTGGCCGTGCGGGTGGACGAGTCGGGCTCGGACGAGGCGGCCTTCCTGGCGCGCCGCTTCAACCACGCGGCCGAGCGGCTGGAGACCCTGATCAAGAGCCACAAGTCGCTGCTGGCCAACGCCTCGCACGAGCTGCGCTCGCCGCTGGCGCGCATCCGCATGGGCATCGAGCTGATGGGCGGCGACTCGCCGGCCGCCAAGGCCGAGATCACCCGCAACATCGCCGAGCTCGACCAGCTGATCGACGAGATCCTGCTGGCCAGCCGGCTCGATGCCCGGGCCACCGACGTCGGCACGCCGGAGCCGGTGGACCTGGCCGGCCTGGCGGCCGAGGAGTCGGCGCGTGCCGGCGCCGAGCTGGTCACCGAGGGCAGCGGCCCCTTCGTGGTCGAGGGGGTGGCCAAGCTGCTGCGCCGGGCCATCCGCAACCTGCTGGAGAACGCGCGGCGCTATGCCGACGGTCCGGTGCAGGTCGAGGTGGCGCCGGCCGGCGGCGACATGGTGGTGCGCGTGCGCGACCAGGGGCCGGGCGTGCCGCCGGACCAGCGCGAGCGCATCTTCGAGCCGTTCTACCGCCTGCCGGGCGCCAGCGAACGCGAAGGCGGCGTCGGCCTGGGGCTGGCCCTGGTGCGCTCCATCGCCCAGCGCCACCACGGTCGGGCGGTGTGCGAGGACGCGCCCGGCGGCGGCGCCTGCTTCGTGCTGCGCCTGCCGCGCCGGCAGCCCTGAGGCCTAGGGTCTGTCCTAGAGCGGGAACGCCGGCAGCGGCTCGCCCTGGGCGCCGGCCAGCGGCGGGGTGTGGGCCACGTTCATCACCCAGGAGACCATGACGAAGTAGCCGGCCAGCGTGGCCAGCTCCACCACGCCCTGCTCGCCAAAGGCCTGGAGCGCGGCCGCGTAGGCCGGCTCGCTGCTGCCGTGCTGGCGCAGCATCTCCTGCACGAAGTCCAGCGCCGCCTCCTCGTCGGCCGGCAGGCCGCGCGGGCGGGCGCCCTGGCGCAGCGCCTCCAGGGTGGCCTCGGCCACGCCGGCCTGGCGCGCCAGCGGTGCATGCATCAGCCACTCGAACTGGTTGCTCACGTGGCGCGCCGCGGCGCAGGTCACCAGCTCGCGGATGCGCGGCGCCAGCACGCCGTCGAAGCGCAGGTACTCGCCGACCCGGGCCACGCGGTCCATCAGCTCGGGGCTGCGCAGCAGCGGCAGGAAGGGGCCGTACACGCCCTTGCGCGGGCCATCGATCAGGGCCTGGGCGGCGCGGCGCTGGGCTTCGTCCATGCGGTCGGCCGCAGGCAGGGGCAGGCGCTCGCGCCAGGGCTGGGTCGAGCCTTGCGCCACGCGCGGCGGAAAGTCAGTGGACATGGGTCATCTCCTTGGTAAGGGGTGGGGCGTGGGCGCGCCACAGCCAGAAGGCGCTGCCCAGCAGGCCGGCGGCGCCCAGCTGCAGCGCCAGGTCGAGGCTGCCGGCGGCGCCCGGGCCGGACCAGCGCAGCAGCAGGTTGGACACCACCGGCCCGGCGATCTGCCCCAGGGCGAAGGCGGTGGTCATGCGGGCCACGGCGCGCGCCGCGTCGGCGCCGGCGCGGACGCGGATCTCCTGCACCCCGGCCAGCGTGGCGACCATGAAGGTGCCGCCCACCAGCAGGGCCGACAAGGCGATGGACCAGCCGGCCAGCCACAGGCTGGGCAGCAGCACGCCCAGGCCCATCAGCGCCTGCGACACGGCCCAGACCTGCAGCCGCGAGGCGCGCCGCAGCCACCAGCCGGCCAGCGGCGCCGACACGGCGGCGGTCAGGCCGAACACCGGCCAGGCCAGCCCGAACAGCCGCGGGTCGTCGACCACGCCGCGCGCCAGCACCGGCAGGAAGGTGGCGGGCAGGATGTAGCCGAAGCCGAACAGGCCATAGCTCAGCACCAGGCCACCGGTGCGTACCGGCGCCGTGCCGCCGGCGGTCGGACCGGCGATCGGCGCGGCCGCGGGCGCCGCCGGCAGGCGCCGCAGCACAGCCAGCACCGGCACGGTCAGCACCAGGGCCAGCAGGCCCAGCTGCCACCACAGCGCCGCCGCGCCGACCTGCAGCACACCGCCCGCCAGGCAGTACAGCCCGGCCAGCGCGATGCCGCTGCCCACGCCCGCGTACAGCGCGCTGGCCCAGCCGGTGGAGCCGTGCCGCGCCAGCGCATTGAGGCACCAGACGCTGGTGGCGACGAAGGCCCAGGCGCTGGCCACGCCCGCGGCCAGGCGCAACGCGGCCCAGGCTGGCACCGGCAGCGGCAAGGCCATGGCGGCGGTCAGCACCACCGTCAGCATCAGCGCCGCCACCGCCAGCCGCGCCGGCCGCAGCGGCAGGCGCGAGGCCGTCAGCGCGCCGGCCAGGTAGCCGGCGTAGTTGGCGGCGGCCAGCCAGCCGCCGCCGGCCACGTCGAGCTGGCCGCCCTGGATCATCAGCGGCAGCTGCGGCGTGAAGGCGAAGCGGCCGATGCCCATGGCCACCGCCAGCGACAGGGCGCCGGCCAGGCCGATGGCGGCGGCGCCGGGCAGCGCGGCAGAGGGGGCGTCGTCCTTGTTTGCCATGGCCCGGCATTACATCCAGAATCGGCGCAGCGCACAAATGAATAAATCTGGTCTTCCGTTCTCGCTGTGAGAAGCATCGATCTGGACTCGCTGGAGATCTTCCGCACCGTGGTGCAGGAAGGCGGCGTGGTGCGCGCGGCCGGCAAGCTCGGCCGCGTGCAGTCCAACGTGACCACGCGCATCAAGCAGCTGGAGCAGCGCCTGGGCCGGCCGCTGTTCCGCCGGCAGGGCCGCTCGCTGGTGCTCTCGCCCGAGGGCGAGTTGCTGCTGTCGTACGCCCAGCGCCTGTTCCGCCTGGCCGACGAGGCCGAGAGCGAGCTGCGCACCGGCCGGCCCAGGGGCGTGCTGCGCGTGGGCTCCCTGGAGAGCACCGCCGGCAGCCGCCTGGCGCCGCTGCTGTCGCGCTTCCACCAGCTGTACCCCGGCGTGGTGGTCGAGCTGGCCACCGGCACCACCGGCGCGCTGCTGCAGCGGGTCGCGAACTTCGAGCTGGAGGCGGCCTTCGTCTCGGAGCCGTTCACCGCGCCCGGACTGCAGGCCCTGCCGGTGTTCGAGGAGGAACTGGTGCTGGTGACCGGCAAGGACGTGGCTGCCGTGCGCCAGGCGCGCGACCTGGCCGGGCTGACGCTGATCGCCTTCGCCTCCGGCTGCTCCTATCGCAAGCGGCTGGAGGACTGGCTGGGCGCCTCGGCCGTGATGCCGGCGCGCACCCTGGAGTTCGCGTCCTACCAGGCGATGATCGCCTGCGTGGCGGCCGGCACCGGCTTCGCCATCGTGCCCCGGTCGTTGCTGCTGGCGCTGCGCGCCGCCAGCGACGTGCGGCAGCACGAGCTGCCTGCCCGGGTGCGGCGCAACCGCACCCATCTGGTGTGGCACGGCGATCCGTCCACCGCCTTGCAGCGGCTTCAGGACCTGCTGGCCGCCTGAAGCAGCCCGGCCACGCGCGCGGGGGCCACGTCCTCCAGGCAGCGGTGATGGCCCAGTGGGCACTCGCGCTGGAAGCAGGGCGCGCACTCCAGCGGCGGCTGGTAGTGCGGGTCGTCCTTGAGCCAGACCACCCGGGCGCTGTCGTTCAGCGGCGGCGTGTGCAGCGGGCTGGAGGAGCCGAACAGCGCGACCTGCGGGATGCCGAATGCCGCCGCCACGTGCATCAGTCCCGAGTCGTTGCTGACCATGGCGCGCGCGCCCGCGATCAGCGCGAACGCGTCGGCCAGCGAGGTCCGGCCGGCCAGGTTTCGGCAGTGCGCGCCGCCGTCCCGCGCGATGGCCTCGCACACGGCTGCGTCCTTGCCGGAGCCGAGCAGCAGCACCGGCAGTGGCTGGTCCGCGGCCAGCGCGGCGTAATGGCGCTCGGGCCAGCGCTTGGACGGCCCGAACTCGGCCCCCGGCGCGAACACCAGGTAGGACCGCGGCGCCAGGCCATGGGCCGCCAGCACGGCCTCCATGGCCTGCGGCGGCAGCCGCAACGCCGGACGGTCCTGGGCCAGGCCCTCCGTCTGCCCGCTGAGCGCCGAATAGAAGGCCACCATGGGCGGCTTGTTCCCCGGGTTCTTCAGCCGGTGCGTGAGCAGCCCCACCCGGGCCTCGCCCAGGTAGCCCACGCGCTGCGGGATGCCGGCCAGGAAGGGCAGCAGCGCGCTCTTGAGCGAATTGGGCAGCACGTAGGCGGTGTCGAAACGCCCCTGGAACTGCCGCGCCAGCCGGCGCCGCGCGCCGAGCTGCAGGCCGCCGTGCTGGAACGGGAACTCGATGACCTCGGCCACCTGCGGCATGGCCCGGTACACCGGCGCCACCCAGGGCACGGCGCCGACGGTGAGCCGCTCGCCGCGAGCCTGCAGGCGCCGCAGCAGCGGTTCGGTCATCACCGCGTCGCCGATCCACTGCGGCGCGATGACAAGTGATTCAGCCATGGAAGCCTGCCTGTTCAAGCGGCCACCGCGGAACCGGCTTTGCCGGGCCGCTGGTGGCGCCCCCTCGGGGGGAGGCGGCCGCAGGCCGCTTCGGGGGGGTCAAAGCCTTTCGCCGGCTTTCAGCTTGTAGACCGTGCCGCAGTACGCGCACTTGGCCTCGCCGCTGCGCGCCACGTCCAGGTAGATGCGCGGGTGGCTGTTCCACAGCTTCATGTCGGCCCTGGGGCTGGGGCAGAAGATGCCGCCGTTGGCGTTCAGGTCCTTGGCCAGCAGCTCGACGACGGCTTCCTTCTTCTTGGGGGCGGCAGTGGTCATGGCAGGGAGTTCAGACGGCGGTCAGCCAGTGGGCGTACTGGGGATTGCGGCCGTTCACGATGTCGAAGAAGGCCGACTGGATCTTCTCGGTCACCGGGCCGCGCGAGCCGGCGCCGATCGGCACCCGGTCCAGCTCGCGGATGGGCGTGACCTCGGCGGCGGTGCCGGTGAAGAAGGCCTCGTCGGCGATGTAGACCTCGTCGCGGGTGATGCGCTTCTGCACGATCTCGATGCCGAGGTCCTTGCAGATGTGGAACACGGTGTTGCGCGTGATGCCGTTGAGCGCGCCGGCCGACAGGTCGGGCGTGTAGACCACGCCGCCCTTGATGACGAAGACGTTCTCGCCGGCACCTTCGCTGACGAAGCCCGAGCTGTCCAGCAGCAGCGCCTCGTCGTAGCCGTCGTCCACCGCCTCCATGTTGGCCAGGATGGAGTTGGTGTAGTTGGACACCGCCTTGGCCTGGGTCATGGTGATGTTGACGTGGTGCCGGGTGTAGCTGGAGGTCTTGACCCGGATGCCGCGCTTGAGGCCTTCCTCGCCCAGGTAGGCGCCCCAGGCCCAGGCGGCCACCATCAGGTGGATCTGGTTGCCCTTGGGGCTGACGCCCAGCTTTTCGGAGCCGATCCAGGCCAGCGGCCGCAGGTAGCAGCTGTCCAGCTTGTTGGCGCGCACCACGGCCTTCTGCGCCTCGTTGACCTCCTCCTTGGAAAAGGGCAGCTGCATGCGCAGGATCTTGGCGCTGTTGAACAGGCGCTCGGTGTGCTCCTGCAGGCGGAAGATGGCCGTGCCCTTGGCGGTCTTGTAGGCGCGCACGCCCTCGAAGGCGCCGCAGCCGTAGTGCAGGGTGTGGGTCAGGACGTGGATCTTGGCGTTGCGCCAGTCGACCATCTCACCGTCCATCCAGATCTTGCCGTCTCGGTCGGCCAGGGAAGGTACAACGCTCATGTCTCTCGTCCTTTGCTCGGGGTCAGCAGCAACAGCGGCAGCAAACGCGAGATTTTACCGGGCGTCCGCCGGTACATCGCCGGCCTCGGCCGGCGGGCGGTACAGCGACCAGCTCGCCAGCTTGCCGCCGGTGAATTCGCAGGTCACGTGCGAGCCGCCGTTGTCTGTCCAGCGGAACACCTCGGGCTGCTGGTCCTTGGGCGAGAGCTGCTGGCCCAGCGAACGCGTCAGCGCCACCACGTGCAGCAGGTTCACGCCGGGGCGCAGCTTGGCATTGAGCATCACCGCGCTGGCGACCCAGCCCACCGGCCGGTCGGCGGCGCGCTTGAGCACCGCCATCAGCCGGGTGAAATGCAGCAGCACCCACAGCACCAGGACGCTGACGGCGAAGGCCACACCTTGCCAGCCGTAGGCACGCCAGGCGCCGAAGACGATGGCCGCGCCGGCGATGGGCAGGACGATCTTGCGCAGGTTCATGGAGCGATTGTCGATGCACGCGGCCTCAGGGGCTGATGAGGACTTCGGCGCCCACCGTCACCGCGTCGAAGATCTCCACCAGGTCGGCGGCGCCGACCCGGATGCAGCCATGCGACACGGGCTGTCCGATGTCCTGCTCGTAGGGGGTGCCGTGGAGGTAGATGAAGCGGCGCAGGGTGTCGACCTCGCCGCCGCGGTTCACGCCCTGCTCCAGGCCGTCCAGCCACAGGATGCGCGTGAGCACCCAGTCGCGGCCCGGAAAGCGCCGCCCCAGCTCGCCGTCATAGATTTCCCCGGTGGCGCGGCGGCGCCGGAACACGGTGCCGACGGGGCAGCCGTCGCCGATCTTGAGCCGGACACGATGGCGGCCGATGGGCGTGCAGAAACTGCCTGAGCGGCAGCCGGCGCCATTCGCAGCCGTGGACACCCGATAGATGCGATCAGTTCCATCCGGCCCGACCAGTCGCAAGCTCTGATCCGCTATGGAGATCAACATCCTCAAACCACCCATAGCAAGCCGCCTCCCACCTTGGCCCAGCTCCTCATGCCAAACCCCGCACCACGTCCATCGCCTGCTCGATGCGTTCCACCGGGTGGATGGTCAGCCCTTCCAACTCGCGGCTGCCTTTCTTGGGCGCGTTGGCCTTGGGCACCACGGCGACGGAAAAACCGAGCTTGGCCGCCTCGCGCAGCCGCTCCTGGCCGCGCGGCGCGGGGCGCACCTCGCCGGCCAGGCCGACCTCGCCGAAGGCGATGAAGCCCTTGGGCAGGGGCTTGCCGCGCAAGGACGAGGTGATGGCCAGCATGACCGCCAGGTCGGCCGCCGGCTCGCTGATGCGCACCCCGCCCACCGCGTTGACGAACACGTCCTGGTCCATGCAGGCCACGCCGGCGTGGCGGTGCAGCACCGCCAGCAGCATGGCCAGGCGGTCGCGCTCCAGGCCCACCGACAGGCGGCGCGGGCTGGGGCCGCCGCTGTCCACCAGGGCCTGGATCTCCACCAGCATGGGGCGCGTGCCCTCCAGCGTGACCAGCACGCAGCTGCCCGGCACCGGCTCGGCGTGCTGCGACAAAAAGATCGCGCTGGGGTTGGCGACGCCCTTGAGGCCCTTTTCCGTCATGGCGAACACGCCGATCTCGTTGACGGCGCCGAAGCGGTTCTTGATGGCGCGCACCAGGCGGAAGCTGGAATGGGTGTCGCCCTCGAAGTACAGCACGGTGTCCACCATGTGCTCCAGCACGCGCGGGCCGGCCAGGGCGCCTTCCTTGGTCACGTGGCCCACCAGCACCACGCTGGTGCCGCTGGCCTTGGCGGCGCGCGTGAGGTGCGCCGCGCATTCGCGCACCTGCGCCACCGAGCCAGGCGCCGAGGTGAGCTGGTCGGAGTAGACGGTCTGGATGGAGTCGATCACGGCCACCGCAGGCCGGGCGGCGTTGAGCGTCGCCAGGATCTTCTCCAGCTGGATCTCGGCCAGCACCTTCACCTGCGAGTTGTCCAGCCCGAGCCGGCGCGAGCGCAGCGCCACCTGTGCGCCCGACTCCTCGCCGGTGACGTACAGCGAGGGCACGTCGGCCCTTTGCAGCCCGTCCAGCGCCTGCAGCAGCAGCGTGGACTTGCCGATGCCGGGGTCGCCGCCGATCAGCACCACGCCGCCCTCGACGATGCCGCCGCCCAGCACCCGGTCCAGCTCGGCTATGCCGGTGGGCGTGCGCGCCACGTCGGCGGCCTCGATGTCGGCCAGCACCGCGAGCTCGGAAGTCGACGCCAGCGCGGCGAAGCGGTTGCGGCCCGGCCCCGCCGCGCCCTCCGGCACCGTCTCCACCAGCGTGTTCCAGGCGTTGCAGTGCGGGCATTTGCCCTGCCACTTGGGGGTGCTGCCGCCGCATTCGGTGCAGCTGTAGATCGTCTTGTCCTTGGCCATGACCGCAAGTGTAGGCAGCCCGTGCCGATTCAACCGAGCCGCACCGCCCGCGCGGTTTGCGCGGATTTGCCCGGCGCCGCGGAAACATTTAATATGTTAATCAATTAGCCATGAGCACCACCCCCTTCGCCCACCGCAACCTCCCCCGCCTGCTGCTGCAGGCGCGCGAAGCCGTCATGGCCCACAACCGGCCGCGCCTGCGCGAGCACGGGCTGTCGGACCAGCAGTGGCGGGTGCTGCGGGTGCTGGGCGAGCACGGCACGGTGGAGACCGGCCGGGTGGCGCGCGAGGCGTTCATCCTGGGGCCCAGCCTCACCGGCGTGCTGGCGCGCATGGAGCGCGACGGCCTGATCCGGCGCGAGCGCGACCCGGCCGACCAGCGGCGCACCGTGGTGGAGGCCACGGCCAAGGGCCGCAAGCTGGTGGACAAGCTCTCGCACGCCGTCGAGGCGCACTACCAGTGGATGGAAGCCACCCTGGGCAAGGCCAAGCTCCAGCAGCTCTACCGGCTGTTGGACGAGCTGATCGAGCTGGAGCAGCCCGGCGCCGGCCCGGGGCGTCCTTCGCGGCGCAATGGCGCGGCGCCGCAGGCGGAGGCACCGGCATGAGCTATCTACCCCGCGGCACGGTGTACGGCACGCTGCTGAACTTCCGCAGCGAGTTCGAGGCCCTGCGCCCGCAGATGGACCAGGCGCCCTACAAGGCGCCGCCCCGGGCGCCGGTGCTGTACGTCAAGACGGCCAACACCTTCAGCCCGCATGGCGCGGCGATCGCGCTGCCGCCCGGGGTGGCGGACGTCGAGATCGGCGCCACGCTCGGCATGGTGATGAAGAACGCGACCGAGGTCGCCGGCTGCGTGCTGATGAACGACCTGTCCCTCCCGCACGCCAGCTTCTTCCGCCCGCCCGTGAAGTTCAAGTGCCTGGACGGCTTCCTGGGCGTCGGGCTGCAGGTGCGCCCGGCCGACCCGGCGACCCTGCGGATCGAGGTGCGCATCAACGGCGAGCTGCGCCAGACGGTGCGCTTCGACGCGCTGGTGCGCGCGCCGGCCAACCTGCTGGCGGACGTGGCCGGCTTCATGACCCTGGGCGAGGGCGACGTGCTGCTGCTGGGCTGCGACGCGCCGCGTCCGCGCGCCCGCGCCGGCGACCGCGTCGAGCTGCACTCGCCGGCGCTGGGCACCCTGTCCAACACCCTGGTGGCGCAGGCCTCATGAAGCAAGCCCGTGTCGTGCATGAAGGCCGCGTCCAGCCCGCCGTCGAGCGGGACGGCCGGCTGCTGCTGGCCGACGGTCGCAGCGTGGGCTTCGATGCCGTCACCTGGCTGCCGCCGGTGGCGCCGGTGCCGCAGCCGCGCACCATCCTGGCCCTGGGCCTGAACTACGCCGACCACGCCAAGGAGCTGGCCTTCAAGGCACCCGAGGAGCCGCTGGTCTTCCTCAAGGGCGAGCGCGCGCTCAATGGCCACCGCCAGCGCACCCGCCGCCCGCCCGACGTCCGGTTCATGCACTACGAGTGCGAGCTCACGGTGGTGATCGGCCGCACGGCCAAAAAGGTGCGCCGCGGCGACGCCTACGACTTCATCGCCGGCTACACGGTGGCCAACGACTACGCCATCCGCGACTACCTGGAGAACTGGTACCGGCCCAACCTGCGGGTGAAGAACCGCGACGGCGCCACGCCGCTGGGGCCCTTCCTGGTGGATCGCGCGGACGTGCCGGACCCGATGAACCTGGCCCTGCGCACCACGGTGAACGGCAAGCTCACGCAGTCCGGCCATACCCGGGACATGATCTTCGACGTGCCCTTCCTCGTCGAGTACTTCTCCAGCTTCATGACCCTGCAGCCCGGCGACCTGATCCTCACCGGCACGCCCGACGGCGTGGTGGACTGCCGGCCCGGCGACGTGGTCGTCACCGAGATCGAGGGCCTGGGCGCCCTCGAGAACACCATCGAATGAACCCGCCTCCATGAAGATCGACCACCTGATCGGCGGCAAGGCGCAGGCCGGCCGCGACTACTTCCCCACCGTGAACCCGGCCACGCAGGAGGTGCTGGCCGAGGTGGCGTCGGGCGGCGAGGCCGAGGTGCAGGCCGCCGTCGCGGCCGCCAAGGCCGCCTTCCCTGCCTGGGCGGGAATGCCCGCGCCGCAGCGCGCCAGGCTGATCCGCAGGCTGGGCGACTTGGTCGCCGCCCACGTGCCCGCGATCGCCCGCACCGAGACCGACGACACCGGCCAGGTGATCGCCCAGACCGGCAAGCAGCTGGTGCCGCGCGCGGCCGACAACTTCCACTACTTCGCCGAGATGTGCACGCGGGTGGACGGCCACACCTACCCGACCGAGACGCACCTCAACTACACGCTGTTCCACCCGGTGGGCGTGTGCGCGCTGATCTCGCCCTGGAACGTGCCTTTCATGACGGCCACCTGGAAGGTCGCGCCCTGCCTGGCCTTCGGCAACACGGCGGTGCTGAAGATGAGCGAGCTGTCGCCGCTGACCGCCGCGCGCCTGGGCGAGCTGGCGCTGGAGGCCGGCATCCCGCCGGGCGTGCTCAACATCGTGCACGGCTGGGGCAGGGAGGCGGGCGAGCCGCTGGTGCGGCACCCGGACGTGCGCGCCATCTCCTTCACCGGCTCCACGGCCACCGGCAACCGCATCGTCCAGCAGGCGGGCCTGAAGAAGTTCAGCATGGAGCTGGGCGGCAAGTCGCCCTTCGTCGTTTTCGACGACGCCGACCTGGCGCGCGCGCTGGATGCCGCCGTCTTCATGATCTTCTCCAACAACGGCGAGCGCTGCACGGCCGGCAGCCGCATCCTGGTGCAGCAGTCCATCTACGCCGACTTCGTGCAGAAGTTCGTGGAGCGGGCCGGGCGCATCACCGTGGGCGACCCGCTGGACGAGAAGACCATCATCGGTCCCATGATCTCGCAGGCCCACCTGGCCAAGGTGCGCAGCTACATCGAGCTGGGGCCGAAGGAAGGCGCCATGCTGCTGTGCGGCGGGCTCGATGCGCCGCTGCTGCCCGACCGGGTGAAGAAGGGCAACTACGTCATGCCCACCGTGTTCGCCGACGTGGACAACCGCATGAGGATCGCCCAGGACGAGATCTTCGGCCCGGTGGCCTGCCTGATCCCGTTCCGGGACGAGCCCGACGCCATCCGCATCGCCAACGACATCGCCTACGGCCTGTCCAGCTACGTCTGGACCGAGAACATCGGCCGCGCGCACCGGGTGGCCGCCGCCGTCGAGGCCGGCATGTGCTTCGTCAACAGCCAGAACGTAAGAGACTTGCGCCAGCCTTTCGGCGGCACCAAGGCCTCGGGCACGGGACGCGAGGGCGGCACCTGGAGCTACGAGGTGTTCCTGGAGCCGAAGAACGTGGCGGTGTCGCTGGGGTCGCACCACATTCCGCGGTGGGGGGTCTGATGGTGAAAGTGGCGCACGCGTTCCGGCACGGTGGCGGGATCCGGCGGCTGGGGTGCCCTGCTCCGCTCATGTCCCCCGGACAGGGCTGTGCCCTATCCTCCTCCTTTACTTCGCTGCGCAGGGCACCCCAACCACCGAATCCTGCGGTGCGCGCGTGGCATGCCGCCCTGCCAGCCGCTCGGAGCGGGTTGGCGGCGCGGGGCGTCCGCCGCAGCGAAGTAAAGGAGGAGGAATGGGCGAAGCCCATTCCGGGGGACATGAGCGGAGGCGGGCGCCCCGTGACGCCGACCCGCGGAGCGCCACAAACAACCGCGACAGGAGCCGACACATGGGAACCCTAGCCCTCGCCGCCAAGATCACCCACGTGCCGTCGATGTACCTGAGCGAGCAACCCGGCCCGAACTTCGGCTGCCGCGCCGCCGCCATCGAGGGCCACCGCGAGATCGACCGCCGCTGCCGCCAGCTCGGCGTGGACACCATCGTGGTGTTCGACGTGCACTGGCAGGTCAACAGCGAGTACCACATCAACTGCGGACCGAAGTTCGAGGGGGTGTACACCAGCAACGAGCTGCCGCACTTCATCAAGAACATGCCCTTCGCCTACCCGGGCAACCCCAAGCTGGGGCACCTGATCGCGGACATGGCCAACGAGATGGGCGTGAAGAGCCGGGCCCACTCCGACACCACGCTGGAGCTGGAGTACGGCACGCTGGTGCCGATGCGCTACATGAACGGCGACCGGCACTACCAGGTGATCAGCGTCAGCGGCTGGTGCGACTGGCACGACCTTCACGAGTCCGGCCGCTTCGGCCTGGCGGTGCGCCGCGCCATCGAGGAGCGGTACGAGGGCACGGTCGCGGTGTTCGCCAGCGGGTCCCTCTCGCACCACTTCGCCGACAACGGCCACGCGCCGGAGTTCATGCACAAGGTCTACGACCCCTTCCTGGAACAGGTCGACCGCCGCGTCGTGGCGCTCTGGGAAGCCGGCGACTGGAAGACCTTCGTCGGCATGCTGCCCATGTACGCCGACAAGTGCTGGGGCGAGGGCGACATGCACGACACCGCCATGCTGCTGGGCCTGCTGGGCTGGGACCGCTACCAGGCGCCGGTGGAGGTGGTCACGCCCTACTTCGGCAGCTCGGGCACGGGGCAGATCAACGCCATCTTCCCCGTGACGCCTCTGCCGGCCTGAGCACCGCCATGCCGCACCTGGTCATCCTCTACACGCCCAACCTCGAGGCCGAGACCGACATGACGGCGCTGTGCCGCGCGCTGGCCGACACCATGCTCGCGGTGCGCGACGAGGAAGGCCGCCAGGTCTTCCCCACCGGCGGCATCCGGGTGCTGGCCTACCCGGCGGCGCACCATGCGGTGGCCGACGGCAAGGCCGACTACGCCTTCGCCTACCTGAACCTGCGCATGGGCGCCGGGCGCTCCGACGCCACCCGGGAGCAGGCCGGCGATGCGCTGCTGGCGCGAGCCCGGGACCACTTCGCCCCGCTGCTCGAGCGCCGCCCGCTGGGCCTGACCCTGCAGATCGACGAAAGCCCCGGCCAGGTCTACGACGGCAAGTTCGGCAACCTGCACCCGCTATTCAACAAGGCCTGACGCATGCTCCCGCAAGACCTCATCGCCCAGCTCGCGGCCGAACTGCACCGCAGCGAGCAATCGCGCACGCAGGTCGAGCATTTCTCCAAGCGCTTTCCCGGCATGACCATCGAGGACGGCTACGCCATCTCGCGCGCCTGGATGCAGCTCAAGCGCGCCGAGGGCCGCACCGTGCGCGGCCACAAGATCGGCCTGACCTCGCGCGCCATGCAGCAGGCCAGCCAGATCGACGAGCCCGATTACGGCACCCTGCTGGACGACATGTTCTTCGAGCCCGGCGCCCTCCCCACCCGGCGCTTCATCGCACCCCGGGTCGAGGTCGAGCTGGCCTTCGTGCTCAAGCACCGGCTGCAGGGCGACCGCGTCACGGTGGACGACGTGCTGGCCGCCACCGACCACGTGCGGCCGGCCGTCGAGATCATCGATGCGCGCATCGAGCAGTTCGACCGCCACAGCAAGGCCATGCGCAAGGTGCAGGACACCATCAGCGACAACGCGGCCAATGCCGGCATCGTGCTGGGCGGCCGCCCGGTGCATCCGCACGAGGTCGACCTGCCCTGGTGCGGCGCCATCCTGCGGTGCAACGGCGTGGTCGAGGAGACCGGCCTGGCCGCCGGCGTGCAGGGCCATCCAGCCATCGGCGTGGCCTGGCTGGCGATGAAGCTGGCGCCCTGGGGCGAGTGCCTGGAAGCCGGCGAGGTGGTGCTGGCCGGCTCCTTCACCCGGCCCGTCGCCGCCCGGCAGGGCGACCGCTTCGAGGCCGACTACGGCCCGCTGGGCCGCTTCGCGTTCCATTTCGCGTAAAAAGGCGCCATGCGCACCCCCATCAACCCCTTCAAGCAGGCCCTGGCCGAGAAGCGTCCGCAGATCGGCCTGTGGCTGGGCCTGGCCGACACCGTGGCGGCCGAGATCTGCGCCGGCGCCGGCTTCGACTGGCTGCTGATCGACGGCGAGCACGCGCCGAACGACCTGCGCAGCATCCTGCGGCAGGCCCAGGCCATCGCCGGCTATCCCGGCACGCATGCCATCGCCCGCGTGCCCATGGGCCACGGCAACGCCGGCCAGCAGCTGATCAAGCAGTACCTGGACCTGGGCGTGCAGACCCTGCTGGTGCCCATGGTGGACACCCCGGCCCAGGCGGCCGAGGTGGTGCGCAGCCTGCGCTACCCGCCGCTGGGCGTGCGCGGCATGGGCGGCGCGCGCGCCTCGCGCTGGGGCCGCTACACCGCCTACCCCCAGGAGGCCAACGACCAGGTCTGCCTGCTGGTGCAGGCCGAATCCCGCCTGGCGCTGGACGAGCTGGACGCGATCGCCGCCGTCGACGGCGTGGACGGCGTGTTCATCGGCCCGGCCGACCTGTCGGCCTCGCTGGGCCATGTGGGCAACCCCGGCCACCCCGAGGTGCAGGCCGCCATCGAGGACGCGATCCAGCGCATCACCCGGGCCGGCAAGGCGGCCGGCATCCTCACGCCCGACGAGGCCCTGGCGCGGCACTACCTGCAGCTGGGCGCCACCTTCGTCGCGGTGGGGCTGGACACCAACCTGCTGGCGCGCGGCACCAGCGCCCTGGCGGCGCGGTTCAAGTCGGCGGCCGCGCCGCAGGCTGCGGCCGGCGGCCAGACCTACTGAGGCGCGATGAGCCCAGCCAAGCCGCCGCGCAGGTTCCGCTCGGCCACGATCCACGAGGGGCTGATCCGCTCCAACACGCGCAGCTTCCTGCGCGCGCTGGGCCAGGACGACGAGGACATCGCCCGGCCGCACATCGGCGTGTTCCACACCGGCGGCGAGATGAGCCCGTGCAACATGAACCTGCGCGAGCAGGCCCAGCACGCCAAGACCGGCATCTATGCCGCCGGCGGCATGCCGCACGAATGCCCGGTGGTCTCGGTGTCCGACGGCCTGTCGATGGCGCACTCGGGCATGCGCTTCTCGCTGATCTCGCGCGAGCTGATCGCCGACAGCGTGGAGGCCTCCACCCGCGCCCACCAGTGGGACGGCATCTTCGCCATCGGCGCCTGCGACAAGAACCTGCCGGGCCTGATGATGGGCATGGTGCGCTGCAACGTGCCGGCCATCTTCCTGCACGGCGGGGCCGCGCTGCCGGGCCGGATGGACGGCCGCGACATCAACGTGGTGCACGGCTACGAGGCCATCGGCCAGGTGCTCGCCGGCCAGGCCACGGTGGCCGAGCTGGAGGCGGTCAGCCACGCCTGCCTGCCCACCGCCGGCGCCTGCGCCGGCCAGTTCACCGCCAACACCATGGGCATGGTGTCCGAGGCCCTGGGCCTGGCGCCGCTGGGCTCGTCCATGGTGCCGGCCGTGTTCAGCGAGCGGGCGCCGCTGATGCGCCGCGCCGCGCGCACGCTGATGGCCGCGGTAATGGGCGAGGCCCCGCTGCCGCGCGACATCGTCACCCGCCAGGCGCTGGAGAACGCCTGCGCCGTGGTCTCGGCCACCGGCGGCTCGACCAACGCGGCGCTGCACCTGCCGGCCATCGCGCACGAGGCCGGCATCCGGTTCCACCTGGATGACGTGGCCGAGGTGTTCGCCCGCACGCCGCTGATAGCCGACCTCAGCCCCGGCGGGCGCTTCCATGCGCGCGACGTGTACGACGCCGGCGGCACGGCCGTGATCCTGGCCGAGCTGCTGCGCGGCGGCTTCCTGCAGGGCGACGCGCTCACGGTGACCGGCCGCACGCTGGGAGAGGAGCTGGAGGGCGCGCCCGCACCCGACGGCCAGGTGGTGCGCCGGATAGCGGATGCCCGCTCGCGCGACGGCGGCGTGGCGGTGCTCAAGGGCAACCTGTGCCCGGACGGCGCCCTGCTCAAGACCGCGGGCCTGGCCACCCTGGTGCACCGTGGGCCGGCCCGCGTGTTCGAGTGCGAGGAGGAAGCCCAGGCCGCCGTGCAGAACCGGCGCTACCAGGCCGGCGAGGTGCTGGTGATCCGCAACGAGGGCCCGCGCGGCAGCCCGGGCATGCGCGAGATGCTGGGCCTCACGGCGCTGCTGTACGGCCAGGGCATGGGCGACCAGGTGGCCCTGCTGACCGACGGCCGCTTCTCCGGCGCCACGCGCGGCCTGTGCATCGGCTATGCCGGTCCCGAGGCCGCCGCCGGCGGGCCGATCGCCGCGCTGCGCGACGGCGACCTCATCGCCATCGACGCCCGGCCGCAGGCGCGCAGCATCACGGTGGAACTGGGCGGTGCCGAGATCGCCGCCCGCCTGGCCGCGCGGCCCGAGCGCCCGGCGCCGCGCGGCGGCCTGCTGGAGAAGTACGCCGCCACAGTGCGTCCCAGCCACCAGGGCGCGGTCACGCACTCCGGCGGCGTGGTGTGACTGCGCGACGAGTCCTGATTCCATGGTGCACGACGACAAAGCGCTGCACACCCCGGTGCTGATCGCCGGCGGCGGGCCGGTGGGCCTGGCGCTGGCGGCGCTGCTGGCGCGCCTGGGCGTGCGCTCGCGCGTGATCGAGCAGGACGGCGGCTACTGCAGCGGCAGCCGCGCCATCTGCCTGTCGCGCCGCTCGCTGGAGATCCTGGGCTGGGCCGGCGCAGCCGAGGCGGTGCAGGCCAAGGGCCTGGGCTGGACGCGCGGGCGCAGCCATTTCCGCGAGCGCGAGGTGCTGGCCTTCGACATGCCGCACGCCCCGGGCGACCGCTTCGCGCCCATGACCAACATCCAGCAGTTCTACGTGGAGGAGTACCTGCACCGCGCCATGGCCGCGTGGCCCGGCATGGCCGAGGTGCACTGGGCGACTGCCGTGGAAGCGGTGGATGCGCAGCCGCAGGGCGTTGCCGTGCAGTGCCGCACGCCCGAGGGCACGCAGCGTTTCACCGCCGACTGGCTGGTGGCCTGCGACGGCGGCCGCAGCACGGTGCGCGAGCAGCTGGGCCTGGCCCTGGAAGGCACGACCTACGAAGGCCGCTACGTCATCGTCGACATCCGGCAGAAGTCGGTCCGGCCGACCGAGCGCCTGGCCTGGTTCGACCCGCCGTCCAACCCGGGCTCCACCGTGCTGATGCACCGCCAGCCCGACGACGTGTGGCGCATCGACTACCAGCTGCGCGAGGACGAGGACCCGCAGGCCGCCGTGCTGCCGCAGAACGTGCTTCCGCGGGTGCGCGCTCACCTGGAATGGATGGGCGAGCGCGAGCCCTGGGAGCCGCTGTGGATCTCCATCTACAACGCCAAGTGCCTGAGCCTGGCGCGCTACCGGCACGGCCGCGTGCTGTTCGCCGGCGACGCGGCGCACCTGGTGCCCATCTTCGGCGTGCGCGGGCTGAACTCGGGCCTGGACGACGCCGGCAACCTGGCCTGGAAGCTGGCGGCGGCGGTGGGCGGCAGCGCCGCCGACGCGCTGCTGGACACCTACGATACCGAGCGCCGCGCCGCCGCGCTGCTGAACATCGAGTTCGGCAGCCGCAGCACCGAGTTCATGGCGCCGCCGCACCGCGGCTTCGCGCTGATGCGCGAGGCGGTGCTGCGCCTGGCCGCGGCCGAGCCGGCCATCCGCCATTTGATCAACCCGCGCCAGAGCGCGCCCGTGCCCTACCCCGCCACCCGGCTGACCGGGACGGATGAAGGCTTGCCGCACGACCAGGGCGCGCCCGGGCGCGTGGCGCCGGAGGCGCGCGCCTGGCTGCAGGGACGGCAGCGCCACCTGACCGAACTGTTCGGTGCCGGCTGGGTGCTGCTGGGCTTCGGCCCGCTGCCCGCCGTGGAAGGCGTGCAAGCCGTGGCGCTCGACCCGCACGACGGCCGCAACGGCGAGGCACTGGAGCGCTACGGCGCGTGCCCCGGCAGCGCCTGGCTGGTGCGGCCCGACGGCTACGTTGCCGCGCGCTGGCGGGAAGCGCCCGGCGCGGCGGCGCTGCAGGCGTGCCTGCGCAGGATGTCCTACCATGCCCACCACTGACCTGGATGCCGTCTACACCGCGCTGGCGCAGGCCGTGCAGGCCGCGGGCCCGCGCAGCGAGCTGTTCCTCGCGATGCTGAGCCTGCGGCTGGTGGCCCGGCTGCAGGACGCGCCCGTTGCGATGGACGCGATCCGGCAGACAATCGACGAGCTGGCGGCGCATGGCGACATCGCCACGCCGGCGACAGCGACCTCTCTTCCCGACAACCCTTAGGAGACATGACATGAGCTTGCAACGCCGCCACCTGCTGCACACCGCGGGCGCCGCCACCCTGCTGGCCAGCCTGGGCCAGCGCGCCTGGGCCCAGGCCGGGCAGATCGAGACCGCCCGCATCATCACCGGCTTCGCCGCCGGCGGCACCTCCGACACCATCTGCCGCCGCGTCGCGCAGAAGCTCCAGGGCGACTACGCCCGGGCCGCCGTGGTGGAGAACCGGACCGGCGCCGGCGGCCAGATCGCCGTGCAGACCGTCAAGGCCGCCGCGCCCGACGGCCAGACCATCCTGCAGACGCCCACCTCCATCCTCACCATCTACCCGCACATCTACAAGAAGCTGCAGTACGAGCCGCTGGTGGACCTGACGCCGGTGACCCTGGGCTGCGTGTTCGACTTCGGCTTCGCGGTCGGCCCGGCCGTGCCGGCCGAGGTCAAGACCGTGCCGCAGTTCCTGGCCTGGGCCAAGGCCAACCCCCTGGGCGCCAACTTCGGCTCGCCGGCGGCCGGTTCCACGCCGCACTTCATCGGCGCGCTGCTGGGCAAGAACGCCGGCGTGGAGCTCAAGCACGCGGCCTACCGCGGCACCCAGCCGGCCATGCTGGACCTGCTGGGCGGCCAGATCTCGGCCGTCTCCGGCCCGATCGGCGACATCACCCAGCACCTGCCCACGGGCAAGGTCCGCATCCTGGGTGTCTCGGGCGCCAAGCGCAACCGCTTCGCGCCCGACGTGCCCACCTACGAGGAGCAGGGCATCAAGAACGCCACCCACAGCGAGTGGTTCGCCTTCTTCCTGCCGGCCAAGGCCGCGCCCGACCTGGTGAACCGCCTGAACGCGTCGATGAAGAACGCGCTGGCGCAGAAGGACGTGATCGATGGCCTGAACGGCTTCGGCCTGGAAGCCCAGTCGTCCACGCCCGCCGAGCTGGCCGACCTGGTCAAGCGCGACACCGCCAAGTGGGCGCCCATCGTCAAGCAGGTCGGCTTCACGGCTGAAAACTGACGCTCAGGAGCTGTACCCGTGAATGCCGTGCTCAAACCCGTCATGCACCCCGACGAATGGCAGGCGCGGGTGCAGCTGGCCGCTTGCTACCGCGTCTTCGACCTGCTGGGCTGGACGGAGATGATCTACAACCACATCACGCTGCGCCTGCCGGACAGCGTGACCGGCGGCGCCAAGCAGTTCCTGATCAACCCCTTCGGCCTGCACTACAGCGAGGTCACGGCCAGCAACCTGCTCAAGATCGACCTGCAGGGCAACAAGCTGGAGGACAGCCCCTGGCCGGTCAACCCGGCCGGCTTCACCGTGCACTCGGCCATCCACGAGCACGTCCCCGACGCCCACTGCGTGATGCACACCCACACCACCTCCGGGCTGGCGGTGGCCTGCAGCCAGGGCGGGCTCGCGCAAAACAACTTCTACTCGGCGCAGCTGCACGACCAGGTGGCCTACCACGACTTCGAGGGCATCACCATCCACGCCGACGAGGCGCCACGGCTGCTGCAAGCCATAGCGGACAAGCCGCTGGTGATCCTGCGCAACCACGGGCTGCTGGCCTGGGGCGCGACACTGCCGCTGACGCTGGTGCGGCTGTGGACGCTGCAGCGCGCCTGCGACATCCAGGTGGCGCAGGCCGCGCTGGGCCCGGCCATCGCCGTGCCGGAGGCGGTGGCGCGCAAGACCACCCAGGACGCGCTGCAGTTCGACGCCCAGTTCGGCGCCGGCCAGGACGTGTTCGATGCCCTGGTGCGCCGGATCGACCGGATCGATCCCGGCTACAAGAACTAAAGCCCCGCGCGGCATGAAGGTCTGCATCTACGGGGCCGGCGCCATCGGCGGCTGGGTGGGGCTGAAGCTGGCGCGCGCCGGCGCGCAGGTGAGCGTGGTGGCGCGCGGCGCCACGCTGGACGCGCTGCAGCTGCACGGGCTGCGGCTGCAGGAGGGCAGTCAGGTGCTGACGGCGCCGGTGCGCTCGGCCGAGCAGCCGGCCGAGCTGGGCGTGCAGGACCTGGTGGTGGTGGCGGTGAAGGCGCCGGCCATGGCCCAGGTCGCCCAGGCCATCGGCCCGCTGCTGGGGCCTGCCACGGTCGTGCTCACCGCCATGAACGGCGTGCCCTGGTGGTTCTTCGAAGGGTTCGGCGGGGCCTACGCCGGCACGCGGCTGAAGTCGGTGGACCCCGACGGGGCCATCGCGCGCGCCGTTCCCGCCCACCACGTCATCGGCTGCGTGGTGCACGCCAGCTGCTCGCTGCGCGGGCCCGGGTTCGTGCAGCACCATTTCGGCAACAAGCTGATCATCGGCGAGCCTTCCGGCCGCCAGACCGAGCGGGTGCAGGCGCTGGCGGCGCTGCTGCAGCAGGCCGGGCACGAGGCGGCGCTGTCCGAGCAGATCCAGAAGGACGCCTGGTACAAGCTGTGGGGCAACATGACGGTGAACCCGGTCAGCGCGATCACCGGCGCCACCACCGACCTGATCCTGGGCGACGGGCTGGTGCGCGACTTCATCTCGCGCGTGATGCTGGAAGCGCGCGAGATCGGCGCGCGCATCGACATCCCGATCGCCCAGCAGCCTGAAGACCGGCACCAGGTCACGCGCAAGCTGGGCGCGTTCAAGACTTCGATGCTGCAGGACGTGGAGGCCGGCAAGCCGGTGGAGCTGGATGCGCTGGTGACCGTGGTCCGGGAGCTGGGCGAGCTGACCGGGGTGGCTACCCCGTTCACCGATGCGCTGCTGGGCCTGTCGCGCCTGCATGCCCGGGTGCGCGGCTTGTATTGACTGTCCTGCGCAATGGCTCCAGAATGGAACCGCTCTTCCATTTTGGAGCCAATCATGCCCAACTTGTCCATCAAAGATGTTCCTGAAGCCTGGGCCGAAGCCTTGCGCCAGCGTGCGGCCCGCAACCACCGCTCACTGCAGGGCGAACTGATGGCTCTGGTCGAGCAGGCCGTCCACGGTGCGCAAGCCGGGCCGCAGGCACCGGGTTCCAGCTCTGAGGTGCGCGTGGATGACCCGGATCCTGGTCGTCCTCGCATCGTCGGCTATGACAAGCGTGGCTGGCCCATCGTCCGGCAAGGGTGGAAGACACCCGAACAGGTCATCGCCGAGCTGCGCCAGAAGTACCCCCATCCGGTGAGCGGACAGCTCCTGGGCCGCGACATCATTCGCGAAGACCGCGACAGCCGGTGAGCGCGCCGCGGCTGCACCTGGCGGAGCCACCGCCGCAGTACCTGGTCCGTCCGCCCTTGGTGGCGGATTGCAGCCTGGTGGCCGGCACCCTCTTCAGTGAGCCCTGGCAGGAACAGGCTGACCTGCAGCTCATGGGGCGTGAGCTCCACGCTCCGTTCCTGCTGCAGTGCGAGATCGCGAACGTGGCCCTGAAGAAGACCCGGCAGGGGTCCGCCGACCTGGTCGCGGAAGGCTTGCAACGGCTGCGGGAGATGGCCATCCGCTTCCACCGCATCGAGGAGGCTGCCACGGTCGACCTTGCCCAGCGCTACCGGCTCTCCGCCTACGACGCCGCCTACCTCTGGCTGGCCGCCGACCTCAAGTGCCCCCTGGCCACCTTCGACGACCGGCTGGCCGAGGCGGCCCGGGTCCACCTGGCCAGCCTGGAATGAGGCACCGCACGTTGTGACCACCGCCGCCGCCCCCGCACGCGCCCTGTCCGGCGCCGCCTTCGCCACCCTGCTGCTGATCGCCCTGATGATGGGCGCCAACCACGTCGCGGCGCGCATCGCCTTCAACCACGGCGCCGACGTGGCCACGGCCGTGGTGTTCCGCAGCCTGGTCACGGCCAGCGTGATCGTGCTGATCCTGGCCCTGCAGAAGGTGCGGCCGCGCTTCACGGCGCGCCACCGGCGCATGCTGCCGGCCATCGGCCTGCTGGTGGGCGTCCAGAGCCTGTGCCTGTACTCCGCGGTGGCCCGCCTGCCGGTGGCGCTGGCGCTGCTGGCGTTCAACACCTACCCGCTGTGGACGGCGCTGTGGGCCTGGCTGGTCTACCGGCAGCGGCCCGAGCGCTCCCTGGTGATCGCCATGCCCGTCATCCTGGCCGGGCTGGCGCTGGCGCTGGACGTGCTGGGCGCCGCCTCGGGCCTGGGCGCGGGCGGCCAGTGGGCGCGCATCGGCGCCGGCGTGGGCTTCGCGCTGGCGGCGGCCGCCACCTTCGGCCTGGCGCTGGTGGTCACGCAGCACGAGGCCGCCGACATCCATGGCGCGGTGCGCACCGCCACCACCATGGCGATGGCGGGGCTGGTCGCGCTGGTGATGGTGGCGGGCCAGGGCGGCTTCCACCTGCCGCAGGCGGCGGCCGGCTGGGGCGGGCTGCTGGCCCTCACCTTCCTCTACGGCACGGCCTTCACCATCATGTTCACCGTGCTGCCCCGGCTGGGCGTGGTGGGCAACTCGGCCATCATGAACGTGGAGCCGGTGTTCGCCCTGGTGCTGGCCTGGGCGGTGCTGGGCCAGGCCATCGCGCCGGTGCAGGTGGCGGGCGCGCTGGTGGTGGTGGGCGCCGTGATGTGGCTGGGCATGCGCAAGCGCTAGCGGCCAAAAGGCCCACGGCGCGGCCTCCGGGCGGGGGCGGCCGGGTAGTTGGCCGGAGTGAACGTGCGACGCTGGCGCAGCAGTTCCTCACCATCGATTCTCTCGGCCAGTTGCGCGATATCGCCCGGGGTAACACCACAGGAAGCAAAGTGCTCCCGCCAGGTGTCCACCACCCGGATGACCTGATCCACGTGGGCGGCGGCTTGTGGCGGCGTCAAACCGAACGACTGGCACCGAGACATCGCATTCTCGAGCGTTGAATCCCTCCCCATGTCTCCACAGATGAACTCCTGGAAGCCCTGGCCTGAGTTCGACGGCAGCACGTCATACGCTGGCGCGAGCCGGAATCGTCCATTGCTCCACGGCGAGACGACAAGGATCGAATGGTTCTTCTCGTGATCGTCGGTGTTGTCGACCAGGATGTTGAAAACCATGCGCCGGAAGAGTTCTGCTGCGTCCTGGGCGTTGGCATTGCCCTCAGCCACGCCTGCACGGCGCAGCAATAGGGCGAGAGCCGGGTAGCCCATCTCCGGCTCTTGACCAGCGGGCGCCGCGGCACGCAGGGCAGTTGCAGCCGAGAGACTGTGTATCCGCTGCTCGCCGGCGCGATCGAAGCGCCGCACTGCGACGGCGTTCTGCCCAAGAAGCGGGAGCACTTGGGTTTCTGCAACTCGAATGCCAGCTCTCGAGGCAAGCGTCATGGTTGCGTGCTCGACCAGCGGCGAGTCGACCGGCTCCCCGTTGAAGAATTTCACCACCCACTGCTCGCTACCGATCTCAATGAGGGCCTTGGGCTTTGCGCCACCGAGGCTGCCGCCGGCTGTGAGCACCCGGCGTTCAACGTCCGAAATCGGCTCGGCCGCCGCCACCTTGGCGACGACATCGCTCAGCTCCTGCGCCTGCTCGAGCCGCGGCAATGGACCGCCTTGGCGAGGAAGGTATTCGGTTGTGGAGGTGGACACACCCAGCGCACCGAAGCGGTCGTCCCCTGCGAAGTAGAGATACTCCATGAGCGACAGTCGCTTGGGCCGGTCGATGTACTGGATGACGCGCTCACCCCAGCGATCTGGCCGGGCATCGTCCACTGCGCCTGCGGCGACCGCGGCTCCGGCGGCGAGTCGGCCGCGCGGTCGGTGCTCCATGTCGACCAGCGGCAGGTCCTCGCTCAGCGCAAATCCGTTCCGCAGCCAGTCGATGCCGTACTGAAGCGACACGCCCTTGCCGGCCTCCACCAGTCGCAGGACGCCCACATGTCTCGGGTCTTTGGGGTTTCCGAGGAACCACAAATAGAGGAGGTCGAACTTCATTGTTCGCCACCTTCCTTGTCCCGGCGGTTCATGCGAGCTTCTGCAGACGCCTGCGCCCGCTGCTTGCCAAGCGCGATAGCCTGCCGGACGTCCTTGTCCAGCGCACCCTGGTCGTGCTCTGGCGCGGCCAGTTGGCTGAGCTCTGCATCGCGACCGATCAGCCAAAGGGCGGTAGCCAATATGCCAATCCCGACACCTGGGTCTCCGGCCTCGAGCCGTAGCAGCGTGGGTACGGTGACCCCCAGTCGCTGAGACCAGGTTTTCAGCGATTCGTGCCGCCGCAGCCGGGCAACGGCCAGGTCAGCGCCCAGCTTCTCAAGGGCGGCCATCGTCGAAGGCGGCATCTGCGCAATGGCTCTGGAGGTCTTAGGCATCAAATAGACTATAGCAAAATACGGTTTAACGATAAATTCTATTTTATTTCATGTCTCATGCAATGACTCGTCAGCTTGGAAAGCGTCGTTCGGGCCATAGGCACCCTCCGGACGCACAATGCTGGCCAGCAACACCAACCTCCCGCATGAGCACCCCCGACATCGCCCCCATCCAGACCAGGCCCGCCGGCAGCGTTTCCGAGCCGGCCATCGTCACCTTCGCCGTCAACGACCCCAAGGTGCTGCTCGCCCTGGCCGAGCACCCGGAAGGCCCGGCGCGCACCCACTTCCTGGTCACGGCCCTCAAGGTGGGCGTGCTGTCGCTCAAGGCCGCCCGCGGCACGCTGGACTCCGACACCGTCCGCCGCGAGGGCGACCGGCTGATGGAGCAGCTCGGCGAGCGCCTGAACGCCTGGCGGGGCAAGTTCGAGGAGCGCGTCACCGGCTCCCTGTCCCACTACTTCGACCCCAAGCAGGGCCTGTTCGTCGAGCGGGTCGACCGGCTGACCAAGGCCGACGGCGAGCTGGCCACCGTCGTGCGCCAGCAGGTCAAGGACGCCGAGCAGAGCCTGTCCAGGGTGTTCGACCAGTTCATCGGCGAGAACAGCCAGCTGCTCAAGGCGCTGGACCCCAGCGGCGACAACCAGCTGATCGCCAACCTGCAGCGCACCCTGGACGGCGTGGTGCAGGCCCAGAACGCCTCCATCCTCCACCAGTTCTCGCTGGACAACAAGGAGGGCGCGCTGGTGCGGTTCCTCTCCGAGCTCGCCGCCAAGCACGGCGACCTCAACCAGGCGCTGTCGGCCAACATGCAGGCCGTCGTGGCCGAGTTCAGCCTGGACAAGGAGGACTCGGCCCTCTCGCGCCTGGTCCACCGGGTGGAAACCGCCCAGCGCAGCCTGACCTCCGAGCTGTCGCTGGACAACGAGAACTCCGCGCTCAAGCGGATGTACAAGATGTTCCAGGAGCACCAGGCCACCATGCTGGAGAACCAGCGCCAGCTGGCCGCCACGCTGGACGCCGCCGTGCAGGCGCTGCAGGCGCGCAGGCAGGAGGCCGCCAGGGGCACGCGCCACGGCGTGGAGTTCGAGCAGGCGCTGGGCCAGCACCTGCGGTCCCTGGCGGCCGCCGCCGGCGACGTGGTCGAGGACACGGGCAGCACCACGGGCCTGATCGATCGCTGCAAGGTCGGCGACCACGTCATCACCATCGGGCCGGAGAAGGTGGCCGCCGGCGCCCGCATCGTGGTGGAGGCCAAGGAAAGCGCCTCCTGCGACCTGGCCAGGACGCTGGAGGAGGCCGACCTCGCCCGGCGCAACCGCGGCGCGGGGGTAGGCGTCTTCGTGCATTCGACCAA
This sequence comes from Ramlibacter tataouinensis TTB310, assembly GCF_000215705.1. Lineage (NCBI taxonomy): Bacteria > Pseudomonadati > Pseudomonadota > Betaproteobacteria > Burkholderiales > Comamonadaceae > Ramlibacter > Ramlibacter tataouinensis. Next base: position 170,013 of record NC_015677.1, on the reverse strand, counting down.
GACCGCCCCTGCCGGCATCCCGGCGTTCGCGCGCTACGGCCACGACCTGGTGGTGCAGTGGGACGCCGAGAGCGAAAGCGGTGACGTCTGGCTGCAGGCCGCCCTGATGGTGGCCACGGCCCTGTCGGTCCGGGCGGCCAGCCACGGCAAGCAGGACGCGGCGAGCTTCGCCAAGATCGACAAGGCGATCGAGCGCCTGGCCCGGCACGCCGAAGACTTCACCGAGATCGACACCTGCGCCAACACGGCGCGCAATGCCGCCGAGAAGATCCTCAAGCGCGCCGCGCTGATGCGGCAGGGTCTTTCGGACCAGGTGGAGGTGATCGCCGGCGAGTTCCTGAAGCTGAAGGACCGGGCCGCCGACCGGGAGTGACGCGGCCCGGGCCTCACACGGCGTCCTCGATGGCCTCCAGCGTGATCTGCAGCGCCTGCCGCAGCGGCTCCAGCAGCTTCGAATCGATCGTCGGGACGCCGGCCGCCGACGCCTCCACCTTGCCCGTCACCGCCGACAGGTGGTCGGCGCCCATGGTGGCGGCGCGGCTCTTGAGCGTGTGGAACAGGCGCAGCGCGTCCTGGTGCGGCATCGACCGCGGCAGCGCGGGCAGGTCGCGCTCCAGCTGGCGCAGGTGCTCCCGGAACATCGGCATCATGCGGGCGAACAGCTTTTCCTCGCCTCCCAGGTAGGCCAGTGCCTTGCCGCGGTCCCAGATGCCGGGGTCCGAAGCGGGCCTGCCTCTCGGGCCGGTCGCCGGCACCTCGGCGCGGTGGCGGGTGTGCTGCAGCAGTTCGGCGACCAGGTCGTCGATGAGGAAAGGCTTGGCGACATAGCCGTCCATGCCGGCCTGGCGGCAGGCCTGGCGATCACTGTCCATCGCGTTCGCCGTCATGGCCACGATGGGCAGCGCGCCCCCCGCCGGACCGCGGCGGATCTCCCGGGTGGCCTCCAGGCCATCCATCACCGGCATCTGCACGTCCATCAGGGCCACGTGGAAGCCGCCCGGCGCGGCCGCCACCATGTCCACCGCCTCGCGGCCATGCACGGCCACGCTCACCGTGGCGCCTTCGCGCTCCAGGAGCTCGCAGGCGACCTGCTGGTTGTTGTGGTTGTCCTCCACCAGCAGGATCCGCAGCCCGGCCAGCGGCTTGTCCGCGCCCTGCGGATCGGCCTGAGGTGCCTGCGTTCTGCCGCGCGCTTTGACGACGGCCTGCGCCAGCATCGCACCCGTCACCGGCTTGACGAGGAATCCGTCCAGCAGCGCCTGCTCGTCGTTGCTGCGCTGGCTGAGCATTTCGCGACCGTAGGCGGTGATCATCACGAGCAAGGGGGCGCCATGGGTCTGGGGCGCGGCGCGGATGCGCCGGCTCATCTCCCACCCGTCCATGCCGGGCATGCGCCAGTCCAGGAAGATCGCGTCGTAGGGCGGCTCCTGCGGCCGCACCGACTCCAGCAGCGCCAGAGCCTCCTGCCCGTTGCCGGCGGTGTCGACCTGCCAGCCCTGGCCTTGCGCCGCCGTGGACAGCAGCGCGCGCGCCGCCTCGTTGTCGTCCACGATCAGCACGCGGCGCACCCTGGACACGCCGTCCGCGGCAGGCAGCTGCGGCAGCAGGTCCTGGGCGATGGGGAGCTCGAGCCGCATGGAGAACCGGCTTCCGCGGCCGGGTTCGCTCTCCAGCCTGAGCTCCGAACCCATCAGCGCGGCTAGGCGCCGGCAGATGCTCAGGCCCAGGCCCGTGCCGCCGAACTCGCGGCTGGTGGACGCCTTGGCCTGGCTGAAGTCGGCGAACAATCGCTTCTGGTCGCCGGGCGCGATCCCGATCCCGGTGTCGCGCACCGCCAGCTCCAGCGTGGCGAAGCCGCCGCCCTGGCCCAGCAGGCGCAGTTCGACCACCACCTCGCCCTGCTGCGTGAACTTGATCGCGTTGCCGCCCAGGTTGATCAGGATCTGGCGCAGCCGCATGTCGTCGCCCACCAGGATCGCGGGTACCGCCGGGTCGATGTCGAACAGCACGTCGAGTTCCTTGCGCCCCACGTTGGCGGACAGGATGAAGGCCAGGTCCTGCATCAGCTCCTCGACGGCGAAGGCGCGCGCGTCCAGCGTCATCTTGCCGGCCTCGATCTTGGCCAGGTCGAGGATGTCGTTCAGCAGGCTCAGCAAGGAGCGGGCAGCACTGTCGGACTTGTCGACGTAGTCGCGCTGGCGCGTGTTGAGCTCGGTCCCGCGCAGCAGGGTGAGCATGCCCAGCACCGCGTTCATCGGCGTGCGCAGCTCGTGGCTCATGCTGGAGAGGAAGCGTGTCTTGGACTGGCTGGCCTCCAGCGCCGCGTCGCGGGCCTGGCGCAGCTCGCTCACGTCGAGGGCCAGGACGAAGAACCCCTGCACATCCCCCTCCCGCTGGTCGGGGATGTAGTGCACCAGCCGGGTGGTCACCTGGCCCGGCGCGCTGCCTTCCTGCAGCTCGAACTGCTGCTGCTCGCCGCGCAGCACCGCGTCGATCCGCGGAGCCACTATCTCGTACGTCGCCTCGCCCACCAGCTCCGCGGACAGCTCCCGGCCGATCAGCTGGGAACGCTCCCGGCCCATCCACTCGCAGGTCACCCGGTTGGCAAACTGGCAGCGTCGCTCCCGGTTCCAGTAAGACACCCGCGCCGGGACGTTATCGGTGACCACGCGCATGAGGTGCTCGTTGGCCTCCTGGCGCTGCTCGGCCTGCTTGCGCAGGGTGATGTCCTGCGCGATCTCGATGAACCCCGTCAGCCGCCCCAGCCCGTCGCGCACCGGCTGCAGTTCCGCGTCCAGCCACAGCGCCCCGCCGTTCTTGTGGCGGTTCATCAGCTCCACCCTGCAGCCCTGTTCCAGCCCTGCGGCCTCGTGCTGCCGGGCGCGGGCATCCGGGTCGGCTTGCGGGTGGTGCAGCAATTCATCAACCGTCCTGCCCAGCGCCTCCTCGATGCCGAAGCCGGTGATCTGGGTGAACCCGCCGTTGATCCACTGGATGCGCAGCTGCGGGTCCAGGCCGGCCACCGCATGCGAGGTGTGCTCGACCACCCTGGCAAGCCGCTGCAGGTCGGCCGTCATCTCCCGGGCCATGGCCAGGGCGCGCACGCGCCCGTGCAGCAGCAGCCAGGTCAGCGACGCCAGCAGCACGCTGAGCAGCAGGCCGCCGACGCCGATGCCGATCCCCAGGGCCCTGCGCGTGCCCTGTTCCAGCTCCGGGGTGCCGGCCACGCGCAAGGTGAGCGCGCGGCCCGCGATGACGAAGCCGCGGTCGGTGATGTGTTCGCGGTGCCTGTAACCCAGGCGAGGCAGCAGCCCGTTCGGGTCCGCCTGGACCTCGCTGTCGTACAGCAGGCGCCCCGCGGCGGGCGCGCCGTCGTACAGCTGGAAGTCGACCTGCTGCTGCACGAACGCCTTCAGGTCGCCGAGCACCTCCGAGGCCATGAGCGGCGCGTAGAAATAACCGACCAGGTGCTCGCGGCGCCGCTGGGGCGGCACCGACGCCGCCGGACGGTCGAACACCGGCACGAGCATGATCCAGCCCGGCCCCTGGCGCCCGTCCTGCAGGAGCGTGACCATGCCACTCAGGGTCGTATCGGCCTCGTCGGCGGCGCGGTGCGCCGCCTCGCGCCGGACCGCTTCGGCGCCGATGTCGTACCCCAGGGACCCACGGTTCGGCGCGACCGGCTCCATGTACTTGATCACCAGCAGGTCGTCCTGCTCGCCGGAGGTGGACACGCCGAACTCGTGGCCCAGCTCGCGCCGGGCCTTGCTGACGAACTCGCCCAGCCGGGCGCGCGGCACCCGCTCGACGAAGCCGAAGCCGCGCAGGCCCGGAAACTCCCGTTCCAGGTCGCGCGCCTGGACATAGGCCTGGAAACTAGCGCGGTCGACGGAGCCGCTCATGCGGTAGCCGCCCTTGGCGCCCTTCAGGCCATGCTCCGCGTGGGTCACCCGGCTGGTGACTTCCGCCTGCAGCCGGTCCACGTGCGCGTTGAAGTACGCCTCGGCCTCGACGTCCACCACCTGCTCCTCGGTGAGGTACACGGCCACGGCCGTGACGGCCAGGCCGGCCAGCAGGACAGCCGCGGCGATGGTGGCCGCGCCGGCGGAACGGGTGAAACGCGAGAAATCCATGGAAAATCCGATCGACGAAGTCGCAGGCACAGGACCCGCGCGCCCGGATTACCGGGACTTGGACAACTTACGTCGTAGGTTGCCGATCCGATTCAGCGATAAGCGGCCGTGGACTACGCCTTTTTCGTACGCGGTGTCCGCGCAACCCCCTTGGCACGTGCGCCAGCCGGTGGCTGGCGCTACGACCGCGCGGTGAACACCAGCCGGTTGCCGAAGGGGTCGTGCAGCGCCATGTCGCGCCCCCAGGGCTGGTCCTGGACGGCGGGCCGGGCGAAGGAGACCTGCTGCGCGAGCAGGTGGGCCTGCAGGGCGTCGAGGTCCTCCACCCCGATGCGCAGCGCGCTGCCCGGCGTGGCGTCGCCGTGGTGCTCCGACAGGTGCAGCACGCAGGCCGCGCGCGAGACCTGCAGGTACAGCGGCAGGCCCGGCCCGAAGCGGTGCTCCCAGTCGACGCGAAAGCCCAGGAAGTCCACATAGAACTGGCGCGCCCTGGCCTCGTCGAAGATGCGCAGCAGGGGGACGGGCGGCCGCAGCGCGCCGCCGGGCGCCTGCGCCGGCTTGGGCCCGTCCTCGATCAGCCGCTTGCCCAGGCTCAGGGCCTCGTCCTCCAGGTAGCCCAGGTGCCGGTAGAAGGCGATCACCTCGCCGTTGGTGCTGCGCACCTGCAGGTTGAGCTTGGGGCAGCCCCGCTCGCGCAGGCGCGACTCGACCTCCTGCATCAGCTGCCGGCCGTGCCCCCGGCCGCGGCGGGACGGCGCCACGGCCAGGTAGTTGACCCAGCCGCGGTGGCCGTCCCAGCCGGCCATGGCGCTGGCCACCAGCTCTCCGTCCGCCTCGCCCACCAGGAACAGCTCGCGCTGCACGGCCAGCTTGCGGGCGATGTCCCGGGCGGGGTCGTTCCAGGGACGGGTGAGGCCGCAGGCCTGCCACAGGGCGATGACCGCCGCCTCGTCGGATTCGAGGAACGGGCGGACCTGCATCAGTCCACCGCGAACGGCACGCGCGGTGCGACGGCGCACATAAGCTCGTAGCCGACCGTGCCGGCGGCGCGCGCGACCTCGTCGATCGGCAGCACGGCGCCATTGGCCGCACGGCCCCACAGCGTGGCCTCGCTGCCGAAGCCGGCCTGGGGCACGGGCGTGAGGTCCACCGTCACCATGTCCATGCTGACGCGGCCCACCAGCCGGGTGCGCACGCCGTCCACCAGCACCGGCGTGCCGGTGGGGCCATGGCGCGGATAGCCGTCGGCATAGCCGCAGGCCACCACGCCGATGCGCAGCGGCGCCTCGGCCGTGAAGCTGGAGCCGTAGCCCACCGTGTCGCCGGGCCGCAGCTGCTGCACCGCGATCAGGCGGCTGGCCAGCGTCATGGTGGGCTGCAGCCCCCAGTGCGCGATGTCGTGCTCCGGGAAGTCGGGCGCGCTGCCGTACACCGCGATGCCGGGCCGCACCCAGTCGGCGCGCACCGCCGCCTCCTGGCCGAAGCGCAGGGCCGCGGCGCTGTTGCCCAGGGTGCGCTCGCCCGGCAGGTCGCGCGTGGTCTCGGCGAACACCCGCGCCTGGTGCCCGATGCCGCGCGCCGTGTCGGCATCGCTGAAGTGCGTCATCAGCGTGATCTCGTCGACCTGCGGCAGGGCGTCCAGGCGGGCCCAGGCGGCGCGGTACCGGTGCGGCGCGAAGCCCAGCCGGTTCATGCCGGAGTTCATCTTGAGGAACACGCGGTGCGGCAGCTGCGTCTTGTGCGCGGCCAGCATGTCGATCTGCTCGTCGCAGTGCACCGTATGCCACAGCGAAAGGCGCGAGCACAGCTCCAGGTCGCGCGGCTCGAACACGCCTTCCAGCAGCAGGATGGGGCCGCGCCAGCCCAGGGCGCGCACGCGCTCGGCCTCCTGCAGGTCCAGCAGCGCGAAGCCGTCGGCGCCGCGCAGCCCCTCGAAGGCCCGCTCGATGCCGTGGCCGTAGGCGTTGGCCTTGACAACGCCCCAGGCCCGCGCGTCCGGCGCGGCCCGGCGCATGCGGGCGAGGTTGTGGCGCAGGGACTCGGTGTGGATGGTGGCCTGGATGGGACGGGGCATGGGGTAGTCGCGGGGGTGGCGAGGCGATTTTGGCATTACCCCGCGTGATATAACCCGGCGTCGTTTTGGAGACATGACCCGATTCGCCGCGCATCAGGCCGCCTGACGCGCGGCCGCCCACGAATGAAGCGCGGCTTTTACACCATCATGTCGGCGCAGTTCTTCTCGTCGCTGGCCGACAACGCGTTGTTCGTGGCCGCGGTGGAACTGCTCCGTTCCGGCGGCGCCGCCGAATGGCAGCGGGCGGCGCTGGTGCCGATGTTCGCCCTGTTCTACGTGATCCTGGCGCCCTTCGTCGGCGCCTTCGCCGACGCCCTGCCCAAGGGCCGCGTCATGTTCGTCAGCAACGCCATCAAGGTGGTGGGCTGCCTGATGATGCTGTTCGGCGCGCACCCGCTGCTGGCGTACGCCGTGGTGGGCCTGGGCGCGGCGGCCTACTCGCCAGCCAAGTACGGCATCCTCACCGAGCTGCTGCCGGCCTCGCAGCTGGTCAAGGCCAACGGCTGGATCGAGGGCCTGACCATCGCCTCCATCATCCTGGGCATCCTGCTGGGCGGCCAGCTGGTGGGCCAGGCCATCGCCGGCCGCATGCTGGGGCTGGACTTCCCGTTCCTGGACACCGGCATCGACACCGCGCCCGAGGCGGCCATCTTCCTGCTGATCTTCGTCTACGCCATCGCGGCCTGGTTCAACACGCGCATCCCGCACACCGGCGTGGAGATGCGGGCCATGCCGGGCAACCTGCTGCAGCTGGTGCCCGATTTCTGGACCTGCAACGCCCGCCTGTGGCGCGACAAGCTGGGGCAGATCTCGCTGGCCACCACCACGCTGTTCTGGGGCGTGTCGGGCAACCTGCGCTACATCATCCTGGCCTGGAGCGCCGCCGCCCTGGGCTACAGCACCACCCAGGCTTCCGCGCTGTCGGGCGTGGTGGCGCTGGGCACCGCGGTGGGCGCCATCGTCGCCTCCATGCGGATGAGCCTGGACCGGGCCACCAGCGTGATGCCGCTGGGCATCGCCATGGGCCTGCTGGTGGTCCTCATGAACTTCATCGACAACGTCTGGCTGGCGGCGCCCTTCCTGATCCTGCTGGGCGGGCTGGGCGGCTTCCTGGTGGTGCCGATGAACGCGCTGCTGCAGCACCGCGGCCACAACCTGATGGGTGCGGGCCGCTCCATCGCCGTGCAGAACTTCAACGAGCAGGCCTGCATCCTGGGACTGGGCGCGTTCTACAGCCTGTCCACCGGCATCGGCATGTCGGCCTTCGGCGCGATCACCGCCTTCGGCGTCCTGGTGGCCGGCGTGATGTGGCTGATCCAGCGCTGGCACGCACGCAACCTGGTGCGCCACAAGGACGAGGTGGACCACCTGCTGGCGATCGCGCGTCACGACAAGGCGCATGGCTAGGCCCGCGCCCGCCCGCAACGCACCCGCCACGCCCGAGCCCGCCGTCCTGTTCCCGGTCCTGGCGCTGGTGTTCAACGCCTTCGTCTGGGGCGTGGCCTGGTGGCCGTTGCGCGAACTGCACGCGCGCGGCGTGCACCCGCTGTGGGGCACGGCCGCGGTGTTCCTGCTGGCCCTGGCCTGCGTGCTGGCGACGCAGCGCGGCGCCTGGCGTCCCCTGGGGCGCCAGCCACTGCTGTGGCTGCTGGCCGTCGCCACCGGCATGACCAACCTGGGATTCAACTGGGCGGTGACCGTCGGCGACGTGGTGCGCGTGGTGCTGCTGTTCTACCTGATGCCGGCCTGGTCGGTGCTGCTGGCCTGGGCGCTGCTGGGCGAGCGGCCCACCGCGGCCTCGCTGCTGCGGCTGGGCCTGGCACTGGCGGGGGTGGCGGTGGTGCTGCACCCGGGCGACGGCGGCTGGCCCTGGCCGCGCGGCCTGGCCGACGGCCTGGCGCTGCTGGGCGGCTTCAGTTTCGCGCTGACCAACATCCTGCTGCGCCGGCTGCGCGAGGTGCCGGCGCCGGCCCGGGTGGTCGCCATGTTCGGCGGCGGCGCGGCCACGGCGCTGGCCGCCTCGCTGCTCGGCACGGCGCAGGGCCTGCTGGCGGCGCCGGCCGTGGGGCCCGCGGCCGCCGTGCTGGTGGCGGCCCTGGCGGCCGGCTTCCTGTGCAGCAACGTCGCCCTGCAGTACGGCGCGGCGCGGCTGCCCGCGCACACCACGGCACTGGTCATGCTGTCGGAAGTGGTGTTCGCCAGCCTCAGCTCGATCGCCCTGGGCGCGGCCGAGCCGGGCTGGCGCACGGGGGCCGGCGGCGCGCTGATCCTAGCCGCCGCGGCCTGGTCGGCCTGGCCCACCGGGCGCGCGCCGGCCCGGGCCGGCGCACAATCGGCTCCATGACTGCCGTCTACGAATTCCAGGCCCGCCGCATCGACGGCCAGACCGTGCCGCTGGACCAGTACCGCGGCCGGGTGCTGCTGATCGTCAACACGGCCAGCGCCTGCGGCTTCACGCCGCAGTTCGCCGGGCTGGAGCAGCTGCACCAGACCTACGGCCCGCGCGGCCTGGTGGTGCTGGGTTTCCCCAGCAACCAGTTTGGCGCGCAGGACCCGGGCAGCAACGAGGAGATCGCCAGCTTCTGCCAGCTCAATTACGGCGTCAGCTTCCCCATGATGGCCAAGATCGACGTCAACGGCGGCAACGCGGACCCGCTGTACCGGTGGCTGACCCGGGAGGCGCCCGGCCTGCTGGGCAGCCAGGCCATCAAGTGGAACTTCACCAAGTTCCTGGTGGGCAAGGACGGGCGGGTGATCCGCCGCTATGCGCCCCTGGACAAGCCGGAAAAGCTGTCCGGCGACATCGAGGCGGCGCTGGCCGCCTGAGGCTTCAGGCCGAACAGCGGCCGCAGCCACCGCGATCGCCGGATCACGGCCGTGGCGGCCCAGCAGCCTGCCACGGTGCCGGCCAGCAGCAGCAGCGGCTCGGCGATGGGCCCCAGCCGCCAGGGCGCCAGCTGCACGGCCAGCAGGATGATCAGCGTCTGGTGCAGCACGTACCAGGGATAGACCGATTCGCTGGCCCAGGCCAGCCAGGGCCGGGGGCGATCGAGCGCGTGGCAGGCCCAGCCCAGGATGGCCAGCAGCATGGCCCAGGCATACAGGTCGCCCGCCAGGCGCGGCAGCAGGCGCAGCGGCCCTGCCGGCCGCATCCCCGCCCGCAGGGCCAGGTACAGGACCAGCAGCGCCAGCGCCAGGCCCAGCGAGGTCCGGCGCAGGCGCCGCGCCTCGGCCCAGAAGCCGGCATCCAGTCCGATCCACCAGCCGTACAGGAACAGGGTGAAGTACACGGCATGCAGCCACAGGTCGCCGACCAGGTCGCGCGTGGGCGGGAAGTGGGGGAACAGCAGCAGCGACCAGGCCAGCAGCGGCAGCGCCGGCAGCAGCAGCAGGCGCACGCCGCGCGAGCCGGTGAAGGCGGCACGCAGCCGCCGGCCGGCGGCCGATCGCAGCCAGGGACCGGCGGCCAGCACCAGGGCGGTGTAGAGCCACAGGTAGGGCAGGAACCACAGGTGGTTCCAGGTGATGCCCACGTGCGCGCCGTCGAACGCCCCCGCGGGCCAGGGGCCGCCGCTGAAGTAGCGCAGCAGGAAGGCTCCGAACCCGGGCGCCACCAGCCCCTTGGCCACGCCCTGGGCATAGGCCTGGTAGGGCACGACGGCCGCCATGCCGAAGGCCAGCGGCAGCAGCAGGCGCCAGCTGCGCTCGCGCAGCAGCGCGGCGGCGCCCGGCTGCCGGCGCTGCAGCAGGGCCAGGGACACGCCGGAGACCAGGAACACCAGGTCCATGCGCCACAGGTTGAGCGCGCGCATGGGCCACTGCAGCCAGCCGGCGGCATGCGCGCTCTTGAGGTGCCAGTCCCAGCCGGCCACGTAGTACATGCCCAGGTGGTAGAGGATGACCCCGCCGAAGGCGAGGGCGCGCAAGGCATCGATGTCGTGGCGGCGGGGCATGGCTGCTCCAGGTGGTGAAGGCACCCATGCTCCCCGGCGGCGCGCCCCGCGCGCCGGCAAAGGGACCAGCGGAGGCCATCCTGGGACGAGCGGCCGCCTGCGCGGGATGGCCAGGCGCTGCGCGGCCCTAGACTTGGCGCCATGTCCGCCCCGGCAGCCCCGTCCTGGATCGCAGGCCTGCGGCCGTGGCGCCGCCCGGCCGAGATCGGCTTCTGGGTGGCGGTGCTGTCGGTGCAGCTTTCATTCAACAGCATCACCCATTGGATGGACCTGCGCAGCGTGGGCCGGCCGGTCCCGTTCTGGCACCCGCTGCTGCTGGAGCTGACCAGCGCCCTGGCCATCGGCCTGCTGATCCCGGCGGTGCTGGCGTTCGAGCGCCGCTTCCCGCTGCGCTGGGACACCCTGCGCCGGCACCTGCCCTGGCACCTGGCGGCCACGGTCGCGTTCAGCGCGGCCCACGTGCTGATGATGATGGGTGCCCGCCGGCTGGTCTTCGGCCTGCTCGGCATCGCCTACGGGCCGCCCAGCTGGCTGCGCGCCTTCGGCTACGAATACCTGAAGGACGTGCGCACCTACGTGCTGATCCTGGCCGCGGTGCTGGCCTGGCGCCTGCTGCTGCTGCGGCTGCAAGGCGAGGCCCGGGTGCTGGACGCGCCCGAGTCCCCGGCCGATGCGCCGGTGGCGGCGGGGCCGGCCGCGCGGCCGGAGCGCTTCCTGGTGCGCAAGCTGCGCAAGGAATTCCTGATCGCCGTTGCCGACATCGAGTGGGTGCAGGCCCAGGCCAACTACGTGGGCCTGCACGTGAACGGCCACGATTACCTGCTGCGCTCCACGCTGGCGGAATTCCTGCAGCAGCTAGACCCGGCCCGGTTCGTGCGCGTGCACCGCAGCTACGTGGTCAACCTGGACCGCATCGCCGAGATCGAGCCGCTGGACGGCGGCGATGCGCGGCTGCGCATGAAGGACGGCAGCCAGGTGCCGTGCAGCCGGCGCTACCGCGCGGCGCTGGGGACGGCGGCGGCGTCCTGAGGGCTCACGCCGGATGCGCGGCCATCAGTTCGGCCTTGCGCTGCTGCAGCTGGTCGGCCAGCTGGAACAGGTCCAGGTTCCGCGCCTTGCGCGCCTGCGGGAACATCTTCTCGCGCTCGTCGTTCACGTGGTGCAGGATGGCGTCCTCCAGGTCCAGCATCACCTTGTCCTCGGGCCGGGAGGCGGCCTCGATCTTCGCGATCAGCGCCTTGGCCTCCTGGTGCTCGTGAACGGACTCCTGGACCAGGGCCTCGTCGCCGACGGCCTGGCGGAAGGCGGGGTAGAAGATCTCTTCCTCGATGCGGGTGTGCACGTCCAGCTCGTGGCAGATCTGCCGGGCCAGCAGCAGCTTCTGGTTGTCCTGGTGCGCGCTCTTGTACTGCTGGAACAGGCGCACGACCTGGTTGTGGTCGTCGTCGAGCAAGGTGCAGGCATCCTGTTGGGCCATGGGGTTCTCCTGGAGGGTGAAGATGCCCCACCGTACGCCGGCCGGCCGCGCGACGCGAGGTCCGCGCGGCGGCGGTTGGCGTAGTCGACGGCCTACGACCCGCCGATCTGCTTGCGCAGCCGCTCCTCCTGCTCGCGCAGCTCGGGCGTGAAGGCCTCGCCGAAGTCCTCGGACTCGAAGATCTGGCGGATCTCGATCTCCGAGTCGCCCGGCATGGGGTTCGGGCAGCGCTTGACCCAGTCGATCGCCTCCTGCAGCGAGGCGCACTGCCAGAGCCAGAAGCCGGCCACCAGCTCCTTGGTCTCGGCGAACGGGCCGTCGATCACCTGCCGGTCGCGGCCCGAGAAGCGCACCCGGGCGCCCTTGCGGCTGGGGTGCAGGCCTTCGCCGGCCTGCATGATGCCGGCCTTGACCAGCTCCTCGTTGTAGCGGCCCATCTCGGCGAGCAGCTGCTCGCCGGGCATGACGCCGGCCTCGCTGTCGGCCGTGGCCTTGACGATCACCATGAATCGCATGTCGTTCTCCTGGGGTTCGGGCGCAAGGGATTTTGCGCGCTCCAACTGCACGACGAACGGCGGGCCCCAGTCTCGACATGGCGCGGCAGAGCGCGCAGGCGGCTAGGCCGGTGCGAGCGCCGCGTCCAGCACCTCGACCCAGTGCCGCACCGGGATGCCGGTGCCGGACTGCAGGTGGGTGATGCAGCCGATGTTGGCCGAGACGATGGTTGCGGGCGCCAGCTCGCCCAGGTGGCCCAGCTTGCGGTCGCGCAGCTGCTCGGCCAGGTCGGGGTGCAGCACGGAATAGGTGCCGGCCGAGCCGCAGCACAGGTGCGACTCGCCGGGGGCCAGCCGGACCGTGAAGCCCAGCGCGCCCAGGTGCTTCTCGACGCCGCCGCGCAGCTGCTGGCCGTGCTGCAGCGTGCAGGGCGGATGGAACGCCAGCACGCCGGCCGGCGGCCGCACCCGCCCCTGCAGCGCCGGCACCAGGTCGGGCAGCAGCTCGCTCAGGTCGCGCGTGAGCGCGCTGATGCGCGCCGCCTTTCCGGCATAGGCCGGGTCATGGCGCAGGTGGTGGCCGTACTCCTTGACGGTGACGCCGCAGCCCGACGCATTCATCACGAGCGCCTCCACCTGCCCGCCCTCCACGCAGGGCCACCAGGCGTCGACGTTGGCGCGCATCTGCGCCAGGCCGCCGTCCTGGTCGTTCAGGTGGAACTTCACCGCGCCGCAGCAGCCGGCCGACGGGGCCACCAGGGTCTGGATGCCGGCGGCGTCCAGCACGCGCGCCGTCGCCGCGTTGATGTTGGGCGCCATGGCCGGCTGCACGCAGCCGGCCAGCACCAGCACCTTGCGCGCATGCTCGCGCGCGGGCCAGTGCCCGGCCGGCTGGGGCGCGGGCACCTTCTTCTTCAGCGCCGCCGGCAGCGCGCCGCGCACCGCCTGGCCCAGCTTCATCGCCGGGCCGAACAGCGGGGACGGCAGGCCCTCCTTGAGCGCCCAGCGCAGCGCGCGCGAGCCGGCGCCGCGCGGCACCCGCTCCTCCACGATCTTGCGGCCGATGTCCACCAGGTGGCCGTACTGCACGCCGCTGGGGCAGGTGCTCTCGCAGTTGCGGCAGGTCAGGCAGCGGTCCAGGTGCAGCTGCGTCTTCTCGGTGGGCTTCTCGCCTTCCAGCACCTGCTTGATCAGGTAAATGCGGCCGCGCGGGCCATCCAGCTCGTCGCCCAGGAGCTGGTAGGTCGGGCAGGTGGCGGTACAAAAACCGCAGTGCACGCACTTGCGCAGGATGGCCTCGGCCTCCCGGCCCTCGGGCGTGTTCTTGAATTCGGGCGCGAGCTGGGTTTGCATGGAAGCTAGAGGTCGGGGTACAGGCGGCCGGGGTTGAGGATGCCGGCGGGGTCGAACTCGCGCTTGAGTTCGCGGTGGATACGGTCCAGCGGCGGCTTCAGCGGGGGAAAGCGTGCGGCCGGCGTCACCGCGCCGGAGCCCGTGCCAGTGGCGAACAGCGTGGCGCTGCCGCCGACCGAACGCGCCTCGTCGCGCAGCTCCTGGCCCTGGCCCGGGGCGCAGCGCACCCAGCGCTGGCCGCCGTGCCATTCGACCAGCGGCGGCTCGGGCAGTTCCAGCACCGGCGCCGTCTGCGGCACCGACAGCCGCCAGAGCTCGCGCCCGCCGAGCTGGGCGAACCAGGGCAGGCGCAGGTCGCGGCAGGCCTGCCAGTCGGACTGCGCATCCGGCTGGCGCTCGCCGCCCAGGCGGCGGCAGGCGGCTTCCACGGCCGCCGCCGCGCCGCGCAGCCGCAGGTACAGCGTGGGCACGCCGGCGTCCTCCACCCAGCAGCTGGCATTGAGCGGCAGGGGCTGGCCGCCCCAGGCGTTCAGGCGCTCGAGCGCCTGGGCCTGGGCCAGCTCGAACTTCAGCGTGGCCTCGGCCGGTGCCACGGGCAGCACCTTCAGGCTGACCTCGGCGATCAGGCCCAGGGTACCCATGGCACCGGCCATCAGACGCGAGACGTCGTAGCCGGCCACGTTCTTCATCACCTGGCCGCCGAACACCAGCAGCTCGCCGCGGCCGTTGACGATCGTGGCGCCCAGCACGTAGTCGCGCACCGAGCCCACGCTGGCGCGCGCCGGACCGGACAGTCCGCAGGCCACCATCCCGCCGACCGTGGCGCCCCCGCCGAAATGCGGCGGCTCGAACGGCAGGCACTGGCCGTGCCGGGCCAGCACGGCCTCCAGGCCGGCCAATGGCGTTGCGGCGCGCACGGTCACCACCAGCTCGCTGGGCTCGTAGCTCACGATGCCGGCCAGGCCGGCGGTGGACAGCGTTTCCCCTTCGCTGGGCTCGCCGTAGAAGTCCTTGCTGCCGCCGCCGCGGATGCGCAAGGGGCGGCGGCGCGCATGGGCCTCGCGGATGCGGTCGACGGCGGATGACAGGGCGGCGTCCATGCGCCGATGGTAAGCGGCCCCGCGGCCCGGCCCCGCGCCGGACGTTTGAGCTTTGCTACATCAGTCGATGAAGAAATTCACCGGCAGCCCCGGCACGTCCACCCGCAGCCGCAGCACCCGGCCGGACTGCGGCATCGCCGCCAGCTCCTGCCCGGGGCGCCCGCGACGCGCGCTGGTGAGGTACAGCGTGCGCAGGTCCGGCCCGCCGAAGCAGGGCATGGTGGGGCAGCGCACCGGCACCGGCAGCTCGCGCAGGATCTCGCCGGCCGGAGATATCTGCAGCAGCCGGGCGCCTTCGAACATGGCGCACCAGTAATTGCCCTCGCGGTCCACCGCCGCGCCGTCGGGCCGCCCGCCATAGCCGGGCTGGCCCGGCTGCCAGCCGGGCGGCTTGGGCTCGAACTGGCGGAACACGCGGTGGCCGCGCATCGCGTTGGACTCGGCGTCCCAGTCCCAGGCATGGATCACGTGGTGCGGCGTGTCGGCCCAGTAGACCGTGCGCGCGTCGGGCGAGAAGGCCAGGCCGTTGGCGGTGATGGCGTTGCCGGCCTGGGTCTGGATCAGCGGCCGGCCGCCCTGGCCGTTGTCCGGCCGGCAGTCGATGCTGTAGAGCTCGGCCCGGCGCGCATCGCGCGGCTCGTAGATCGTGCCAGCCCACAGCCGCCCGCGCGGATCGGCCTTGCCGTCGTTGAAGCGCGTGGTCGCCGGGTCGTGCGCGAAGCGCGCCAGCGGCTGCAAGGCGCCGCCCCAGTGCCGCGCCCGGTAGATGCCGTCGCGCAGCGCCACGACCAGGCCGCCGCCGCGCGCGGGCGCGATGCAGCCCGGCTCGCTGGGCATGGCCCAGCCCTCGGCGTCGCCGCCTTCGGCGCCGGCGCGCCGCAGCTGGCGGCCGGGCACGTCGACCCAGTAGAGGCGCTGCTCATCCGGATGCCAGAAGGGCGATTCACCCAGCTCATCCGCCTGCGCCGTGAAGTTGTCCCAATCCGCTGCCTGCATGGTTGAAAACCATTGTGCCCGCGGCGCGCACGGCACGGGGCCGGGCGGTAACATCCGCCCTCAACGGAACACGCCATGGAAGAAGCCTCGACCACCTCCCCGGGTTCCACTGGCCAGCTGACGCTGGTGGAAGCCGCGCGCTACGCCCTGCTTCGGCGCATCGCCTTCGCGATGCGCCACGAGATGGTGGTGCACCTGCAGCCCATCGGCATGATCACCGAGGTGATCGAGCGCCGGCTCAAGGCGCCCTCGCCCGACCTGGTGCAGGTGCAGGAGGGCATGGCCAAGATCAACAGCTTCTCGCGCGCGGCCGTGCACTCCTGCCTGGACGTGATCACCTGGCTGGCGCCCGAGCCCGGCCGCATGGTCTCGCTGGAGGAAGGGGTGCGCGAATGCATCTCGCTGTTGCGCAGCAATTTCAGCTTCCGCGGCTTCGCGCTGCGCGACGAGCTGGGCCATGCGCCGGCGCCGGTGCCGCGCGCCGGCCTGCGCCACGTGCTGCCGGCCTCGCTGCTGCTGCTGGCCGACAGCTCGGGCGCGCCGGCCGACATCACCATCACCGCCGAGCTGGAGCCGGCGCGCGCGCTGCTGGTGCTGTCGCTGGAGCCCACCGACGGGCCCGCGCCCACGACTGCCGAGCCGCCCTACCGCCCGCTGCGGCCGCAGGAGGTGGAGGCGCTGGCCCAAGCCGAGGGCATGGGCTTCGCGCGTGACGGCGACACCATCCGCCTGACGCTGCCGCGCGTGCACGAAACCGGCGCCTGACGCCGGCGGGGGCTGGCTCTACGCGCGCCGCTCGTGGTCTTCGAGCGCGAGCAGCAAGCTGGTTCTGTGGCGGCGAGCGACTTCCTGCCAGCGTTCGCCCGTGATGGCGCCTTCCAGCGCCCACAGGAGGTTCAAGGAGACAGGTCGGCCAGTGCAGCTTGGCCCTGGCGTAAGCAGCCACCGACCCGAGCTTGCGCAGGTCCGCAAGTGTTCGTATGCCCGCCACTTGAAGAACCGCCGACTTGGGTCCGAGATTCGGCAGTTGTGCGATGGGCGTAGCGTCGGCCATCAGCCGATCATGGCAGCTCCCGTGCCGAAGCAGCCATCTTTTCGTCCTTCTTCACTTCATCAGGAAATCTTCATCGGAACTGAAGAACTTCGCGCTTTTTCCTGAGCGAAGGCATCCCTAGACTCTCCTTGCACGAGCCCAGAGGGCCACCCACGAGGAAACCTTCCGATGAGCACCGCACTCCACCCCCGCGCCTGGACCGCCGCCGCCGCCCAGAACGACACTTCCTGGATCCTGCCGATCTCGCCCGAGGCCGCCGAGGGCTTCCACCAGGCGCTGCTGCATGCCAGGGCGGCGGGAAAGGCATTCACCGCGATGACGCCGGCCGACTTCCCGCTGCCGCAAGCCTCGCGCGCCGCCCTGGCCCAGGCGATCGGCCTGACGCAGGGCCGCTGGGGCATGTGCCTGATGAAAGGCCTGCCCACCGACCGCTGGACCGAGGACGAGGCGCGCCTCGCCTGCTGGGGCATGGGCCTGCACATGGGCACGGCCCGCACCCAGAACCGCGCCAGCGCCTTCATGGCGGACGTGCGCGACGAAGGCGGCAACTACAAGACCAGGAACGGCCGCGGCTACAACACCAACGCCTCGCTGGACTTCCACTGCGACTCCTGCGACGTCGTGGCCCTGCTGTGCCGGCGCACGGCTCGCAAGGGCGGCGAAAGCAAGGTGGTGAGCTCGATCGCCCTGCGCGACGAGATCGCGCGCCGGCGCCCCGACCTGATCCCGGTGCTGCAGGGCCCGTGGTACCACAGCTACCAGGGCGCGCAGGGCCCGGGCAAGCCGCCGTACTACATGCTGCCGCTGCTGGGCGACGATCCGGTGCATTTCGCGGCGCGCGCCAACCGCAAGAACGTCATGGCGGCGCAGCGCGATTTCTCCGAGGTGCCGCGCCTGACGGCGGAGCAGATCGAGGCGCTGGACCTGCTGGACGAACTCATGGCCGACCCGAAGCTGTGCTATTCGATGTGGCTCGAGCGGGGCGATCTGCAGCTGCTCAACAGCTACGCGACCTTGCACTCGCGCACGGACTTCGAGGACCACGAGGAGCACGACCTGAAGCGCCACCTGTACCGGCTGTGGCTGGCCGTGCCGTCCTCGCAACCGCTGCCCGCCCAGTGGGCGGTGTACTTCGGAGACGCCCGTGCCGGTGCCGTGCGCGGCGGCCTGCGCGGCGACCACCTGACGCAGGACTTCATCGACTTCGAGACGCGCCAGGCGGCCTACCACTCCATGCCGCTGATCCCGCGCACGGTCGTCGTGCTCCCGGAAGCGGCCGCGGCCTGAGTTCAGCGGCGGGCGCCGCCCGCCGCCTGCACCAGCGCCGCGGCCATCGCGTCGCGCAACGCCTGCAGCTTGCGGCCGTCGGCGTCGGCGGGCCGCGCCACCAGCGCCACCTGCAGCGTCGGCGCGTCCCGGCCCAGCCGCACGATGCGCACCCGGTGCGCTTGCGCCGTCCGGGCATCCGGCTCGGGCACCACGGAGACGCCGAGTCCGGCGCTCACCATCGCCACGATCGCGTGCACCGACTGCAGATCGATGGTGGGCCGGGCGCCGGGGGCGTGTTTGCGGACCCAGCGGGCAGCCAGGCGACCGGTGCCCGTTTCGGGATCGAAGCGGATCCACTCGTGGGCCTTGAGCAGCGCCGGCGCGCGCGCCTCCACCGCATCGGGCGGCGCCAGCAGCACCAGCTCCCGGTGCAGCACGGGATGCCACAGCAGCCGCTGCGAACCCCCGGTGGACGGCTGCACAACGACGGCCGCGTCGAGTTCGCCGCCCTTCACCGCTTCCAGCAGCTCGACCGAGCGGCCGCGCACGGGCCGCACGTGCAGGGCCGGGTGCTGCGCGCGCAGCCAGACCATGGCGGCCGGCAGCAGCGTCGCCTGCATGGTCTCGATCACGCCCAGCCGCACCTGGCCTTCCACGCGGGCACCGGTGCGGCGGCGCAAGGACTCCAGCCGACCCAGCGTTTCGCGCATCGTTTCCGCGATCTCCAGCGCGATCGGGCGCGCGCGCACCGACAGCCCGGAGCGGTCGAACAGGGGCTGGCCGAAATGGGTCTCCAGCTGCTTCATCTGCATGCTCACGGCGCTCGGCGTCACGTGCATCTCGCGCGCCGCGCCGGCCAGGCTGCCGGTGCGCAGCACCGCGTCAAGCGTCGCGAAGAAGGATAGCTTCATCAGTTTCTCTTCATTGCCAGTTGCAGAAATATGGCTTTATGCGCCGGACGCGAGGCCTAGAATTTTTCGGTCAGGAGCGCCCGGGCGCAGGCCCGCGCGCCGGACGCATCAACAGGAGACGCCATGAACCAGCCCACCCGCCGGGCCGTGAACCGGGCCATTGCCGGGATTCTGGCGGCTCTTGCCGCAACGCAGACCGTCGCCGCCGCCGAGGACGCCGCCGGCTACCCGTCGCGGCCCATCACCATCGTCGTCGGCTTCCCGCCGGGCGGTCCCACCGACATCATCGCGCGGGTCGTGGCCACCCGGCTAGCGCAGACCTGGGGCAAGCCGGTGCTCGTGGAGAACAAGCCGGGAGCGGGTTCGAACATCGCGACCGAGCAGGTGGTGCGTGCGGCGCCGGACGGCTACACGCTGCTGGTGGAAACCATCGCCAACGCCACCAACATGTCGGTGTACAAGAAGCTGAACTACGACACGCGCAGGGACCTCGCGCCGATCGTGCAGTTCATGGCTTCCCCCAGCGTGCTGGTCGCGGGCTCCAAGGTCCCGGCGAAGAACCTCGACGAACTGGTGGCCCTGGCCAGGGCCCAGCCGGGCAAGCTGGACTACGCCTCCACCGGCGTCGGCGGCTCGCCGCACCTGGCCGGCGAGATGCTCAAGTACCGCGCCGGCATCGACATCCTCCACATCCCCTACAAGGGCGCGTCTCCCGCGCTCAACGACCTGCTGGCCGGCAATGTCGCGATGGGCTTCATGACCTCGCTGGGCCTGGGGCAGCACATCCAGTCCGGCAAGCTGCGAGCGATCGCGGTGGCCAGCCCGAAGCGCCTGCCCGAACTGCCGGACGTGCCCACCACCGCCGAAGCGGGGCTGCCCGATTTCCACGTGCTGTCCTGGAACGGCCTGGCGGCGCCGGCCAAGACGCCCAGGCCCATCATCGACAAGCTGAACGCCGAGGTGAACCGCATCCTCTCGACGCCGGAAGTGAGAAAGCACCTGGAGTCGCTGGGCGGCTTCCCGGTCGGCGGCACGCCGGAAGAGTTCGCGAAGTACGTGGACTCCGAGATCCGCACCTGGGGCGCCGTCGTCAAGTCCGCCAACTTTTCGCTCGACTGAGGTCGCCATGGCTGCAGGCCCCCCGCAGCGCTGCGCATTGATCACGACCGGCGGCACCATCGTCTCGCGCATCGATCCGGCCAGCGGCCTGGCGATGCCGGTGCTTTCCGGGCAGGACCTGCTGCAGGCCGTGGGAGAAGAGGCGGGCGAGGTCGAAGTGCACGACTTCTGCCGCGTGCCTTCACCGCACCTCGGCCCCCGGCAATGGGCGGGGCTGGCGCCGCTGGCGCAGTCCCTGCTGGAGCGCGAGGACATCGCGGGGGTGGTCGTCTCGCACGGCACCGCCACGCTGGAGGAGACCGCCTGGTTCCTCGACCTCACCGTGCGCAGCGACAAACCCCTGGTGGTCACCGGCGCGCAGCGCAACGCCTCGGCGCGCGACTTCGACGGCCCGCGCAACCTGCTGACGGCCCTCAGGATCTGCCGCGCGCCGGCGGCACGCGGCCACGGCGTGCTGGTGGCGCTGAACGAACACGTGAACGCGGCGCGCGAGGCGACGAAGTCGCACACCGTTGACGTCGAGACTTTCCAGTCGGGCGAATGGGGCTACCTGGGCTCGGTCGTCAACGAGCGCGTCACCTTCCATCGCTCGCCGCGGCGGCGGCTGCACCTGCCGCTGCGCTCGCCCGAGCTGCCGCGCGTGGACATCGTGCCCATGTACGCGGGCGCCGACGGCGCCCTGGTGCGCGCCGCCCAAGCCGCCGGCGCGCGCGGCGTCGTGATCGAGGCGGTGGCTTCGGGCCACGTCAACGGCGCGATGCACGAGGCCATCGTGGAAGTCATGCGCCAGGGCGTGCCGGTCGTGGTGTCCACGCGCATCCCCCGGGGCGGCACGCGCGAGGGCTACGGTTTCGCCGGCTCCTCCGCGTTGCTGGTGGAGGCGGGCGCGGTGCTCAGCGGCGACCTCTCGCCCTGGAAGGCGCGCATCGTGCTGATGCTGGCGCTGCAGCAGGGCGGCGTGCGCCCGGAAACGCTGGCGCGCCTGTTCGAGACCTAGGAGCCTGCGACGGCGCGTCGGCTCCAGCCATCAACCCCCGTGGTCGTGCTCGTCGTCACCCTCGCTGCCCGGGCCCGGGTTGGGTCCGATCCCATTCGCAGGCACCACCAGCACGTCGGCCTGGTTCGGGTCGTAGGCCATCAACAGGGGGTCGCGGGCGAGCTGCTCGACGATCGCCATCGACGCGTGGTAGCCGATCTTCTGGATGTAGCCGCCCGACTTCGTACCGATGCCGCCGCGCAACTCCAGCAGCACCGAGCCCGAGCCGAGCAGGCCGTAGGCGTTGCGCGAGATGCCCGGCTCCGTTCCGCCGGGATAGCGGCTCAGATTGGCATAGGGGTACTGCGCGAGCGTCTGCGCGATCAGCACCACCACCCGCTTGGCCATAGTCTGGCCGCTGGCAAAGCGGGCCACGGCGTTGAGATCGCCCGCGTTCTGCAACCGAACGGCCGTCGCTCCGGCTGTGGGATACAGCGCCGAAGCCGTCACCATCTCGCCGTCGTTCACACGCGTGCCTTGATGGTGCATGTCGAGCGCCACCACCGGCTTGAACTGGTCGTTGATCCAGCGGATGTTCTTTGCCTCGGGCACCGGATTGCCTTCGGAGACGAGGTACGGTCCCTTGCTGTCGATGTCCTTCGTCTCGCAGCTCACGACCCCGGTCGTGATGTTGGGAAAGTTCGGGTTGTCGAACGGGCATTCCGGGCGAAACGGGTGATAGCGATTGATGTCGTAGCCACGCCCGCGCTGGTAGAACGCCGGCAGCGACCCGACCACGAACCGAGGATCGTAGTTCTGCCGCCATGGCGTGGTGCGGCCGGCGCTGTCGGTGATCGGCGTGCCGTCCGCGTTCTCGCCGTCGAAGCCGTCGACGTTGACGCGTGGAACGACCACCACGGTCAACGCGGCCCGGATCGCCTTCGAACTCATCGAGTTGTTGCCCAGCGTGCGGATCAGGTTGAGCGCCGAATCGCTGGTTTCCATCTCGTCGCCATGCTGCTGCGCAATGAGCAGCGCCGCAGTCGGACCGTTGCCGATGACGACATACGGCACCTTGCGCCCGGTGTTGCTGGTCCAGGGCGCGTAGTGCAGCTGCACCGCGCCACCGCTGTTGCTCGCGCTGCTCTCGAGAGCCTTGATCATCTGGGCATAGGTGCGCAGCGAAGCGATGCTGTCGTTGTCACCGTACGGACCGTTGGGCACAGTGGCCGGGCCATTCTGTGCCCAGGCGACCGGTGCCACCAGCGCCGACATCATGGCCAGACTAGCGAACAATTTCTTCATGCGGGGTCTCCTGTTGTGGGAGTGGCATGCTGTCCGAACCCGTTATCGAAGGACAACTGCCTTTGCCAAACGTTACCTTTGTCGCCGCAAGCCGTTCTCCTGGAGGAGCCTCCCGAAAAAAAGCCCGCCGGAGCCGAGGCTCTGGCGGGCTGAACATCCAAGGAGACTCTCCTGCATGTCGGGCCGCGGCGAGCGCCGCGGCCGCAACCCCTTCCGCCATCAGCGGTGGTAGGCGGTCTCGCCGTGGCTGCTGATGTCCAGGCCCTCGCGCTCTTCCTCCTCCGTCACGCGCAGGCCGATCACGAGGTCGACGATCTTGTAGGCGACGAAGGCCACCACCGCGGACCAGATCACCGTGGTGAGCACGCCCTGGAACTGGATCCAGACCTGGGCGCCGATGCCGGGGAAGTCGGCCGGGTCGCCGCACTTGTTGCTCACGTAGTTGCAGATGCCGGTGCCGCCCAGCGAGGGCGAGGCGAACACGCCGGTCAGCAGCGCGCCCAGGATGCCGCCCACGCCGTGCACGCCGAACACGTCCAGCGAATCATCGACACCCAGCAGGCGCTTCAAGCCGTTGACGCCCCACAGGCAGACCAGGCCGGACAGCAGGCCGATGACGATGGCGCCCATCGGGCCGACGAAGCCGGCAGCCGGCGTGACCGCCACCAGGCCGGCGACCGCGCCCGAGGCGGCGCCCAGCATCGAGGCCTTGCCCTTGGCCAGCGCTTCGCCGGCAATCCAGCTCAGCGTGGCGGCGGCGGTGGCGACCAGGGTGTTGACGAAGGCCAGGGCGGCGACGCCGTTGGCTTCCAGGTTGGAGCCGGCGTTGAAGCCGAACCAGCCCACCCACAGCAGCGAGGCGCCCACCATGGTCAGGGTCAGGCTGTGCGGCGTCAGCGACTCCTTGCCGTAGCCGATGCGCTTGCCGATGACGTAGGCGCCCACCAGGCCGGCGATGCCCGCATTGATGTGCACCACGGTGCCGCCGGCGAAGTCCAGCGCGCCCTTGGCCCAGAGCCAGCCGGCATTGGCCGTCACGGTCTGCAGCGAGGCGGCGTCGGTGATGGCGTCCGGGCCGTCCCAGTACCAGACCATGTGGGCGACCGGCAGGTAGCTGAAGGTGAACCAGATCACCACGAACAGCAGCACCGCCGAGAACTTGATGCGCTCGGCGAAGGCGCCCACGATCAGCGAGCAGGTGATGGCGGCGAAGGTGGCCTGGAAGCCGACGAAGGTCAGCTCCGGGATCACCACGCCCTTGCTGAAGGTGGCGGCCAGGGTCTCGGGCGTGACGCCGGCCAGGAACACCTTGCCGAAGCTGCCGATGAACGCGTTGCCGGCGGTGAAGGCCACGCTGTAGCCGTACAGCACCCACAGTACGTAGATCAGCGAGCTCACCACGAACACCTGCATCAGCACCGACAGCATGTTCTTGCTGCGCACCAGGCCGCCGTAGAACAGCGCCAGGCCGGGCAGGGTCATCAGGACCACCAGCAGGGTGGCCATGGTGACGAAGGTGGTGTCGCCCTTGTTGGGCGTGGGTGCCGCAGCGGGCGCGGCGGCTGGGGCTGCCGCCGCCGGGGCCGCCTCGGATGCGGCGGCGGGTGCCGGGGCGGCCGGCGCCTGCGCCAGCACGGCGCCGCCGCCGGTCAGCAGGCCCAGGCCCAGGGCCAGGGAGGCGAGAAGCTTTCTCATGGTGTCTCTTTCAGTCTCGTGTGGTTTACAGGGCTTCCTTGCCGGTCTCGCCGGTGCGGATGCGGACCACCTGCTCGAGGTCGTAGACGAAGATCTTCCCGTCGCCGATCTTGCCGGTGCGGGCGGCGGCCTCGACCGCCTCGATGACGCGCTCGACCAGGTCCTCGGCCACCGCGGCCTCGATCTTCACCTTGGGCAGGAAGTCGACCACGTACTCGGCGCCGCGGTACAGCTCGGTGTGGCCCTTCTGGCGGCCGAAGCCCTTGACCTCGGTGACGGTGATGCCCTGCACCCCGATGCCGGACAGGGCTTCGCGCACCTCGTCCAGCTTGAACGGCTTGATGATGGCCGTGACCAGTTTCATGTATTTCTCCTCGCGGGCCGCAGCCCTTAGAAGGTGTACTTGACGCCCACGACGACGCTGGCCTTGCCCAGGTTCTCGCCGTTGGGTCCGCGGTAGTTGTCGTTGTCGGTGTCCACCACGGCCGCCGTGGCCGTCAAGCCGTTGCCGAAGTCCTTGCCCAGCGTCAGCGAGTAGTCGGTGTACGAGAAGTCGCTGTAGTTCTTGACCTTCTGGTAGCCCACGTGGGGCGTGAGGGTCAGGCCCCACAGGCCGGTGTCGAAGGTCGCCGACAGGTCCAGGTAGTAGCTGTTCTCGCTGTCGTCGAAGCCGAACAGGTTGGTGACCGCGTGCGAGTACTTCAGCGTGGCGGGGCCGAAGGTGCCGGCGGCATACAGCTCGGTGGTGTTGGGGCTGACCGCCAGTTCCGAGCGGGGATACTGGTAGCGCAGCACGCCGACGTCGTAGGCGAGGCCGCCCACGGTGCCCTTGTAGCCGCCGTAGAGGTCCACCTCGGCCTTGGCGTCGCCGCCCGCGTCCTCGATCCACTTGATGCTGGAGGCCCAGGTGCCGACGTAGAAGCCGCTGCTGTGCGAGAAGTCGGCACCGCCCTGCACCGCCGGGTCCTTGCGCGACTGGGAGATGCCGCGGTAACGGTAGTCCGACACCGCGCCCACGTTGAAGGTCAGCGTGTAGTCGGGCGCGGGCGCGGGCACCGGCGCGGCGGCCTGCGCGAAGGCGCCGCCCGAGGCGGCCAGTGCGGCCAGCAGGGCGATCGTTTTGACTTTCATGGTTGCTCCGTTCTGAGTTGGGACCTGGGGCAGGGCCACTAAGCAGGAGGCATGCCATGGCCCGGCAAGCAAGACGGGCGCGGCTGTCCAGGGTATTGCGGTCGAGCGGGGTGGGCTAGTCGGCGCTTGGCCGCACCAAGCCAGTGCGAGGCAGGCGGACGCCCGCACCAAGGTCCGCCATGCACCTTCTTGGGTGGGACGGCCTTCCTCCTCCATCTGGAGGAGACGCTGGTCGCCGGGCGGCCCGCGGCTTGCGTTGTCCTGGAGTCCCCTGCTGGAAGAAAGAACGTCGCCTTGAGCCTCTCCCTGGTGCAAAGCCGTGCCCTGGTCGGGCTGGAGGCCGCCTCGGTGACGGTCGAGGTCCACCTCGCCAACGGCCTGCCCAGCTTCACCCTGGTGGGGCTGGCCGAGACGGAGGTGAAGGAGGCGCGCGAACGCGTGCGCTCGGCGCTGCAGAACGCCGGCCTGGAATTCCCGCACAACAAGCGCATCACGGTCAACCTGGCGCCGGCCGACCTGCCCAAGGACTCGGGCCGCTTCGACCTGGCGATCGCCCTGGGCATCCTGGCGGCCAGCGGGCAGATCGACGGCAGCCGGCTGGCCGGCCACGAATTCGCCGGCGAGCTGTCGCTGTCGGGCGAGCTGCGGCCGGTGCGCGGCGCGCTGGCCATGAGCCTGGCGCTGCAGGCCGCCGAGCCCGCCCTGGCTTTGGTGCTGCCGCCCGGCAGCGCGGAAGAGGCGGCCCTGGTGCCGGGCGCCGCGGTCTGGCGCGCCGTCCATCTGCTGGACGTGGTGCGCCGCTTCCTGCCGGAGGGAAGTGCGGCAGCCGACGGCCCGCCCGGCGAGGGCTGGTCGCGCATGGCGGGCGGGGCACCCGCGGCGGCGCCCGCGGTCTACCCGGACCTGGCCGACGTGAAGGGCCAGGCCGCGGCCAAGCGCGCGCTGGAGATCGCCGCCGCCGGCGGCCATGGCCTGCTGCTGGTCGGACCGCCCGGTTCGGGCAAGTCCATGCTGGCCCAGCGCTTCGCCGGCCTGTTGCCGCCGATGACGGTGCAGGAGGCGCTGGAAAGCGCCGCGGTCGCCAGCCTGGCCGGACAGTTCTTGCTGGAACGCTGGGCACGCCGGCCCACCTGCAGCCCGCACCATTCGGCCAGCGCGGCGGCGCTGGTGGGCGGCGGCTCGCCGCCGCGGCCGGGGGAGATTTCCCTGGCGCACCAGGGCGTGCTCTTCCTCGACGAGCTCCCCGAGTTCCCGCGTGCCGCGCTGGAGGCGCTGCGCGAGCCGCTGGAGACCGGGCACATCACCATCGCCCGTGCCGCGCGGCGCTCGCAATTCCCGGCGCGCTTCCAGTTCGTGGGCGCGATGAACCCCTGCCCTTGCGGCTGGCGCGGCGCGGCGCACCGGGCCTGCCGCTGCACGCCCGACCAGGTGGCGCGCTACCAGGGCAAGCTGTCCGGTCCGCTGCTGGACCGCATCGACCTGCACCTGGAGGTGCCGGCGCTGGCGCCGCGGGAGCTGCTGGAGGCGCCGCCGGGCGAGTCCACGGCCGCGGTGCGCGCCCGCTGCGTGGCCGCGCGCGGGCGCGCCCTGGAGCGCCAGGGCAAGCCCAACCAGGCGCTGGCGGGCCGCGAGATCGACCAGCACGCCCGGCTGGACGCGGCCGCGGCGGCATTCCTGCAGACGGCGGCGGCCCGCCTGGGCTGGAGCGCGCGCGCCACGCACCGCGCGCTGAAGGTCGCACGCAGCATCGCCGACCTGGAGGGCGCGGCCGGCGTGCAGGTGGCGCACGTGGCGGAGGCGGTGCAGTACCGGCGCGGCCTCATGATGGACGGCGCCGGCTGAAGCCTACCCCCCTGCGTCAGCCCGCTTCCTGGTACCCGCCGCCGGCGGCGCCGGCATCCGGCCGGCCGCGCGGGCGCGGCCGGCGCAGTCCGCGCTCCTCCTCCAGCGCCTTGGCGCAGCCGGCCCCGAACAGCAGCACGGCCGAAGAGAAATAGATCCACATCAGCAGCACCACCAGCGAGCCGGCCGCGCCGTAGGCCGACACGGCCGCCGCGGTGGACAGGTAGGCCGTCATCAGCTGCCGTCCGCCGATGAACAGGAGGGCGGCGATCAGGGCGCCCGCGATCAGGTAGCGCGTGCGCGGCTTAGGGCCCGCGCTCAGCCGCATCAGCGCGACGAACAGCGCGGCGCAGATGCCGAAGGTCGCCAGTTCGTTGAGGAGGCGCAGCAGCACCTCCACCGCCAGCCATTGGCCGGCCCAGCCCGAGAAGATGTTGAGCAGGGTCGAAATCACCAGCGACACCAGCAGCAGGAAGCCGAAGGCCAGCACGTAGGCCACGCCTCGCAGCCGCAGCGAGGCGGTGTACCACCAGTTCTGCCGGGCCACGGTTTCGGTGCCGTGCACCCAGAGGCGCTCCAGCGCCTCCTGCAGTTCGCCGAACACGCCGGTGGCGCCGAACAGCAGCACCAGGAAACCGATGATCGAGGCGATGATGCCTTCCGACGGCTCCTGCGCGCTGGCCAGCGCCTCGCGGATGACGCTGGCGCCCTGCTCGCCCACGATGCCGCCGATCTGGCTCACCAGGTTCTGCTCCAGCATCTCGCGGTCCAGCCACCAGCCCAGCATGGCGACCACCAGCACCAGCAGGGGTGCCAGGCTGAGGATGCCGTAGAAGGACATGGCCGCGCTCATGCGCATGCCGTTCGCGTCGCTCCACAGGGTGAACGCGCGGTACAGCGGGCGCCCGGTGCGCGCCAGCTTCAGCGCCCAGGCAGGCAGGTGGTCGGTCCAGGCCATGCGCCATCTTGGACCGGGCCCAGCGGGACGCTATCGGTCGCGCCTTGCAGCCTGCGTAGGTGCAAGCCGACTTGGCGCGAGGTCAGCGACGCGCGACCAGGACCTTTCCGTCGACCCGGACCGGGCTGCCGGCCGTCCAGGCGGGCTTGGCCTCCTGCTCGAAGCTGCGGACGCTGCCGTCCTTCATCTTGACCCGCGTGACCCACATCTCCTTGGTGGTCACCCGCTTCTGGACCTCGTTGCCGACGAAGCCGCCCGCCACGGCACCGCCCACGGTGGCCAGCGTCCTGCCGTCGCCCTTGCCGATCTGGTTGCCCAGCAGGCCGCCGGCCGCGGCGCCAGCCACGATGCCCGCCGCGCCGCCTTCGCCCTTGCGCATTTCCTTGCGCACGCTCTGGACCGTGCCGCAGAGATCGCAAGCGGCCGCTGCGGCAGCGTGCTTCTTGGCCTGGCCGGGCGGCACGCCGTGCGGGTGCGAGGCGCCCTGCGCCCAGGCGCCGGCCGTGGCGGACAGCATGAGAACGGCGACGAGTCTCTTCATGGGGATGCTCCTGTTGTGCCCTCCATCAACGGCTGAGCAGCCCGTGCCGCCGACGGGCGCGGCGCGCCCGCCGTGCAATGCGTCACAGGTTGGGGGCGAGCAGCCGCTCCAGCTGCGAGCGCTCGGCGCCGCGGCGCCGGGCCTGGTCCTCCAGCTGATCGGGACCGATCTTGCCGACGTTGAAGTACTTGGCGTCGGGATGGCTGAGGTAGAAGCCGCTGACGCTGGCGGCCGGCGTCATGGCCAGGCTGTCGGTCAGGCCCATGCCCACGTCCTGCGCCTGCAGCAGGGCGAACATGTCGGCCTTCACGCTGTGGTCGGGGCAGGCCGGGTAGCCCGGCGCGGGACGGATGCCGCGGTACTTCTCGGCGACGAGCTGATCGAGCGGCAGCTGCTCCTCAGCCGCGTAGCCCCACAGGTCCTGGCGCACCCGCTCATGCAGGCACTCGGCGAAGGCCTCGGCCAGCCGGTCGGCCAGGGCCTTGAGCATGATCGCCGAGTAATCGTCGTGGTCGTCCAGGAAGTACTTCTCCTTCCTGTCCACGCCGATGCCGGCGGTGACGGCGAACACGCCCACATAGTCCCTGGCCATCCCCTTGGGCGCGACGAAGTCGGCCAGCGCCCGGCTGGGGCGCATCCGGCCGTCCACCGCCTGCTTTTCGGCCTGCTGCCGCAGGCCCCACCAGGTCATGGCCACCTCGGTGCGCGACTCGTCGGTGTAGAGCTGGATGTCGTCGTCGTTGATGCTGTTGGCCGGCCAGAACCCCAGCACCGCGTTGGCCGTCAGCCAGCGGCCCTCGATCAGCCGCTTGAGCATGCGCTGGCCGTCGGCGTACACGCGCACGGCTTCGGTGCCCACCACCTCGTCCTTGAGGATGGCCGGGAAGGGGCCGGCCAGGTCCCAGGTCTGGAAGAACGGCCCCCAGTCGATGTAGCGGGCCAGCTCGGCCAGGTCGAAGTTGCGGAACAGGCGCCGGCCGACGAACTTGGGCGCGGGCGGCGTGTAGGCCGACCAGTCCACCGGCGTCTTGTTGGCGCGCGCCTTGGCCAGCGGCCACAGCGGCACCTGCTTCCTGCTGGCGTGCAGCTGGCGCACCTTCTCGTAGTCGGACTCGACCTCGGCGATGTAGCGCGCCGCCTGGTCGGACAGCAGGCTCTGGGCCACGCTCACGCTGCGCGACGCGTCGGGCACGTAGACCACCGGGCCCTCGTAGTGCGGCGCGATCTTCACGGCCGTGTGCACCCGGCTGGTGGTGGCGCCGCCGATCAGCAGCGGGATCTTCCTGATGCGGAAGTGCTCGTCCTTCTGCATCTCGCTGGCCACGTACTGCATCTCCTCCAGGCTGGGCGTGATCAGGCCCGACAGGCCCACGATGTCCGCGCCCTCGATCTTGGCCTTGGCCAGGATCTCGTGGCAGGGGACCATCACGCCCATGTTCACCACCTCGAAGTTGTTGCACTGCAGGACCACCGTGACGATGTTCTTGCCGATGTCGTGCACGTCGCCCTTGACCGTGGCGATGACGATCTTGCCCTTGGCCCGCACGTCCTGGCCGGCTGCCTCCTGCTGCTTCTTCTCTTCTTCTATATAGGGGATGAGGTGGGCCACGGCCTGCTTCATCACCCGCGCCGACTTCACCACCTGGGGCAGGAACATCTTGCCCTGGCCGAACAGATCGCCCACGATGTTCATGCCGTCCATCAGCGGCCCTTCGATCACGTGCAGCGGTCGTCCGCCCTGCCGGAGCACGGCCTGGTAGGCCTCTTCGGTGTCCGCGACGATGTGGTCGGTGATGCCGTGCACCAGCGCGTGCGACAGCCGCTGCGCCACGCTGCCGGCGCGCCATTCGTTGCGCCGGCCTTCGTCCTTGGCCGCTCCCTTGGCCGATTCGGCGATCTCGACCAGGCGCTCGCCGGCGTCGGGGCGGCGGTTGAGCACCACGTCCTCCACGCGCTCGCGCAGCTGGGGCTCGACCTCGTCATAGACGCCCACCATGCCGGCGTTGACGATGCCCATGTCCATGCCGGCCTGGATGGCGTGGTACAGGAACACGGTATGGATGGCCTCGCGCACCGGGTCGTTGCCGCGGAAGGAGAAGCTCACGTTGGACACGCCGCCCGAGACCTTGGCGCCGGGCAGGTTCTGCTTGATCCAGCGGGTGGCCTCGATGAAATCCACCGCGTAGTTGTTGTGCTCCTCGATGCCGGTGGCGATGGCGAAGATGTTGGGGTCGAAGATGATGTCCTCGGCCGGAAATCCGATCTCTTCCGTCAGCAGGCGGTAGGCGCGCTGGCAGATCTCGATCTTGCGCTGGTAGGTGTCGGCCTGGCCCTTCTCGTCGAAAGCCATCACCACGGCGGCGGCGCCGTAGCGCCTGATCAGCCTGGCCTGGCGGCGGAACTCGGCCTCGCCCTCCTTCATGCTGATGGAGTTGACGATGGCCTTGCCCTGGATGCAGCGCAGGCCGGCCTCGATCACCTCCCACTTGGAGCTGTCCACCATGATGGGCACGCGCGCGATGTCCGGTTCGCTGGCGATGAGCTGAAGGAAGCGCACCATGGCCGCCTTGCTGTCCAGCATGGCCTCGTCCATGTTGATGTCGATCACCTGGGCGCCGTTCTCGACCTGCTGGCGGGCCACGGCCAGCGCCTCCTCGAACCGGCCGCCCAGGATCAGCCGGGCAAAGGCCTTGGAGCCGGTCACGTTGGTGCGCTCGCCGATGTTGACGAACAGCGATCCGGCGCCGATGGCGACGGGCTCCAGGCCGGCCAGGCGCAGGGGCGGCGGGGTGGGGACGGCGGGTGTGGCTGGGGGCATTCGACTCACCTGGGGATGCCGGCGGGCCGGCGGTTGTTCCGAGGTGAGCGCCGTTGCGGGTTTGCTCAAGCCTGACGGCCGATATGACGGCCGCTGCAACGCTCCTTGAGTTGGACGAATTCTAGCCAGAGGCCGGTGGGCGGGCATCCATCCGCCCGGATCGAGGCCGGTTTCCGCTGAAAACAGGCCTTCAGGTTCGCGTGCAAACGTAACTTTTGCAGGCGAGCTTTGTAGAAGCTCAAGCTCATCGGGTTGTACTGTTGTGCCATCCACCACGCGCGTTCGACCGCTTCCATACGCCTGCGGATCGCTTGTTGAGCCATGTGTGCATGCGGAATCTCATCCGCACTGCTGGATGCATGCGCATGCATTGAAGAGCGGTGGATCGCGCTTCTCCGTGAAAAATGTCTCGCCGAACAATCACCGAGTTTAGTTACCTCTGTAGGCAACTGCCTACGAGTTTGTCGGACGTCTCCTACTACATTCGCGACTCTTGCTGAGGTTGGCCCCGAGCTCAACCGCCTGTTGCAACCGCGGCAGGCAGGGAAAGCCAGGTTTCTCAAAGCCACAGCTCATCTGTCAACAGGTTGAAAGGACCGGCTTCAACGCCGCCCTCAAGCCCTTTTTTACGTTTTGCTGAAGATGAAAAGACGCATATTCCTTACGGCTGGTTCCGCTGCGATGGCAGCTGCATTGACCGGTTGCGGTGGTGGCGGCGGCGGTGGCGCTGAGGTTGCTGATGGCGGTATTGGCGATGGCGCCACCGGCACGACCACTGGCGGTGCGGCACCGTCCACTTCGAACCCCCGTTCGTCTTCGGGAGAACTTCTTTCGGGCACTGGCTATGCCTTCGGTTCACGCCTGGATGCCTATGCCGCAGGCACCCTGGTGACGGTGGCCTCGCCGCAGCAGATGGACGACACCATCCGGCGCTGCTACGACGCGTGGAAGCGGGAGAACCTGGTCCGCACCGACAACATCGCCCCAGGCGGCTACGTCATCAAGTTCGCGAACTCGCCCACGGTGCGCACCGTTTCCGAAGGCATGGGCATGGGCATGATCCTGATGTCCGTGATGGCCGGACACGACCCCAACGCCAGGACCTACTTCGACGGCCTGTTCAAGGTGGTGCGCGCCCGCCCCGCCTATGGCCCCCGCCAGCCGGCGCTGATGGACTGGCGCCTGTGGATGGACGGCAGGAGCGGCGGCGACGGCTGGCCCGCCACCGACGGCGACCTGGACATCGCGCTGGGCCTGCTGATGGCCGACCGGCAGTGGGGCTCGGACGGCCAGGTCAACTACAAGCAGGAAGCCATCAATACCATCAATGCCATCAAGGAATGGTTCATGTACCCGGACGGCCGGCTGCGCGGCCGTCCGTCCGAGAACACGTCCCGCACCTCCGATTTCATGTTCGGCCACTTCCGGGCCTTCAAGAAGGCGACCGGCGATGCCATCTGGGACGCGGCGGTGGAGAAGCAGATCGCCATCCTCCAGGCGCTGCAGGCCAATCATTCACCCGGCATCGGCCTGGTGCCCGACTTCTGCAAGGACACGAACACCAGCCCCGCTCCGTCACCGGGCCGCAACCCCGGCGTGGGCGACGGGACCGTCACCGACGGGGATTACTTCTTCAATGCCTGCCGGTGCCCCTGGCGCTACGGCAGCGACTACGTCATGACGGGCGACGAGCGGATGCGGGAAATCTGCCGGAAGCTGGTGGGCTTCCTCCAGGCCGACAGCGGCGGCAACCCGGGGTCCATCGCCACCGGCTACAAGCTCAACGGCACGGCGATCAGCCGCGCCTATTCGGCAGGCGGCATCGTCGGCCCCGTGCTGGCCGGCGCCATGGTCGACCCCAGCTTCCAGACCTTCCTCAACAACCTGTGGTCTTGGAATACCAATAACTTCACGACCCACTACTACGACTCCGAGCTGCAGCTCATCCCGATGCTCCTGGCCTCGGGCAACTGGTGGACGCCGTAAGACCCGCGTCCTAGCCAAGGCCGGACGGGCCGCGCCACCGGCGCGGCCCGTCCGGCTACGTGCGCACCACGGCCGCCAGTGTCCATTCACCGGTGTCCTGCTCCAGGCGCAGCACATAGGCTCCTTCACCGGTCTGCACCTTCCACCAGCGCCGGGTCGGTCCCCACCAGCGGTCGACCACGCACAGGACGGGCACGCGCCGGCTGCCGAACCAGATGACCGAGGGTTCGGCCTCGGCTGAACCACGCTGCGGCTGGCAGTCGACACGAAGGTGCATGACACCACGATAACGCGCCGCGCGGCGGCGCGGCGCGAAGGGGCAGAGCCCGCAGCGTCAGCGCCGCAGCGCTCGCCTGCGCATGCCGGGTCGTGCGCTCGGCCGAGAGCCAATCCCCGCATCGGCCGGCCGGCCCGCCGGCGCCAGCGTTCCGAGCGGCTCCACCAGGCCGCCGCGCGCATGCTGCGCGAACAGCCGCGCGTAGTACCCGCCCTGCGCCAGCAGCTCGGCATGCGTGCCCACGGCGTCCACCTGCCCGCCGCGCAGGACCACGATGCGGTCGGCATCCACCACCGTGGAGAGCCGGTGCGCCACCACCAGGGTGGTGCGGCCCTGGGTCAGGCGCTTGAGCGCAGCCTGCACCAGCGCCTCGCTTTCGTTGTCCAGGGCGCTGGTCGCCTCGTCCAGCACCAGGATGGGCGGGTCCTTGAGCAGCGCCCGCGCGATGGCGATGCGCTGCTTCTGCCCGCCCGACAGGCCGGCCCCACGCTCGCCGACCACGGTGTCGTAGCCCTGCGGCAGCCGCTCGATGAATTCGTGGGCATTGGCCGCGCGGGCCGCCACCTCGGCCTGCGCACGCGTGGCGCCCGGTGTGCCGTAGGTGATGTTGGCCAGGATGGTGTCGTGGAACAGGTGCACGTCCTGCATCACGGTGCCCACCTGGCTGCGCAGCGAGCGCTGGGTGCAGGCGCGCAGGTCCACGCCGTCCACCCGGATGCTGCCCGCCGTGGGTGCGTGCAGCCGCTCCAGCAGCGAGACCAGGGTCGTCTTGCCGCAGCCGCTGGGGCCCACCAGCGCCACCGTCTGGCCGGGCTCGATGGAGAGGGTCACGTCGCGCAGCACCGGGCGCCCGTCGCCGTAATCGAAGGACACGCCGTCGAATGCCACGGCGCCGCGCGTCACCACCAGGTCGCGCGCGTCGGGCGCGTCGGCCAGCGGGTCGGGCGCGTCCAGCATCTCGGCAATGGCGTCCATGGACACGCTGGCCCGGCGCACGGTGGCGTAGACGTTGGTCAGCCCCTGGATGGGGCCGAACAGCCCGCCCACGAACTGCAGCGCGGCCACCAGCGTCCCCACCGTGCCATGCCCGCGCAGCACCAGCCAGGCGCCGATGCCCGCGACGCACAGCCGCGCCGCCGCGGCGGCCAGCGCCTGCCGCGCATGGGTGCCTGCGTCGCGGTGGGCCCCGAGCGCGACCAGGCCGTTGCCCCGGTCCACCGCCTTCAGGAAGCGCCGCTCCTCGGCCTGTTCCATCGCGAAGCCCTTGACGGTGCGGATGCCTCCCAGCACCTCGGTCCAGCGGCCGAAGATCCGGGTCCAGTGCTGCAGCAGCGCCCGGTCGCGCCGCGTCTGCTCCGGCGCGGCGCGCATGCCGATGACCGCCGGCAGCGGCGCGAAGACGCAGACCGCCAGCGCCAGCCGCCAGTCCAGCTGCAGCAGCGCCACGAGCGCCAGGCCCAGGTAGCAGACCGCGGGCAGGGCCTTGAAGGCCAGCTCCATCACGGCCGCCACGAAACCGTTGATGGAGGTGTTGACCCGGCTCACCGTGCCGCCCACCGTGTGCCGCTGGTGCCAGGACAGCGGCAGCTGGTGCAGCCGCGCCGTGATGCGTTCGCGCAGGGCGAAGTCGATGTCCAGTCGGACGCGCCAGCTGTGGGCTTCGAACAGCCGCGACAGGACCACCTGGGCCAGCTCGGTGGCCGCCACCAGCGCCAGGGCCAGGAGGATGGTGCGCAGCACTGCCGGCGCGACGGCTCCGGGCGCCGCGGCCTGCGCGGCGGCTACCTGCCCGAGGGCGTCCACCAGCCACATGACGGCCAGCGGGGCCGCGGCGGTGGCGGCGGCCAGCAGCAGCGCCACGGCCAGCACCGCGGCGATCGGGCGCCCGAAGCCGTGCAGCCAGGGAAGCGCCCGCCGCACCGTGGCGATGGGCATGCCGAACCCGGAAGTGAAGGCGTCCCGCAGCCCCTGGGGGGCGAGCTCCAGCCAACGCGGGCGCTCGAGGGGGGGCAGGCGGCTTGGCTCGGCGGGCGAGCAGTCGGAGACAACAACCATGGCAAAGCGGCCGCGCACCGGTAGCTGGGCACACGCCCGTGGAGCAGCGGTCCCGCAGATTCAAGCTCATCCGTAAGTCGGCCCGCTAGGCCTTTTGCCAGCCCGCCCGCGCCGCCGCGCCTGGGGTGGTCAGACTTCGTGCGCGCGTGGCTGAAATGCGACGGTCCGGCGTCACGACACTGACACAGCAGCTTCCTATGGTGGCGGTCCGGCCGGCCCCGCCCGAACAGGACGCCCCCCGGACACCGGCTTCCCGGCTTTTGCCGGCGCCCCCATCAATACCTTCAGGAGCCACCATGACCCCCTCCCGCCGCAGTTTCATGAAGCTGGTTGGCACGAGCACGATGATCGCGCCGCTGGCTGCGCTGTACGCGCGTGCCGGCCATGCCGCGCCGGCCTTCGGCCCCGGCTTCGGCCCGCTCACCCCCACCCTGCCGCTGAACACCGCCGATCTGGCCGTCCCCGGCGTGTTCGACTTCCGCGACCGGCCGCTGATCTCGCTGCCGCCGGGATTCCGCTACTGGGCGATCTCCTGCACCGGCCAGATGATGAGCGACGGTACGCTGGTGCCGGGCGACCACGACGGCATGGCCTGCTACCGCGGCCCTTCCGGCACCACCCTGCTGGTGCGCAACCACGAGCTGAACAATCGCGAGATCAAGTTCGGCAACGCCCGTGGCGTGGACGTGGACCCCGGCTTCAAGTACGACACCTACGCCAACGGAGGCACCAGCACGCTGGTCCTGGGCGAGGATGGCGGGCTGCTGCGGCACTATGCCTCGCTGGGCGGCACCAACAACAACTGCGCCGGCGGTCCCACGCCCTGGGGCAGCTGGCTGAGCTGCGAGGAGACCACGGCCGTGCCGAACGCCGGCCTGACCACCTACCAGAAGCGCCATGGCTACGTGTTCGAGGTGCCGGCCCTCGCCAGCGGCCCGACCCAGGCCATTCCCATCACCGGCATGGGCCGCTTCAGCCACGAGGCCGCGGCGGTCGACCCGGCCACCGGCATCGTCTACCTGACCGAGGACACCTCCGACAGCCTGTTCTACCGCTACGTGCCCTACCAGCGCGGGGTGCTCCTCGCGGGCGGCCGACTGCAGGCGCTCAGGCTGCGGGATTTCGCCTCGGCGAACACCGGCATCGAGTTCCTCGACAAGCTCAACCAGCCCATGGCGGTGGAGTGGGTCGACATCCCCAACCCCGATCCGGTCGACAACCTGTTCGTGAACAGCACCCGCGCGCAGGGCCAGGCCGCGGGCGCCGCGAGATTCGTCCGCGGCGAGGGCGCGTGGTGGGGCAACGGGCAGATCTACTTCTGCTGCACCAGCGGCGGCAACATCGGCGCCGGCCAGGTCTGGGCGTACGACCCGGCCCGCGACACGCTGGCGCTGGTGGTGGAATCCACCGACCGCGGCGTGCTGGAAGCGCCCGACAACATCACGCTGGGGCCGGACGGGCGCCTCTACATGTACGAGGACGGGGGCAACGGCAACAACATCGTCGGCGTCAACAGCGACGGCGAGCTGTTCCGCGTCGCCGAGAACGTGGTCAACGGCAGCGAGTTCTGCGGCGGCTGCTTCTCGCACAACGGCCGCTTCATGTTCGTCAACATCCAGAGCCCCGGCCTGACGCTGGTGATCGAGGGCCCCTGGCGCAAGGGACAGCGCTGAGCACGCGCAGGCTGCGCCGACCGCCCCGGCCGGTGCAGCTGCAGCAGCTCAGGCCGCTTCCTTGTAGAAGAAATCCCGCCGCAGGCTGCGCGCCTTCTCGGGCGCCACCGCCTGCCGGATCGCGCCTATGTGCTCGGGGGTGGTGCCGCAGCAGCCGCCCACGATGTTGACCAGCCCCTGGGCGGCGAACTCGTGCAGCAGGCGCGAGGTCACCTCGGGCGTTTCGTCGAAGCCGGTCTCGCTCATGGGGTTGGGCAGGCCGGCATTGGGATAGCAGCTGATGAAGGTGTCGGGCGCAGCCCGGTTCAGCTCCTGGATGTAGGGGCGCATCAGCGCCGCGCCCAGGGCGCAGTTCAGCCCGATGGCCAGCGGCTGGGCGTGGCGCACGCTGTACCAGAAGGCAGTGACGG
Organism: Ramlibacter tataouinensis TTB310; assembly: GCF_000215705.1. Taxonomy (NCBI): domain Bacteria; kingdom Pseudomonadati; phylum Pseudomonadota; class Betaproteobacteria; order Burkholderiales; family Comamonadaceae; genus Ramlibacter; species Ramlibacter tataouinensis. The sequence continues at coordinate 132,413 of NC_015677.1, read as the reverse complement.
TCTGGCCGCTGAGGATGCGGCCCGAGGCATCCGTCACCGTGCCGCTGATGATCAGCGGCAGGCGCTCGCCCGAAGCCTCGAAGAACTCATCGATCGCGAACAGCGCCGCCTTGGCATTGAGCGTGTCGAAGATGGTTTCCACCAGCAGCAGGTCGACGCCGCCCTCGACCAGCGCCTGCACCTGCTCGTAGTAGGCCGCGCGCAGCTGCTCGAAATCGACGTTGCGCGCGCCGGGGTCGTTCACGTCCGGGCTGATGCTGGCGGTCCTGGGCGTGGGGCCCAGGGCGCCGGCGACGAAGCGCGGCTTGTCGGGGGTGGAGAACTTGTCGGCCGCCGCGCGGGCCACGCGCGCCGAGGCCAGGTTCAGCTCGCGCGCCAGCGGGCCGAGCTCGTAGTCGTCCTGGGCGATGGAGGTCGCGCCGAAGGTGTTGGTCTCGATGATGTCGGCGCCGGCCGCGAGAAAGCCCTCGTGGATGTCGCGGATCACGTCGGGCCGCGTGATGGACAGCAGCTCGCCGTTGTTCTTCAGGTCCTTGCCGTGGTCCTTGAAGCGCTCGCCGCGCACCTGCTCTTCGGTTAACCGGAAGCGCTGGATCATGGTGCCCATCGCCCCGTCGAGGATGACGATGCGCTGTTCGAGCAGGCCGGGCAGGGCCTGGCCACGGGTGTAGGCGATGGGTTGCATGGTCGTCGGATTGTAGGAACAAGCCGTTGCATGGGCGGCAGGCGACAATCCGACCATCTTGCAAGCCCCGCTTTCCATCCTCCGCGAAGTCTTCGGCTACGAGCAGTTCCGCGGCCCGCAGGCGGCCATCGTCGAGCACGTCATCGCCGGCGGCGACGCGCTGGTGCTCATGCCCACCGGCGGGGGCAAGTCGCTGTGCTACCAGGTGCCGGCGATCGCCCGCCAGCGGGCCGGCCACGGCATCACGGTGGTCGTGTCGCCGCTGATCGCGCTGATGCACGACCAGGTGGGCGCGCTGCACGAGGCCGGGGTGGAGGCGGCGTTCCTCAATTCCACGCTCAGCGGCGAGGAAGCCGCGGGGGTGGAAAAGCGCCTGCTGCGCGGCGAGGTCACGCTGCTGTACGCCGCGCCCGAGCGGGTCACGACGCCGCGCTTCCTGGCGCAGCTCGATTCGCTGCACCAGCGCGGCCAACTGGCGCTGTTCGCCATCGACGAGGCGCACTGCGTCAGCCAGTGGGGCCACGACTTCCGGCCCGAGTACCGGGCGCTCACCGTGCTGCACGAGCGCTTCGCCGGCGTGCCGCGCATCGCGCTCACGGCCACGGCCGACGCGCTGACCCGGGCCGACATCGTCGAGCGGCTGCAGCTGGAGGATGCCCGCGAGTTCGTCAGCAGCTTCGACCGGCCCAACATCTCCTACACCATCGTCGAGAAGAAGGACCCGACGCTGCAGCTGCTGCGCTTCATCGAAGGCGAGCACGCCGGCGAGGCCGGCATCGTCTACTGCCAGTCGCGCAAGCGCGTGGAGGAGACGGCGCAGACCCTCAGCGGGCAGGGCCTCACCGCCCTGCCCTACCACGCCGGCCTGGACACCGAGGTGCGCCAGCGCCACCAGGACCGCTTCCTGCGCGAGGACGGCATCGTGATGGTGGCCACCATCGCCTTCGGCATGGGCATCGACAAGCCCGACGTGCGCTTCGTCGCCCACCTGGACATGCCCAAGAACATCGAGGGCTACTACCAGGAGACCGGGCGGGCCGGCCGCGACGGCCTGCCCGCCGCCGCCTGGATGGCCTACGGGCTGCAGGACGTGGTGAACCAGCGCCGCATGATCGACGAGAGCCCGGCCGGCGAGGACTTCAAGCAGGTGATGCGCGGCAAGCTGGACGCGCTGCTGGCGCTGGCCGAGGCCACCGACTGCCGGCGGGTGCGGCTGCTGGGCTATTTCGGCGAGGACAGCCGGCCCTGCGGCAACTGCGACAACTGCGTCTCGCCGCCCCAGGTCTGGGACGGCACCGACGCCGCGCGCAAGCTGCTGTCCACCATCTACCGGGTGCAGCAGGCCAGCGGCATCAGCTTCGGCGCGGGCCACATCATGGACATCCTGCGCGGCAAGGCCACCGAGAAGGTCAAGCAGTTCGGCCACGACCGGGTCAGCACCTTCGGCCTGGGCGCCGATTTCAGCGAGGCGCAGCTGCGCGGGGTGCTGCGCCAGCTGATCGCCACCGGCGCGCTGGCGGTGGACGCGCAGGCCTTCAACACGCTGCAGCTGACCGAGGGCTCGCGCGCGGTCCTCAAGGGCGAGCAGGCCGTGATGCTGCGCGAAACCGTGGCAGCGCCCTCCGGCGGCCGGCGCCGCGCCGCGGCGGGCAGCCGCTCCGCCCCGCCGGCTGTGGCCGCCGGCCTCACCGACGCCGGCCAGGCGCGCTTCACGGCGCTGAAGGCCTGGCGCGGCGAGGTGGCGCGGGCGCACAACCTGCCAGCCTACGTCATCTTCCACGACGCCACCCTGGCGGCCATCGCGGCCCAGGCGCCGCGCAGCCTGGAGGACCTGCAGGGCATCAGCGGGATCGGCGCCAAGAAGCTGGAGGCCTACGGCAGCGAGGTGTTGCGGGTGGTGGCACAGGCGCCGGCGGGAACTTGACGCCGTGCGATACCAAATGGGCCAAAAAGGGTATATTTCCCCCAGCGCTTACTTTCCAGAACTCATCCATGGCCACTGCCGCGCTTGCCGAACTCCCCCAGACCCCCGCGTCCGACGTCAAACGCCTGGGCTGGCGCGGCCTGATGCGCACCGTGGGGCGCGAAGGCAAGGTGCTGGTCACCAATCACAGCCAGCCGGAGGCCGTGGTGCTGTCCATCGGCGAGTACGACGCGCTGGTGCAGGCCATCGAGCGGGCCCAGGCCCGTGACGACGTCGCCCTGGACGCCTTGCGCGAGCGCTTCGACCGAAGGCTGGCCGCGCTGGCCCAGGCCGATGCCGGCGAGCGGCTTCGCGACGTGATGGCGCAGCCGCCCAGCCTGGACGGAAAAGTGCGGGCGGGCGCCAGCCACTGAGGTGACGGCCGATGCCGCGGCCGGTCCTGTACGTGCTGGCCGGCGTCAATGGCGCCGGCAAGAGTTCGGTCGGCGGCCACCTGCTCACGCGCGCCGGCCTGGCCTGGTTCAACCCCGATACGTTTGCACGCGAGCTGGCCGAGCTGACGGCCTGCGACATGACCCATGCCAATGGATTGGCGTGGCAGGAAGGCATGCGCCGGCTGCAGGAAGCGGTGCGGCAGGGGCACAGCCACGCGTTTGAAACCACCCTGGCCGGGCGCAGCATGCCCGCGGCCATCCGCGAGGCCGCACGCACGCATGACGTGCTGGTGTGGTTCTGCGGCCTGCCCTCGCCCGAGGCGCACATCGCGCGGGTCAAGGCGCGCGTCGCTGCGGGCGGGCACGACATCCCCGAGCCCAAGATCCGCGAGCGCTACCCCGCCGCGCTGGAGAACCTGATCGCCCTGCTGCCCCACCTGGCGGCGCTGCAGCTGTACGACAACAGCGCCACGGTGGCGCCCGGCGAAGCCGTGCCCGAGCCGCGGCTGCTGGCGCACTGGCATCAGGGGCGGCTGCTGTGGCCTGCCGCCGATGACCTGCCGTCGCTGCAGGCCACGCCGCCATGGGCGCGGCCCGTGCTGGAAGCTGCACTGAGCCTGTCCGCGCCGGCATGAGGGCTGCAGGTTCGCCTGCCGGTCCGGGAACAGAAAGCTACTGCAGGAAGCCGATGTTGCGGGCCTCGCGCACCTCGGGCTTGATGCGGTGCTCGGCCTCCAGCTGGTCCAGGAATTCCTCGGGGCTGAACTCGGTGGCCAGGATGTGCACCTGGCGCTTGACGGCCGCGAAGTCGCCCGGGCACAGCTGCTCCAGCCGGGCCAGCCGGGCGGCGATCTCCGGCGTGAGCCGCGACGCGTCGCCGGCCAGCGCCTCGGTGACGAACATCCGTTCGCGCTGCGCCCCCAGCAGCGGCTTGAAGCGGATCTTGAAGGTGAAGCGCCGCAGCGCCGCCTGGTCGATGCGGTCCAGCAGGTTGGTGGTGCACACGAAGATGCCGGCGTAGCGTTCCATGCCCTGCAGCATCTCGTTGACCTCGGTCACCTCGTAGCTGCGCTGGGCGCCGCGCCGGTCCTGCAGGAAGGAATCGGCCTCGTCCAGCAGCAGCACGGCCTTCTCGGCCTCGGCCTCGCGGAACATGGCGGCCATGTTCTGCTCGGTCTCGCCGACGAACTTGCTCATGAGGTCGCTGGCCTGCTTGACCAGCAGCGGCTTGTCCAGGCTGCGGGCGATGTGCTCGGCCAGCGCCGTCTTGCCGGTGCCGGGCGCGCCATAGAAGCACAGCGTGCCGTGGCCGCGCGCCTTGAGCGCGTCGACGATGCGGGGGATCGGAAAGCGCGTCTCCACGTTGAGCATGCCCAGGTCGTAGGTGGTCACGCTGGGCCGCTCGGCCGCCGCGCTGCGGTTGCCCAGGGCCTGGTCGGCGTTGCGCAGCTGGCGCTCGATCAGCGCCTCCGTGCCGGCCGCGTCGGTCTGCGCCAGGCCGGCGAAGCGCACGGCGGTGCGGATCTGCGCTGGCGTCAGCCCCTTGCGCTCGGTGAGCTTGGCGACGAAGGCGTCCGAGACTGCCGCGCCCTCCAGCGTCTTGCGCACCAGCTGCTCGCGCGCGCCGGGCGGCGGCGACTTGAGCTCCAGGTGGTAGGCGAAGCGCCGGCGGAAGGCCGGGTCGATCTGCTCGATGCGGTTGGTGACCCACAGCGTGGGCACGGCGTTGGACTCCAGGATCTGGTTGACCCAGGCCTTGCCGCTGACGCTGCCGCTGGTAGGCGCGACCACCTGCTCGGCGCGCGCCATCAGCTGCGCCGCCTCGCTGGAGATGGGCGGGAACACGTCCTCGACCTCGTCGAACAGCAGCGCCGCCTGCGCGCTGCCCTTGAGGAACACCTGGGCGATCTGCAGGCTGCGGTAGCGGTCCCGGCCGCTGAGCGAGTTGCCGTCGCGGTCGGCGTACTCCACCTCGAACAGCTCCAGGCCGGCAGCCTGCGCGACCACCTTGGCCAGCTCGGTCTTGCCGGTGCCGGGCGGGCCGTACAGCAGCACGTTGACGCCGGGCTCCTTGCGCGCGACCGCGTTGCGCAGCAGCGCGCACAGCACCTGCACGTCCTCCTGTACGAAGGCGAAGTCGGCGGCCGACAGCGCGCTCTTGGCGCAGGGCCGGGTGAACACGGCCATCAGCTCGTTCTGGTCGCGGTACTCGCGCATCAGCACCGGCGGCAGCTTCTCGCTGACCTTCATCAGGTCGGCCAGATCGGTGATGTTGTGCTCGGAGATCAGGTTCTCCACCAGGCCGATGCGCTCCAGCCGCGAGCCGGCGCGCAGCGCCTCGCCGACCTCGGCGGCGTTGACGCCGGCCACCTCGGCGATGGCGGCATAGGCCTCGGGCGCGTTGTTGACCTTGAACTCCACCAGGATGCTGCGCAGGTCGCGCTGGTAGCGCGCCAGCGTGCCGTACAGCAGCAGCGCCCGCTCGGCCTGGTTCAGCTGCAGCAGGCCGGACAGCGCGTCGATGTTCTTCTCGACCAGGGTGGACTGCTTCTTCAGCGCCGAGGTGAGCCAGTCGCCGGTGACGGTGAGCACGGACAGCAGGTCCTTGGGCTGGTCCTTGGCGTACTCGTCGAGGTAGAAGAACAGCGTGCCCTCCTCGTAGGGGCCGCGCCAGACGCCGTGCCGCTCCAGGAACTCGGCCGTGGACAGGCGCTCGTGGCCGCGCCAGAACTCGTTGTCCTTGCAGCGGCGGCCCAGGAACTCGCGCAGCCGCGCGAGCGTGGGCGCGGGCCAGACCAGGTGGCGGCCGGCCAGCGACAGCAGGCCGTTGAGGTCGCGGCGCACGTTGAACTTGCTGCCCTGCTTGGCGGCCAGGGTCAGCACGAAGTGCGAGCACATCAGGTCCAGCACCGGCGCGTCTTTCAGGCCCGGTGAGGGAAGGATCTGCACGTCGACCGAACGCTTGACCATCGAAGCCTCCAGCAGCTGAAGCGTGACCTCACGATAACGCCGGTTGATGTTAGATGGAATACGCTCATTGTGGGGATTGCGCTACGGCTCGTGCCGGAGAGCGCGGACAATGCGCGCCATGCTGGAACTCGCCGACATCCACGCCGCCGCGGCCCGCCTGCAGGGCCAGGTCGCCGAGACGCCCTGCGTCGAATCGCGCACGCTGTCGCAGCTGACGGGCGCGCAGGTGTTCCTGAAGTTCGAGAACCTGCAGTTCACCGCCTCGTTCAAGGAGCGCGGCGCCTGCAACAAATTGGCGCAGCTGACCGAGGCGGAACGCTCGAGCGGCGTGATCGCCATGAGTGCGGGCAACCATGCCCAGGGCGTGGCCTACCATGCGCAAAGGCTGGGGCTGCGGGCGGTGATCGTGATGCCGCGCTTCACGCCCGGCGTGAAGGTGGAGCGCACGCGCAGCTTCGGCGCCGAGGTCGTGCTGCATGGCGACACGCTGGACGAGGCGCGCGGCCACGCGCTGGTGTTGGCCGAGCAGCAGCGCCTGGTGTTCGTGCATCCCTACGACGACGAGGCCATCGTCGCCGGCCAGGGGACCGCCGGCCTGGAGATGCTGCAGGCCGTGCCCGACCTGGACTGCCTGGTGGTGGCGATCGGCGGCGGTGGCCTGATTGCCGGCATGGCGGTGGCGGCCAAGGGCCTCAAGCCCGGCATCGACATGGTGGGCGTGCAGACGCTGCGCTTTCCCACGATGTACAACGCGGTGAAGGGCCAGGGGCTGCCGCTGGGACAGAGCACGATCGCCGAGGGCATCGCGGTGGGCACGCCCGGCCGGGTGCCGCGCGCCATCATCGAGCGGCACGTGGACGACATCGTGCTGGTGGACGAAGGCGACATCGAGCAGGCCATCGTCATGCTGCTGGAGATCGAGAAGACCCTGGTCGAGGGCGCGGGCGCCGCCGGCCTGGCCGCGCTGCTGAAGGACCCCGGGCGCTTCCGCGGGCGCAAGGTCGGCCTGGTGCTGGGGGGCGGCAACATCGACCCGCTGCTGCTGGCCGCCATCATCGAGCGCGGCATGGTGCGCGCCGGCCGGCTGGCGCGGGTGCGCGTGGGCGCGCGCGACGTGCCCGGCTCGCTGGCCCGCATCACCGCCACGGTGGCCGAGGCGGGCGGAAACATCAACGAGGTGCACCACCAGCGCGCCTTCACCATGCTGGCGGCGCAGAACGTCGAGATCGAGCTGGTGCTGCAGACCCGCGGCCCCGACCACATCCAGGCCGTGCTGGAAGCGCTGCGCCGCGCCGGGTTCCAGGCCGAGCGGCAGTGAGCGGGCCGGTAAAATCGGCCGGTCGCGCCCGTGCGCCATCAGAACCCAGAGGAAGCCAACCACCATGTCCAGCCCCGAACCGCGCCACACCCACGACGATCCCGACCAACCCCAGGACGCCGTCGAAGCCATCGTCCATGCCATGCCCGTCGTGCTGCCGGTGGTCGGCGGCGTGCTGATGTTCCTGCTGGCCTTCATCGCCGTCTACATGGCCTGAAGCTCCGCCTTCCGGCGCACCCCGGCCCGCAGCCCGCATCGACGGGCGCGGGCCTTTTCTTTTGCGGATGGGTTTGTGTCAGCGCGGCAAATTGCGATGCATAACGTCATGCCTGTTTTGCATCAAATTGCGGCCCAGCCGGAACCCGGCGCGAGGCACCTTCCCTAGAATTGCTTCTCCAGCCGACCTGTGGGGCTGTGGAACACCCTCCACGCTCATCCGTCGCCTACCCGGCGACTCCCCGCCCGCCGACTGAGCCAAGCCCGATTTTCAAAAGGTGCCGCTCGTCCTTCGCCAGAGCTCCTCCTTTTGGAAATCAGGTTTCAACTTCAGGAGCTTTAGGACATGAACTCTCCCGTGATGCAGGGGCTCAATCTGGCCACCCCGGCCTGGGTCAAGAACGCGAAACTGATCGCGTGGGTGGCCGACATGGTGGCCCTGTGCCAGCCCGAATCCGTCTACTGGTGCGACGGCAGCCAGGAGGAATACGACCGCCTGTGCCAGCAGCTGGTGGATGCGGGCACCTTCAAGCGCCTGGACCCGGTCAAGCGCCCCAATTCCTACCTGGCCTGGTCCGATCCCAGCGACGTGGCCCGGGTCGAGGACCGCACCTACATCTGCTCGGCCCGCAGGGAAGACGCCGGCCCCACCAACAACTGGATGGACCCGGCGCAGATGCGCGCCACGCTGCAGCCCCTGTTCGACGGCTGCATGCGCGGGCGCACCATGTACGTGGTGCCTTTCTCCATGGGCCCGCTGGGCTCGCCGATCGCCCATGTCGGCATCGAGCTGTCCGACAGCCCCTATGTGGCGGTCAACATGAAGATCATGACCCGCATGGGCAAGGCGGTCTACGAGGTGCTGGGCGTCGAGGGCGACTTCGTGCCCTGCGTGCACACCGTGGGCGCGCCGCTGGAGCCGGGCCAGCCCGACAGCGCCTGGCCCTGCAACAAGACCAAGTACATCGTCCACTACCCCGAGACGCGCGAGATCTGGTCGTACGGCTCCGGCTACGGCGGCAACGCGCTGCTGGGCAAGAAGTGCTTCGCGCTGCGCATCGCCTCCACCATGGGCCGCGACGAGGGCTGGCTGGCCGAGCACATGCTCATCCTGGGCGTGACCAGCCCCGAAGGCAGGAAGTACCACGTGGCCGCGGCCTTCCCCTCGGCCTGCGGCAAGACCAACTTCGCCATGCTGATCCCGCCCAAGGGCTTCGAGGGCTGGAAGGTCACCACCATCGGCGACGACATCGCCTGGATCAAGCCCCAGGCCGACGGCACGCTGCGCGCCATCAACCCGGAGGCAGGCTACTTCGGCGTGGCCCCCGGCACCAACTTCCAGACCAACCCGAACTGCATGGAGTCGCTCGGCCGCGACGTGATCTTCACCAACGTCGCGCTCACGGACGAAGGCGACGTGTGGTGGGAGGGCATGGACGGCGAGCCGCCGGCGCATGCCATCGACTGGCAGGGCAAGGACTGGACGCCGCAGCTGGCCAAGGAGACCGGTGCCAAGGCCGCCCACCCGAACGCCCGTTTCACCGTGGGCGCCATCAACAACCCGGCGCTGGACGGGGCCTGGGACGACCCGCGCGGCGTGAAGATCGACGCCTTCATCTTCGGCGGACGCCGCTCCACCACGGTGCCGCTGGTGACCGAGGCCCGCAACTGGGTGGAGGGCGTGTACATGGCCGCCACCATGGGCTCGGAGACCACCGCCGCGGCGTTCGGCCAGCAGGGCGTGGTGCGCCGCGACCCCTTCGCCATGCTGCCGTTCGCCGGCTACAACATGAGCGACTACTTCCAGCACTGGCTGCAATTGGGCAGGAAGCTGGAGGCCTCGGGCGCCCGGCTGCCCAGGATCTACACCACCAACTGGTTCCGCAAGGGCGAGGACGGCAAGTTCGTCTGGCCCGGCTACGGCGAGAACATGCGCGTGCTCAAGTGGATGATCGACCGCATCGAGGGCAAGGCTTCCGGCACCGAGCACGTGTTCGGCGTCAGCCCGGCCTACGAGGAGCTGAACTGGACCGGCCTCGATTTCAGCCGCGAGCAGTTCGCCTCGGTCACCAGCATCGACAAGGCCGCCTGGCAGAAGGAGCTGCAGCTGCATGCCGAGCTGTTCCAGCAGCTGGCCTACCACCTGCCGCAGGAACTGGGCGAGACCAAGGCGCAGATCGAGAAACGTCTGGCGGCCTAAGAAGAAGGGGGAAAGAGCGCCCCAAAAAAAGCCACCCGAGAGGGTGGCTTTTTACTTTCTGGGCTGCCCGCGCCGGGCCGCCGCCCGGCGACGGGCCACGCGGTGCGACCAGGCATCCAGCGGCCGCAGCAGCGGCCCTGGCAGCAGCCGGACCAGGGCGACCAGCCAGAACCCCGGCGAAAAGACGGCCATCATGCTCTGCCGCGCTCCAGCTTAGTAGTAGGCGCGCACATCACGCGCCGCACCGGTGCTCATGGCGCGGCTGATGTCGGCCATCACGCGGGCGTCGGTCAGGGCCACGTCCCACAGCTTGCGGTCTTCCGCGGCCTGGCGACGCGCCACGCGCCAGTTGCGCAAAGCGGCGCGGACGCTCGCGGCGCCACGCCGGGCCGGCGCGGCCAGCAAGGCCAGGGCGGCAAAGGCCACCAGCCACATCACGATCCAGGCCGCCAGCAGGTGGCCCTCGGTCCAGGTGTCCACCACCTGGTTGGCCACCACCAGCAGCGCCGCCACCATGGCCGCCAGCAGCAGGCTGGCGCCGTTGCGGCCGCCGCGTGCGCCTTCGCGCAAGGCCTGGAAGGCGCGCTCGAAGCGCACGACGCCCGGATGTTCGGTCGGATGGTCGATCTGGACAAAGCTGGCCATGGTGGTTCCCTTCTCAATACCGGCCCGAAAGGCCGGCGACAGGGCAATACTAGGGTTTGCCCTGATATTTATCCAATTTAGTTTGGTGATTCTTATCATCACCAGTCGTGATGAAAGCACCCAACTTCCGCACCCTGGACCTGAATTTATTGCGGGTATTCGACCAGGTGATGGCCGAGCGCAACCTCACCCGGGCCGCGCGCAACCTGTCCATGACCCAGCCGGCGGTCAGCAATGCGCTCAACCGGCTGCGCGAGGCGCTGGGCGACAAGCTGGTGGTGCGCAGAGGCTACGGCGTGGAGCCGACGCCGCGCGCGTTGGCGCTCTGGCCGTCCGTCGGCGACGCGCTGCGCCAGCTCGAAGCCTCGCTGGTCCCGGGCGACTTCGTGGCGTCGCAAGCCAACAACACTTTCATGCTGGCCATGGCCGATGCGACGGCGGCCGAGCTGATGCCGGGCCTGGTCGCCATCATCGAGCAGGACGCGCCGGGCGTGTCCATGCGCGTGCTGCCGCTGACCACGCGCGACCCCCGCCCATTGCTCGACGAAGGGCAGATCGACCTGGCCGTCGGCTTCTTCCCGGCGGTGCTGGCCGACCTGACGGCCCAGGCCCAGGCCGGCGGCATGGCCGCTTTCGACCACCAGCGGCTGTACGACGGGGAATACGTGTGCGTGATGCGCCAGGGCCATGCGCTGGCGCACGGTGCGCTCACCCTGGACCAGTTCTGCCTGGCGCACCACCTGCTGGTGAGTTTTTCCGGCCGGCCCTACGGCTTCATCGACGAGGCGCTGGCCGCGCTGGGGCGCACGCGCCGGGTGGTGCTGACCGTCAACCAGTTCTTCACCGCGGGCCGGGTGGTGGCGGTGTCCGATCTGCTGACGGTGCTGCCGCGGCACTTCGTCGGCGTCACCGGCATGGCCAGTGAACTGGCGGTGCGCGACTTGCCGTTCGACGTGCCGCCGGTGCACGTGGCCGCGCTGTGGCACCGCCGCCAGGGCCAGCGCAGCGACCATGCCTGGCTGCGGCTGGCGGTGGCGGCGGCGGCCCAGCGGGCGTTCGACCTACAAGCCCCGGCCTGAGCGCCCGGCAGGCCGCCCCGGGCCTGGCGCCCCACAATCGGTGCCGTGAAGATCCAGCTGATGTCCGACCTGCACCTGGAGGCCCATCCCGACTACCACCCCCGGCCCGCGCCCGGCGCCGACGCGCTGGTGCTGGCCGGCGACATCGGCTCCTACCAGCCCGGCAGCCGGTTGGCCGGCGAGGACTTCGGCCTGGAGCGCTTCTCGCCGCGGCGGGGATGGCCGGTGCCGGTGCTGTACGTGCCCGGCAACCACGAGTACGACAACCTGGACTTCGATGCCACGCACCAGCGGCTGCGCGAGACCTGCGAACGCCTGGGCATCACCTGGCTGGAGCGCGAACAGGCGGTGCTGGGCGGCGTGCGGTTCCTGGGCACCACCCTGTGGACCGATTTCGATGCACTGGCACGGGACGCGCCGGACACGGTGCGCCAGCTCAAGCAGCGGCACAAGGCCTTCCGCGCCGCCAACTTCTACCTGACCAAGGCGGCGGCCACGCGCCACGGCCAGCCGATGCTGGCCGAGGGCTGGCGCGAGCTGGGCCTGGCCTGCCAGCAGTGGTTGCGCCCGGCGCTGGCCACACCCTTCGACGGACCCACCGTGGTAGTGACTCACTTCGCCCCCAGCTTGCGCAGCGCCGACCCGCGCTATGGCTTGGTGCCGGGCACCGCGGGTTTCTGCAACGCGCTCGATGAGCTGCTGCCCCTGGCGCGGCTGTGGCTGCATGGCCATCTGCATTGCCAGCAGGACTACGTGGCCGGCGGCTGCCGGGTGGTGGCCAACACCCTGGGCTACGCGTCCAAGGGCGAGCAGCAGGGCTTCCGGGAAGGCCTGCTGCTGGACCTGGCCCAGCGGGAGCGTCGCGCCACTGTCTGACGCCGCACCCGCTGCCGCCGTGCTAGCTTGCGGGGATCAAGCACAAGGAGGTCGCGATGAAGATTCTCTTGGCCGTGGACGGCAGCGAGTACACCCGCAAGATGCTCGACTACGTGGCCGCGCAGCGTGCGCTGTTCGACAACAGCCATGAATACACCGTGTTCAACGCCCAGACGCCGCTACCCAACCATGCGGCCTCGGTGGTGGGCTCGCAGGCCACCCAGGACTACTACCGCGAAGAGGCGCAGAAGGTGCTGGAACCCGCCGTTGCCGCCCTGAGCTCGCGTGGCCTGCGCGCCAGCGGCACCTGGAAGGCGGGTTCGGCGGGCGAGACCATCGGCGACTTCGCCGACCAGAACGGCTACGACCTGGTGATCATGGGCTCGCACGGCCACGGTGCGCTGGGCCGCCTGGTGATGGGGTCGGTCGCCAACCGCGTGCTGGCGCATTCCAAGGTGCCGGTGCTGCTCGTGAGGTGAACTAGCGGTTCCTCAGGCCGTCGAAACAGGTGCTCAGGACCAGCTCGACGATCTCTTCGTCGCTGTGCTGGCCGGACGACTGCAGGAAGCCCAGCACCGGGTCGCAGCCGCGGGCGTACAGCGTGTAGAGCACCGCCAGCGCCGGCAGCTTGGGATTGACGCTGCCCTCCTTCTGGGCCGCCTCGATCCATCCGCCCAGCTCGTCGCTGATCTCCATCAGCGTGTCCAGGTAATCGCGGTTGGCCATCAGCGCCGCCCGCAGGCTGGAGTTCTGGCTGGGCAGCGCCGGCATCTGGCCTTCCAGCTGCACCTGCAGCGTCCAGCGCACCGCCGCCCGCAGCTTGTCCAGAGGCGACAGGGCGGGATCCACCGCGTCCAGGAACTGGCGGGCGCGGCGCAGCATCCGCACCATGGCCGCGGCGGCCAGGTCTTCCTTGCTGGTGAAGTGCTTGTACAGGCTGGCCTTGGCGATGCCCACGGCGGCCGCCACCTCGTCCACCGTCATGGCCTCGAAGCCCTTTTCCGCCAGCAGCCGGTTGACATTCTGGACGATGGCTTCCTCGCGGGCAGCCAGCATCTGCTCCTTGAAGGAGGGCTTGGCGCTCGGGAGCGGACGGGGGTTCATCCGGCAAATTCTACGCGTTACCGTTGTGAACAAACCCAAGTCTGCTCTTTACAAGCCGGGGCTTGCCACTAAATGAGCTGCAACGACACTGGATCGACGCTGTCACGACTTCGAGACCATGATGAAAACCCCCTGGCTGTCCACCCTGGCCTGGCTGGCCGCCACGCTGCTGGCGCTGCTGTTCGCCTGGGCGACGCCGCCGGACGCCATGCTCGAAAGCTTCGCCCCCTCGGCGTTCGGCGGCGGCCTGGGCAGCGGCGCCTAGCCGGCGGCCAGCGCGGCCGCGCCTCGGGCCAGGGCCGCCGTCAGGGCGTCCAGCACCTCGGACTCGAGATTCCAGCAGTGCCAGTACAGCTGGATGGGCAGCTGCTGCTGCGGCACCAGGTTGACCAGCGCGCCCTGGGCCAGCAGCGGCCGGGCCAGCAGCTCGGGCACCACGCTGGCGCCCCAGCCCGCCAGCACGGCGCGCACCTGGCCTTCCGAACTGGGCACGAACAGCTGGCTGAGCGTGACCCGGCGCAGGCCGAAGGCCTTGGCCACGAACTCGCTTTGCATGTCGTCCTTGCGGTTGAAGGCGATGAAGGGCAGCTCGCGGAAGTTGTGCGGCGTCAACCCCTGCGGGCAGTGCTCGCGCGCGAAGTCGCGGCTGGCCACCAGCACATAAGGCATGGCACCCAGCGGCAGCACCTTGCAGCCGCGCAGCGCCTGCTTGAGCGTGGTGACGCAGCCCAGCACCTGGCCTTCGCGCAGCCATTCGTGGGTGAAGTCCTGGTCGTCGGTGATGATCTCCAGCGGCAGGCCCTGGCGCGCCAGCTCGTCCAGCGCCGGCAGCGCCCAGGTGGCGATGCTGTCGGCGTTGATGGCGATGGAGATGCGCTCCTCCTCGCGGCCGCTGCCGGTGGAGCTGGGCGCCAGCTCCTTGAGGTCGCGCTCCAGGTCGGCGCGCAGCAGGCGCAGCTGCTTGGTGTGCTTGAGCAGCAACTGCCCCGCCGCCGTCGGCTTGAGGGGGCGGCTGCGCACGATCAGCACGGTGCCGATCTGCGCCTCCAGCGCGCGCAGGCGCTGTGACACCGCCGACTGCGTGATGGACAGGCGCTGCGCCGCGCGCTCGAAACCGCCCTCCTCCACGATCGCGGCCAGGCACTCCAGGGCATCGGGGTCAAAGGTGCTCATCAATGAAACGGCCGCGCCGGTGGCTGTCCTTGCATAAGGTCTGCTGATATTTTGGCTGGCAGTTTAATGAGGCTGTTGCTTGCGGACAAGCTGGGACACACTGGTGCGCCATGAACGTCCTTGTCCTCGGCGCCGGCATCATCGGCACCAGCACCGCCTGGCACCTGATCGAGCGCGGCCACGACGTGACCGTGGTGGACCGCCAGCCGGCCGCGGCCCGCGAGACCAGCTTCGCCAACGCGGCCCAGATCTCGGTGAGCTATTGCGAGCCCTGGGCCAACCGGCATGCGCCGGCCAAGCTGCTCAAGTGGATGTTCCGCAACGACGCGCCGCTGCTGTTTCGGCCGCAGCTCGACTGGCGTCAGTGGCGCTGGGGCCTGCAGTTCCTGGCCCAGTGCAACGACCAGGCCTTCGAGCGCAACGTGCGCCAGCTGGTCGCCCTGGGCGCCTACAGCCATGCAGCCCTCAAGGAGGTGGTGCGCGCCACCGGCATCCGGTACCAGCGGCTGGAGCGCGGCATCGCCCACTACTTCACCGACCCGGCCGGCTTCGACGACGCCGCCCATGCCGCCGAGCTGATGCGCCGCTACGGCGTGGACCGGCGCGTGGTCAGCCGCGAGGAGCTGCTGGCCATCGAGCCGGCCTTCCGCTCCTTCGGCCACCGCATCGTCGGCGGCACCTATACCGAGAGCGACGAGAGCGGCGACGCCCGCCTGTTCACCGAGCAGCTGGCCGACCGGGCCGCCGCGCGCGGCGCGCGCTTCCTCTACCGCCACGACATCGAGCGGCTGGAGAAGGCCGGCGGCGAGATCACCGGCGTGCGGGTGCGCGATCGCAGCACCGGCGGCGCACGCTCGATCCAGGCCGATGCGGTGGTCGTGGCCTGCGGCAGCTACAGCGCCCCGCTGCTGCGCGGCGTCGGCGTCGACTTGCCCATCTACCCCGGCAAGGGCTACAGCGCGACCTTCCGCATCCTGCGGCCCGAGCTGGCGCCCAGCGTCAGCACCATCGACGACGAGGTGAAGTGCGCGATGAGCCGCCTGGGCGACGAGCTGCGGGTGGCCGGCACCATCGAGCTGGCGGGCTTCGACACGCGGCTGGACACCCCCGTCGCGCGGGCGCGCTGCCGCATGCTGGCCGAGCGCATCGAGGCGGTGCTGCCGGGCGTGTGCGACACCCGCGGCGAAGACCAGGGCGGCAACCCGCGCTATTGGACCGGCCTGCGCCCGGCCACGCCCACCAATATCCCCTACATCGGCCGCACCCAGGTCGGCAAGCTGTGGGTCAACGCCGGCCACGGCACGCTGGGCTGGACCCATGGCGCCGGTTCGGGCAAGGCGCTGGCCGAGCTGATCAGCGGCGAGCGGCCGCAGATGGATTTCGGCATCTACGGTTTTGGTGCTTCGCAGGAAAGCGGGCGGCCGCGCACGGCCGCCCGGGCGCCCATCAGCTGATCCGGACCTGCCGGCCCTGCGCCTGCGGCAGCTTGGCCAGGCGCAGCATCAGCACGCCGTTCTCCAGCTTGGCCTCGCAGGCGTCGACGTCGATCTCCTGCGGCAGCTCATAGGCCGCCTTGAAGTGGCGGCTGGCCTCGCGCGAGGTTTCGATCCTCACCATGTTGCCTTCCACGTGCACCGCCAGGTGCTCCTTGGCCACGCCGGGCACATCGATCGCCAGCAGCCAGGACTTGTCATCCTCCTGCAGCTCGTAGCCGGCGCGGCCGAGGTGGCGGTAGGTGTCGTTGAGGAAACGTTCCAGGCCGAAGTCCAGAACGCCGGGTTGGCGCGCCAGTTCTCCAGTGCGCAAAGCGGGTGCGAAGAACATACAGACCTCCTTCAACAAAGCTTGGACATGGACAACCCGGCCCGGGCCACCGTGGCCGCGGACCGTATCCGCAAAATGGCGGTGGCGCCCGGCGCTTTCAAGGGGCGGCGCGCCGGCGCGGCGGCCAGCACGCCCACGCGGCCAGGACCGCCAGGCCGAACACGGTGTAGGCCGTGGTGAAGGCCCAGGCCGGCAGCTCGTAGTACAGCAGGCCCTGCAGCCAGTGCTGCACGAAGCCGCCCGCATAGGTCGCGGCGCCGGCCCGGGCGCGCAGCGCCATCTCCAGCGTGGTGAGCGGGCACACCACCCCGGCCCAGGCCTCTGCCACGACGATCGCGATGGCAGCCAGGTGCGCCACGCGAAAGCGCAGCGTATTGACCACCGGCCACCGGCCCAGCAAATTGCCCAGCACGATGGCCGCCAGCCCGCCGACCACGAACAGCACCACGGCGACGTGCAGCGCCAGCACCAGGTCGGCGAGCAGCAGGTAGGGCATCGCTGGCAAGCGGGCGGGGTCTTCAGTCCGCTTCGTGCAGCAGGCCCCAGACCCGCGCCGGGCTCAGCGGCATCTGCAGCCGCGGCGCCAGCTCGGCCCGGCCGGCGCGGGCCAGCGCATCGGCCACCGCGTTGACCACGCAGGGCGTGGCGCCGATGGTGCCCAGCTCGCCCACGCCCTTGACGCCCAGCGGGTTGTTCCTGCACGGCGTGGACTCGTCCATGCGCGTGACGAACTCGCAGCGCACGGCGTCGAAGCGCGGCGCGGCGTAGTCCATCAGGCTGCCGGTGATGGGCTGGCCGGTCGCGGCGTCGTACACCATCCGCTCGCTCAGCGCCTGGCCGATGCCCTGCACTGCGCCGCCCTCGAGCTGGCCGCGCACGATGGTGGGGTTGACCACGCGGCCCACGTCGTTGACGCTGCTGTAGGCCACCACCTGCACCTCGCCGGTGGCGGGGTCCAGCTCCACCTCGCTGATGTGGCAGCCGTTGGGCCAGCTCGGTCCCGCCACGGCGGTGGTGCTCTCCAGGTGGATGCGCCGCTGCGGCTGCTTGCCGGCCAGCGCGAACAGGTCGACGGCCAGGTCGGTGCCGCGCACGCTGAAGCGGCCCGCGACGTACTCCAGGTCGGCGGCGCTGGCCTCCAGCTCGCGCGCGGCCAGCTCGCGCGCGGCATCCAACGTCTTCTCGGCACCGGCACGCAGCGCCGAGCCGCCGGTGAACAGCGAGCGCGATCCCGCACTGCCGAAACCGTCGCCGCGGTCGGTGTCGCCCATCACCACGCGCACCTGGTCGATGTCCACGCCGAACACGTCCACCACCAGCTGCGCCAGCGTGGTGGCGATGCCCTGGCCCATCTGGTTCACCGCGGAGAACACCTCGATCACGCCGTCGGGCAGCACCGAGACGGTGACCCTCTCCTCCAGCGCATTGCCGCCGGTCCACTCCAGGAAGGTGGCGAGGCCCAGGCCGCGCCACTTGCCCCGGACCCGGCTGGCCGCGGCGCGGACGTCGAAGCCGGCCCAGCCGGCCTGCCGCAGGGCCTGGTCCATCACGTGCTCGAAGCGGCCCACGTCGTAGGTCTGGCCCATGGGGTTCTTGTAGGGCATCTGCTCCGGCCGGATGAAGTTGCGCCGGCGCAGCAGGGTGCGGTCGATGCCGGTGCGGCGCGCGGCCTCGTCCATCAGCCGCTCGATCAGATAGATGGCCTCGGGCCGCCCGGCGCCGCGGTAGGCACCGGTGGGCGCGGTGTTGGTGAGCACCGCGCCGAAGTGGAAGTCGATGCAGGGGATGTCGTACACGCTGGTCTGCACCCAGGGGCCGATCAGCAGCTGGATGGCCGTGCCCGTGCCGGTGGCATAGGCGCCCACGTTGGCCAGCGAGCGCAGCCGCAGCGCCAGGATGCGGCCGTCGGCCGCCAGCGCCAGCTCGGCATGCTGGCGCACGTCGCGGCCGTGGTGGCTGGACAGGAACTCCTCGCTGCGGTCGGCCGCCCATTTCAGCGGGCGCTTGAGCTGCCAGGCGGCCCAGGCGATGGCCAGGTCCTCGGGGTAGGCGCCGGTCTTCATGCCGAAGCCGCCGCCCACGTCGCCCACCGTCACGCGCACCTGCTCGCGCCGCAGGCCCAGGCTGTCGCAGATGGCGTTGCGCACGCCCGAGGGCATCTGCGTGCTCATGCGCAGGGCCAGGCGCCCGTCCTCCGCCACCTGGGCCAGCACGGCGCGCGGCTCCAGCGACAGCGCGACGACCCGCTGGTTCTCGACATCCAGCGCGACCACATGGGCCGCCTTGGCGAACGCCGCCTGCGCCGCCGCCGCGTCGCCATAGCGCGATTCGGCCGCGATGTTGTCGGGCGCCTGGTCGCAGATCGCCACGATGCCGCCGTCCACCGCCTGCCTGACGTCCACCACCTGCGGCAGTTCCTCGTACTCGACCCCCACCGCCTCGGCCGCGTCGCGCGCCTGCTGCAGCGACTGCGCCACCACGATGGCCACCGGTTCGCCGACGAAGCGCACGCGCTCGTGCGCCAGCACGGGCCGCTGAGGCGAGGCGCCGGGCGCGCCGCCCGGGCGCTTGAAGTTGCCGTTGACCGGCAGCGGCTTGACCCCGGCGCGCGCCAGGTCGGCGCCGCTGGCCACCAGGGCCACGCCGGGCATGGCCCGGGCCTGGGCGGTGTCGACCGAGACGATGCGCGCATGGGGATAGGGCGAGCGCACGAATACCACCCGCAGCGTGCCGGCGGGCAGCAGGTCGTCGGTGAAGCGGCCCAGGCCCTTGAGCAGGCCTTCGTCCTCGATGCGCGGCACGGCGCGGCCGCTGCCGAAGCGGGCGGTGGCGAGGTCGGGGGTGGCAGTGTCGTCGCTCATCTTCAATGACTCTCCAGCAGGAGGCCCATTGTGCGCGGGACCGCGGGCTCCCGCGCGCCACCCACGCCCTCGACCGGCGGGAAACTAGTCGCCGCTGCCGCCGCCGTCACCCCCACTGCCGCCATCACCTGCATCGGCGCCGGGTGCGTCATCCTGGTCGCCACCGCCCTCCGTCAGCACGCCGGCCTTCGGGATGCCGCGCCCGCGGCCGTACTGCCCCGGCCGGTCACGCGGCTGGGCCACGGCGCCGAGGGGGTCGCTCGCGCCGGACTGCACCGGCAGGTCGCTTTCCACGTCGGGCGGGTGGGTGTCACCGCTCAGCTTGGTGTTGTCCTTGGGATCGGGCATGCGTTCTCTCCTGGAGGGATGCAGCCAATCTACGGCGGGCCCGCGGCCGCCGGTGTAGGAGAACGGAGCCCGCGCCGCCTCAGTGCAGCAGCTGCCGCGGCAACGACAGGAAACGCAGCAGCACGGTATCGAACTCGTCCGGCGCTTCCAGGTTCTGCAGGTGACCGATGCCGGACAGCTCGTGGTAGGTGCTGCCGGCGATCGCGCCGCTCATCTTCTTCATGACCGCCGGCGGCGCGGCGCGGTCGTGCTCGCCGGCCACCAGCAGCGTGGGCACGTGGATGCCGGCCAGGCTGGCGCGCCGGTCGAAGGTGACCAGGCATTCCAGCGCGCGGCGGTAGACGGACGGCGGCACCTGCGCCATGCAGTGCTGCGCCAGCCGCACGCCCTCGGGCAGCGCGCCGGGGCCGACCATCCGCGGCACCAGCGTCGCGGCCAGCTCGGCCATGCCCTGCCCCGCCGCCAGCGGCGCGGTGCGGCTGGCGATGAACTCGCGCTGCCAGTCGCCCTCAGGCCTGCCGAAGGCGGGCGAGGTGCCGCACAGCACCAGCCGGTTCACCAGCTCGGGACGCCGCGCCACCACCTCCTGCGCCACCATGCCGCCCATGCTGTGCCCCACTAGGGCGACGCTGCCGCAGCGCAGCGCCTCGATCAATGCGATGCAGCGTTCGGCCAGGCCCTTGAAGGTGTAGGGCTCGATGGGCGCGCTGCGCCCGTAGCCCGGCATGTCCCAGGCCACGGCACGGTAGCCGCAGCCCGCCAATGTCTCGACCTGCGGCGCGAAGGCCAGGTGGCCGCCGCCGATGCCGTGCAGCATCAGCACGGTGGGGCCGGCGCCCAGTGTGGTGAAGGCGGGAATCGTCATGTCACGGAAAGCCCCATGGCTCGAACGGACCATGGCGCGGGCTCCGGCGGAGCGGGTTTCGGTTCATACTACATGAAACTTCATGCAAACCAGCTCAGCCGCCAGCTTTGTGACGATGCCGATGCGCCAGGCCCAGCCGCCCAGCTTTTCCGCGCGGGAATTCCGAGCGGCGCTGGGCATGTTCGCCACCGGCGTGACCATCGTCACCATGCGCACGGCCGAAGGCCTGCCCGTGGGGCTGACCGCCAACTCGTTCAACTCGGTCTCGCTGGACCCGCCGCTGGTGCTGTGGAGCCTGTCGCAGGCCGCCGCCTCGCTGGCCACCTTCCGCACCGGCACGCACTACGCCATCAACGTGCTGGCGGCCGACCAGAAGGCGCTGGCCGAGCGCTTCGCGCTGCGCGGCGCCGACCGCTGGAGCGGCGTGGAGTCCACGCCGGGCGTGTGCGGCGCGCCGCTGATCGCCGGCGCCGCCGCCACCTTCGAATGCTTCAACCGCAGCCGCTACGACGAGGGCGACCACGTGATCTTCGTCGGCGAGGTCGAGCGCTGCACCTGGCGGCCCGGCGCGCCGCCGCTGCTGTTCCACGGCGGGCGCTTCTACACCGAGCATCCGCTGTGAGCCGGGGTGCGGCCATGGCGCAGAGCGAGCGTTTCGTGGACAACTACCTGGGCCATTTGCTGGGCCAGGCCAACCACGCGCTGTACAAGGAGTTCGACGAGCGCGTGCGTGCGGCCGGCCTGAGCCCCATCGAGTGGCGGGTGCTGGCCACGCTGCACGACGGCGAGCCGCTCACCGTGAGCCAGCTGGCGCGCGAGGTGCTGTCCAAGCAGCCCACCGTGACCAAGCTGGTGCAGCGCATGGCCGAGCAGGGCTGGGTGGAGATGCGCGCCGATGCGGCCGACCAGCGCCGCACGCTGGTCGCCGTCACCGCGGCCGGCCGGCGTGTGGTGAAGCCGCTGGTGGAGGAGGCCAAGCAGCACGAGGCCCGCATCCTGCGGGCGCTGGGCGCGATGGAGAAGCGGACTCTGCGGCAGCTGCTGGAAAAGCTGGTGGCTCTTTAGAGCCCGTTGTGCTTTCAGCGCCGCCCAAACCGTACGGTGGTCACACCCGGGCGCAACTGCCGCACGGAGGGCATGACCAGCACGCAGTCCTCATGGGGCGTGGCGACCGGCTCGCCGGCATCGTGCGCTATCACCGTGCCGGCGCGGGCGATGACCTCGCCGCCCCGGAAGTCCTGCACGAACCTGAAGTCCATCGAGCGTGCGATGACCCGCCCGGTCACCCGCACCGGCGCGGGCGGGTCGACATCCGGGCCCAGCCAGCCTGGCGGCACATCGCTGCGCGCCAGGCTGCCGACGGCGACCAAAAAACGCATCAGCACGTCGCGCGAAGTCGCCAGCGACCGGCACTCCCAATGCTGCCCCGCTTCCAGCAGCAAAGCGATACGGTCGCCGGCCGGGTCGGCGAAGGCACCGTGGTCACGCATGCGCACGCCGTCCGCGTGGCCGGCATCGGCCACCACCTGAGGCGCGCTGCGCAGGGCCTGCGCAAAGGCGATGTTGCGCGCAAGCAGCCCGGTCACCAGCAGCGGCGGCGCAGGCTCGTGCATGGAGTGCAAGTCCAGCAGGTGGCTGGCGCGCTCAACGAAAGGGCGCAGCTGGCGCGCACGATGGAGCTCGCAGCTGGTGCCCGGCGCGTCGAGGCGCGGTCCCCAGACGCGGTTGAGGTCCTCGTCGATGAAGCGCGAGGCGTCCGGACGCCCCGGGTCGAAGCGATCGAAGGCTGCGACATTGCAGAACGCCGCGGTGATGCGGCCGCTGTGCGGTGTAAGGCCGCTGCGCAGGAAGGCGTCCAGCACGATGGCGCCGCTGTACTCGTTGCCATGGACCAGGGCCGTGAGCAGCACCTCGGGGCCCGGCCGCGCGCCGGCGCGCTCGTGCACGTAGGGCACGCCCACGGGCGACGCGGCCCAGGCCGACAGGTCGGGCGGCGCGATCTCGACTTGATGCGGCGCCAACCTACGGCTCACGACGTCTTGCCGGTGCTGACGGCCTGGTTCACCACGCTGCGCACCCGCGCCGTCTCGGCCCTGATGAAATCGGCCAGCTGCTTGGACGTACCGCCCTCGTTGCTGACACCGGCCTTCTGCAGCTTCTGCCAGACATCCTGCTCGCGCAGGATGGCGTTGAGTTCCTTGTTCAGGCGCGCCACCATGGGCTGCGGCAGCTTGGCCGGGCCGAACAGGCCGAACCAGACGTTCATGTCGTAGCCCTTCAGGCGCGGGTGCTCGCCCAGCGCCGGCACCTGCGGCAGCGAGCGTGAGCGGCTCGCGGTGGTCACGCCCAGCGGCGTCATCTTGCCGGCCTCGATGTGCGGCAGGGCCGAGGACAGCACGAAGACGCTGAACTCCAGCTGGCCGCCCAGCAGGTCCTGCACCATCTGCGCGGCACCACGGTACGGCACGTGGCGGAAGGTAGTGCCCGCCAGCACGTTGATCAGCTCGCCGGACATGTGCAGCGGCGTACCCACGCCCGAGGAGGCGAAGCTGAGCTTGTTCGGCTCACGCCTGGACTTGGCCAGCGCCTCGTCGATGGTCTTCACGCCGGCCGACGGGCCCGCCACGAACACCATGGGTGTCACGCCGATCATGCCGATGGGCGCCAGATCGGTCTGGCCGTCGTAACGCACGGCGCTGTTGAACAAGCGGGCAATTGAGACCTCACTGCCGGACCCGAGCAGCAGCGTATAACCGTCCGGCGCGGCGTTGACCACCTTCTGTGCCCCAATGGTGCCACCGGCACCGCCCGCGTTCTCCACGACCACGGGCGTGCCCAGGCGCTTGGACAGCGGCTCGGCCACGATGCGCGCGACCAAGTCCACGCTGCCGCCCGCCGGATAGCCCACTACCAGCGTGATGGGCTTGCCGGCGGGCCAGGCGGCCTGCGCGAAAGCGGCTGGCGCACACAGGCCGGCGGCGGCCAGCGCCAAGCCGGCGGTGATACGACGGCGGTTGGAGTGGAAGGGTGAAGACGGGGTGGCAGGGGTCATGGCGGGCTCCGGTCGATGCGGCCCAGTCTAGGAAGCCGCCTTGACCGGGCCATGCGCATCGCGCATGCCGGCATGCGCGATGCCTTCAACCTGCGGAGCTGGCTGTCCACACCGTTTGCACCAGCGCGTTGCGCGGCTGGCGCGGGCGCAGCAGGCGGATCTCGAAAGCGATGCCGGGCCCGTCCTCGGCCGCAACCAAGCGGCGCGCCTGCAGGTCGGTCGCCACCAACGCACGTGGCAGCCAGGCCAGGCCCACGCCTTGCAGCGCCTGCTCGTGCAGCGACTCGGCGAAGTCAGACTCCACGGCGGTGCGCAGGTGCAACTCGCGCCCGGCCTGCGCGCGCCGGCCCAAGCCGTCCTGCAGGATCTGGTGCAGCGCCAGCGTGGGCGCATAACCCAGCACGAGCACCGGCCTGCGCTCGGTGCCGGGCAGTGCGTGCAGCGGCCGGCCGTCGGGCCGCGGCGCGCTCACGGCCACCAGTTCGTCGGTGCCCACGGTCAGGCCCTCGAAGCGCGCCTCGTCCAGCAGCAGCGGCAGGCGCGGGTGCGAGAAGGTAAGCAGGAAGTCGGCCGCGCCCTGCTCCAGCGCCGTGGCGCCCTCGTGGATGGAGCCGGTGAGGATGCGCAGACGAAAGCCGCCCGCCGCGCGTTGCACCCGCTGCAGCCATGCCGGCGCCACGGTGCGCGACAGGGTGCGGCCGGTGGCCAGCGTGACCCAGTCGCCGCCGGCCTGGGCGCCGCGGATGCGCTCGCGCAACTCGGCCAGGCCGGCCAGCGCCCGGCGCGCCACAGGCAGCAGCTCTTCACCCGCCGGCGTGAGCGACAGCGGCAGGCCGGCGCGGTTGATCAGGTCGGCACCAACCCACAGCTCCAGCGCGCGGATGCGGCGCGAAAACTGCGGCTGCGTCACATGCCGCTGCTCGGCGGCACGCGAGAAGCTGCGCTCGCGGGCGAGCACAACGAAGTCCTCGAGCCACTTGTGGTCCATGAAGAGATGGTAGCCACGCCTGAGGAAAACGCATACAGCACTATCCGCTTGTCGTTGATCACGGCGATACGACAGACAGCCGGCCGTGGCCGTCTGATCGCGGATACTGGCACCATTATTTGCTTTTGAAAGGATGTTCAATGGCCGCTCCCCGCGCATTCATTAGCTTCGAGATGGAGGACAAATGGGCCCGCGACTTTTTAGCGCAGCAAGCGAAGGACAAGCGGAACGACATCGAGTTCTATGATTACTCAGTTAAGGAAGCTTTCGAGTCGAAGTGGAAAACCGAGTGCGTCAAACGCATTGCAATGACAAGGGGAACAATCGTTCTGATTGGCCCCACCACCTACAAGTCTGATGCCGTGATTTGGGAAATAGCAGAGACCATACGGCAAGACCACTACATGTTCGGAATCCAAATCCATAGAGAACGAACCCATCCAATCCCAGCAGGCTTACCAGCCAAAAACGTGATCAGGTGGGACTTCGATCAAATTGTGAAGTGGCTTGGCACATGGATGTGACCGATGTACTTAAGTGACATAGCAGCCTCCATACGGTCCCACATACCACCTGGTCACATGCCAGACGATGGGGCCATGGAGCTGCTTCTGATTTACGCAGTTTTGGCTCGCGCCAAAGGAGAACTCGTAACTCGAAGCGATGTTCATGATGCATGGTCAGCTTGGATGTTCAAGCGGCGAGAAGATCACCCGTCGTTGGTCGAGTACGGTCTGCTCCCCGAGCCGATCCAGCAGGAGGACGAAGTCTTCACAGCCGCTATAAGGAAGTCCGCGCGGCAATTGAAGCTGAACGCCTCGCGTCCATCATTCACGGAAGTTCTATTTCCCTTCGGACCACCGCAAGACACTGCCGAAACTCAGCAAGCCCTCGACCTATACAAGGTGATGGTTCAGAGCTCAGAAGGGCTGGTTAGCAGACGGCAGGGCGTCAATACGTTCTTCTTGACAATGAATGGTGCGCTGCTCACTGGGGCAGGACTTGTTCTTCAAAATTCTGGTGGAAATACGATCGGCGCACTAGGGATAGCCGTCTTTAGCGTCACAGGCGCAATCCTTTGCGGAGCTTGGCGAAGCTTGATTACTTCGTTTGGTCAACTCAATCGTGGCAAGTTTCAGGTGATAAATGCAATAGAGCGTCATCTAAGGGCAGCCATATACGCCGCCGAGTGGGAAGCTCTCGGGCGGGGTGAAGACCCAAAGATTTATAGGTCCTTCACTTCAAGAGAGATATGGGTGCCCAATGCCCTACTTGCGCTGCACCTACTAACGTTAGTGACTTCGGTTGCGGTCTATACTGAGTTGGTGAAACTGACGTAGCGTTAGGTGCGCTTTATACGAGTTATGTGCTCGGACAGTAAGGAACTGATGAAGTAATACCCATGGTCATATCCTGCATGCCTACGCAACATCACCTTCTGGCCCACCTTCGCACAGGCCGCCTCCAACAACTCCGGCTTCAGCTGTTCCTCCAGAACTTGTCCGCCAGCCCCTGGTCGATCAGGATGCCGCTTGGGTACGGCGCCTGCTTTTGCCCCTCCATCAGCAAGCTCGCGTCGTAGGGCGCCCAGGCGGCGCGGTCCTCGCCCAGGTAGCGGCTGAACGCCTTCTCGCTCCACAGGCACCGCGTCGGTGAGCAGATCGGCGCGAAGGCCGACAGCGTCTTGAACACGCCCGGGTGGCGTAGCGCCAGCGTCAGCGCGCCGTGGCCGCCCATAGAGTGGCCGGTCAGGCCTAGGCGGTTGCCGTCGATGGGGCAGCTCGCGCGTCAGCAGCGACAGCAGCTCCTTCATCATCCAGCTCTCCATGCGGAAGTGCGTGGACCACGGCGCCTGCGTGGCGTCCAGGTAGAAGCCGGCGCCTTCGCCGAAGTCCCAGTCCGTGGTGGCGCCGGCGATGCCGGTGTTGCGCGGGCTGGTGTCGGGGGCGATCAGCGCGATGCCGGCCTCGGCCGCGTGGCGCTGGGCGCCGGCCTTGACCATGAGGTCTCTTCGGTGCAGGTCAGGCCAGCCAGGAACATCAGCGCGGGCACCGGCTTGGCGCCGGCCGCCAACGCCGCGGGCGGCAGGTACACCGCAAAGCGCATGGGCAGGCCGATCTCTTTCGAGTCGTGGCGGTAGAAGCGCTGCTCGCCGTCGAAGCAGCGGTGCTGCGAGACCAGTTCCATCGCCGCTACCTCAGTACACCACCACGGCGCGGATCGACTCGCCGCGCTTCATCAGCTCGAAGCCGTCGTTGATCTTCTCCAGCGGCAGGGTGTGCGTGATCAGGTCGTCGATGTTGATCTTGCCGTCCATGTACCAGTCGACGATGCGGGGCACGTCGGTGCGGCCGCGCGCGCCGCCGAAGGCCGAGCCCTTCCACTGCCGGCCGGTCACCAGCTGGAAAGGCCGGGTGCTGATCTCCGCGCCGGCCTCGGCCACGCCGATGATGATGCTCTGGCCCCAGCCCTTGTGCGTGCACTCCAGCGCCTGGCGCATCACCTGCGTGTTGCCTATGCACTCGAAGCTGTAGTCGGCGCCGCCGCCGGTCAGCTGCACGACGGCATCGACCACGTTGTCCACCTCCTTGGGGTTGATGAAGTGGGTCATGCCGAACTTGCGCGCCATCTCCTGGCGCGCGGGGTTGATGTCGATGCCGATGATCTTGTCGGCGCCCACCATCTTCGCGCCCTGGATCACGTTGAGCCCGATACCGCCCAGGCCGAACACGGCCACGTTGGCGCCGGCCTCCACCTTGGCGGTGAAGATCACCGCGAAGGCCCCCTTGGCAGCGCACTACACGCAGTGACAAGCGTGGGGGTCACGGCCCTGAGCGTTTCGTAGACAACTACCTGGGTCACCTGCTGGGCCAAGCCATCCTGGAGAAGCTGGCCACGCTGTGACCCTGCGGCCACGAACCGTGCCGCACCAAGGGTGGATCAGCGTTCGTCCTGGTTCGTTGCCCCGCCTTGCGCCCCCTGCGTGCTGCGGCCGCGAGCCTCGGTCTTTGCCTGCTTGCTCGCGCCGGCCTGGCTGGCCGCGGCCTGGGCGCGCTGCTGCTGGATCGGCTGCTGCCGCTTGCTGTTGTCGGCGTGGCGCGTGCGTTTGCTCATCAAGGGCTCCTGGAGTGGGTGACGCGGGCATGCTAGGACGCACCGCGCTCCAGCCAAGCTGCAATCGACTGTTTCCACTGCACTGCCGTGTGTGCGGCGGGCTGTGGCCAGGTCAGCCCGGCTTGTCTTCCCCGGCATGGCGTTGGCGCAGCCAGGCTTCCATCTCGGCGATCTCGCGCTTTTGCGTCTCGATGATCTCCTGCGCCAGGCGCCGGTTCTGGGTCTCGGTGCCATGCCGCAGCTGGATCTGCGCCATCTCGATCGCCGCGCGGTGGTGGGCGATCATGCCGCGCACAAAGGCCTGGTCGGGGTCCGGGTGCTTCACGCCGGCCTCCATGTCCCCGTGCATGCGCTGCATGCTGGCCAGGTAGGCGGCCTGGGCGCTGCCGCCCGCGGCGGGCGCCTCGTGCGGTCGCTCAGGATCGTGCGTGTGCGTGGAGCGCGCGGCGGCGCCCGGGTTGTTGTTGTTCGCGGCCACGCCCGATCGGCCGTCCAAGCCGTACAGCGCGTGGTGCAGCCCCCAGTAGCTCATGGCAGAGACCGCCATCGTCGCCACCAGCGTGGCGGGGATGGCGGCCAGCGTGCGGCGCAGGGCGAAGCGCACCTGCGGCGTGGGGTCCGCGAAGATGATCACGATGACGGCCATGATCAGCGCGTGGCCCACCAGGTCCAGCCGTCCGAAAGGGTACACGGCCGCGTTGAAGATGACGAACAGCGCCAGTGCCGAGAGCCGGCGGATCAACGCCGTCCACAACAGGCCGAAGCCCATGGTGAACTCCGCCACGCCGGCCATGGGGATGAACACGTCGCGCGGCATGCCGAAGGTGAGGAACGGCTTCTCCTCCACCAGCGGGTAGAACCAGTCCGGGTACGCGAACTTCTCCAGGCTGGACCACATGAGCGCGATGGCCACGCCCCAGCGCAGCACCACGAACCGGTACCTGTTCCAGTCCAGCCTGTCGGACGCGGCCAGCACCAGGTAGGCCGCCACGCCCACGCCGAGCGCCAGGTAGTCGAGCAGGTGGAACAGCTCGTACTGGGTCAGGGCCAGCAGCCACAGCCCGATGATGCCGGCTGCGGCCAGCGGCATCGTCCGGCGCGAGAACACCAGCGCCGCGATGAGCAGCTGCATCCACGACACCCACTCGTGCGGCGACTTCAGGTCCGGCGTGAGGTACACGCCGCCGACCGCGAAGATCGCCACGAAGAACGCGGCAATCACGAATCGCATGAAGTCGTCGCCGCGTGCCCACAGCGGGCCGGTCACCTTGTCGAAGCCGGCCAGGACGGCACCGCCGGCGCGCGTCTTCTCCAGCGCGCGCGCGGCCAGGAAGAAGACGAGCACCAGCAGGATGCCGGTCCAGAACCAGCGGTCCGTCAGCGTTTCCATGAGGCGCTGCGGCGGCGCCTCGATGATGTACGGGGCAAACCATTTCACGTGGGCGCTGGCCGCCAGCGGGGCGGCCATACCGGCGGCGGTGGCGGCCCGGATCGCGGCGCGCGGGCCGCATGAGCGTGCGTGTTCCATGGGGTGCTGTCCTGCGCTGCTGGGTCAGCCACGAACCGTGGCTTGGTTCCGCAGGCTAGGACGGCTCCGCGCTGCCGTCTGTAGGTGACTTGCCGCGAACGTGTGCCAGAGGGGTCCGGTCGGCCAGGCTCATGCCCCTGCACCCAGGCCGGCCGCATGGTGCGCGAGATGCTCGGCCATGAAGCTCTGGATGAAGTAGTAGCCGTGGTCGTAGCCCGGGTGCCGGTGCAGCGTGAGCGGCTGCCCGGCCTGCGCGCAGGCGGCTTCGAACAGGTGCGGATGCAGCTGCTCGGCCAGGAATTTGTCAGCCTCGCCCTGGTCGATCAGGATGCCGCCGGGGTATGGCGGCCGGGGCTGGCGGGCCATCAGCTCGCTGGCGTCGTGGTCGCGCCAGACATGGCGGTCGGTGCCCAGGTAGCCGGTGAAGGCCTTTTCGCCCCAAGGGCAGCGCGTGGGCGCGCAGATCGGCGCCAGCGCCGAGACCGTGCGGAACAGCCCCGGGTGGCGCAGCGCCAGCGTCAGCGCGCCGTGGCCGCCCATCGAGTGGCCGAACAGGCCGATGCGCTGCGTATCGACCGGCAGCGCATGGCGCACCAGCTCGACCAGCTCGCGCGTGACGTAGCTCTCCATGCGCCAGTGGAGCGACCAGGGTGCCTGCGTGGCGTCGAGGTAGAAGCCCGCGCCGACGCCGAAGTCCCAGCTGTCCGCCTCGCCCGGCACGCCGGCGCCGCGCGGGCTGGTGTCGGGCGCGATCAGCACCAGGCCGAGCTCGGCCGCCATTCGCTGGGCGCCTGCCTTCATGGGGAAGGTCTCCTCGGTGCAGGTCAGGCCGGCCAGGTAGAACAGCGCGGGCAGTTTCGCGCCCGGCTCACGCGCGGCCGGCGGCAGGTACACCGAGAAGCGCATGGCCAGGCCGATCTCGGCCGAGGCATGGCGGTAGAAGCGCTGCACGCCGCCGAAGCAGGCGTGCTCGCCGAGCAGCTCCAGGTCCTGTGCCATCGCGCGGCCTCTCAGTACACCACCACGGCGCGGATCGACTCGCCGCGCTTCATCAGCTCGAAGCCGTCGTTGATCTTCTCCAGCGGCAGGGTGTGCGTGATCAGGTCGTTGATGTTGATCTTGCCGTCCATGTACCAGTCGACGATGCGGGGCACGTCGGTGCGGCCGCGCGCGCCGCCGAAGGCCGAGCCCTTCCACTGCCGGCCGGTCACCAGCTGGAAAGGCCGGGTGCTGATCTCCGCGCCGGCCTCGGCCACGCCGATGATGATGCTCTGGCCCCAGCCCTTGTGCGTGCACTCCAGCGCCTGGCGCATCACCTGCGTGTTGCCTATGCACTCGAAGCTGTAGTCGGCGCCGCCGCCGGTCAGCTGCACGACGGCATCGACCACGTTGTCCACCTCCTTGGGGTTGATGAAGTGGGTCATGCCGAACTTGCGCGCCATCTCCTGGCGCGCGGGGTTGATGTCGATGCCGATGATCTTGTCGGCGCCCACCATCTTCGCGCCCTGGATCACGTTGAGCCCGATGCCGCCCAGGCCGAACACGGCCACGTTGGCGCCGGCCTCCACCTTGGCGGTGAAGATCACCGCGCCGATGCCGGTGGTGACGCCGCAGCCGATGTAGCAGACCTTGTCGAAGGGCGCGTCCTCGCGGATCTTCGCCAGCGCGATCTCGGGCACCACGGTGTGGCGGGCGAAGGTGCTGGTGCCCATGTAGTGGAAGACGGGCTTGCCGCGGATGCTGAAGCGGCTGGTCGCGTCGGGCATCAGCCCCCTGCCCTGCGTGGCGCGGATCTGCTGGCACAGGTTGGTCTTGCGCGACAGGCAGAACTTGCACTGGCGGCATTCCGGCGTGTACAGCGGGATGACGTGGTCGCCCTTCTTCAAGGTGGCGACGCCGGGGCCCACGTCGACCACGATGCCGGCGCCCTCGTGGCCTAGGATGGCGGGAAAGATGCCTTCGGGGTCGGCGCCCGACAGCGTGTACCAGTCGGTGTGGCAGATGCCGGTGGCCTTGATCTCGACCAGCACCTCGCCGGCGCGCGGGCCTTCCAGGTCGACGGTTTCGATGCTGAGCGGGGCGCCGGACTTCCAGGCGACGGCGGCTTGGGTCTTCATGGGTGGAGTCTCCAGGGCAGGGGTGAAGCAGCGGGCCAGTGTCGCACCAACGCGGCTAGCATCGCCGCATGCCGCACCAGCGAAAACAACACCTCGACACGCTTGCCATCACCCTGCTCATCGCCTGCTGCCTGTTCTGGGGCTTCCAGCAGATCCTGATCAAGGCCACCGTGGCCGAGGTGCCGCCTCTGTGGCAGGCGGCGCTGCGCTTCGCCGGGGCCACGGCCCTGCTGGGGCTGTGGTGCGTGGTGCGGGGCGTGCCGCTGTTCGCGCGCGACGGCACGCTGCGCGCGGGCCTGCTGGCGGGGGCCCTGTTCACCGGCGAGTTCGCCTGCATCTACCTGGGCCTGCGCGACACCACGGCCTCGCGCCTGACGGTGTTCCTCTACACCTCGCCCTTCGTGGTGGCGCTGCTGCTGCCGCGCTTCGTGCCGGTGGAGAAGCTGCGCGGCGCGCAATGGGTCGGCCTGCTGATCGCCTTCGGCGCTGTGGCGCTGGCCTTTGCCGAGGGCTTCGCCGGGCACATGGTCACGCCGCGCCAGCTGCGCGGCGACGCACTGGCGCTGGCGGCCGGCACGCTGTGGGGCCTGACCACCCTGGTGATCCGCAGCAGCGCCATGGCCACGGCCAGTGCCGAGAAGACCTTGTTCTACCAGGTGGCCGTCACCGCGGCGGTGGCGCCGCTGCTGTCGCTGGCGCTGGGCGAGACCTGGTCGCTCGGCTACTCGGCCCGGGCCTGGGGGTCGCTGGCGCTGCAGACCGTGGTGGGCGCCTTCGCCAGCTACCTGGCCTGGATGTGGCTGCTGCGGCACTACCCGGCCACGCGGATGTCGTCCTTCACCTTCCTTACGCCGGTGTTCGCGCTGGTCTTCGGCGTTGCCCTGCTGGACGAGCCGCTCACGGCTCAGCTGGTGCTGGCCCTGGCGGGCGTGGCCGTGGGCATCGTGCTGGTCAACCGCAAGCCCGCCGGCTGACGCCGCGGCTACGGGTTGTTCGTGCCGGTGCCGAAGGCACCCAGGGCGACGATGAACAAGCCCACCGCCGTGATGAGGCCGTGCAGCGCGATCGGCGTGACCGGCAGCCGCTTGTGCCTCTCGTGGTAGGCCAGGTTCAGGTACAGGCCGACCGCCGCGCCCGCGAGCACGATGGCGATGCCGGCCCACATCAGCCCGGGCAGGCCCACGGTGAAGCCGACGTACAGCAGCAGCGTTAGCGAGCTGGTGGCCAGCAGCCCGTGGGCAATGGCCATCCAGGACGGCGGGCGGTCCATCTTGGCGCGCGTGGCGGCCAGCGCCAGCCCGCCCAGGGCGGTGAGGAACATCAGCACGGCGGCTGTTCTGAGCATGAGGGGAACGGTCATGGCGAGGGTCTCTTCTTCTTGAAAATCGACCCGGTCATGGTAGTGGGCGCGCCTGTTTCCGTGGTGCTCGGCCGCGGCCCGTTACGCCAGCACGGCCGGCGCGCGGCTCGGCTCGGGCGGCGAACGCGCCGCTGTCCGACGCACCTACTCGGGGCCGCGCGCTAAGTTCGTTCGCGACTGGAGGCCCCATGGCTGCATCGTCGCATCTCACCTCGCCACCCTCGCCAGGGCGCCCCGGCTTCCTGCTCGGGTTGGCGCTGGGCGGCTTCTTCGACGGCATCCTGCTGCACCAGGTGCTGCAATGGCACCACCTGCTCAGCGGGTTGGATGACGGGCCGCTGCGCGACCTGCGCCTGCAGATCCTGGCCGACGGGCTGTTCCATGCCGCCATGTACCTGGTGGCGGCAGCAGGGCTGCTGCTGCTGTGGCGCGCCCGCGCAGCGCTGGGGCAGGCCGGTGCGGGGCGCCGCCTGCTGGCTGCCGTGCTGGCGGGCTTCGGCGGCTGGCATGTGCTGGACACGCTGCTGTCGCACTGGCTCACCGGCATCCACCGCGTCCGCATGGATGTGGCCGATCCACTGCCGTGGGACCTGCTGTGGCTGGCCCTGTTCGGCTTGTTGCCACTGGCGGCCGCCGCCTGGCTGCGCCGTGGTGCGGCCAGGGGGCCCGGCGCCGGGGTGGCCGCTGTCGCGGTGGCGGCGCTGGCCGTAGTGGCCGGGCTGCAGGCGGCGCAGCCTCCGGCCGGCGGCGACGATCTGCTGGTGGTGTTCCGGCCGGGTGTGGGCGCGGCCCAGGCGATGGCGGTGCTGGGCCGGATCGATGCCCGCGTGGTGTGGACGGACCGCGGCGGTGCTGTCTGGGCGGTGAAGGCCAGCCCCCAGGCGCCGGTGGGCCCGCTGTACCGCGGCGGCGCCTTGCTGGTCAGCCGCTCGGCCGTGTCGCTGGGCTGCTTGTCCTGGTCCCAACGGGCAGGCCGCTGAACGGCGGCCTGCCCCTGCCATCTTCAACGCAAGGTCATCCGCAGGATTTGGCCGCTGTCCGTGGCAGCCCACAACGCGCCATCCGGCCCCTGGACCAGGCTGCGCAGGCGCGGCGAGCCCAGCACCTCGGCCACCACGGCGCGCGCCGAGCGGGAATCGGGCCCGATGGTGAGCAGGTCGAGCCGGCGCTCGCGCATCAGCCCCACGGCCAGGGCGCCGTTCCACTCGCGCCATTGCGGGCCGCTCAGGAACTCGGCGGGCCCCATGCCCTCGCTCTTGCTCTGGTTGGTCCACAGCGGACGCAACGCGTCGGCAAAGCGCTGCGTGTCGGTCATGGGCATGGTCTGCGCGTTGCCGGCATAGCCGCAGTAGCCGTTGCCGCGGCAGTCCAGGCCGGGGCGGTTGCGCGGGTCCCAGCCGCCGTTGGCGCCCGGCGCCAGCGCACTCACCTCGTCGCTGTGGTTCGGCCCATGCTCGGCGATGAAGGGCTGGCCCGCGCCGGGCTGCCCGGCCGGGCGGAAGGTCAGCCCCTGGGGGTTGCGCATGCCGTAGGCATAGATGCGCGCGTCGAAGTCGGACGGCGTGTTGTTGCCGGGCGCGGCCTTGCCGTCACGGTCGATGCGCAGCACTTTGCCGCCGATCAGGGTGGGCGACTGCGGGATGTCCGGGTGGTGGTTGTCGCCGGTGGTCACGTACAGGAAACCGTCCGGCCCGAAGCGCAGCCGGCCGCCGCTGTGTGCGCCGGGACCGCCGGCGCCCCCGCCGCCTTCCTTGTAGCGGATGTCGGTGACGATGTCGGTGCGCTCGCTCACGCGGCTGAAGTCGTCGTTCACCCGCAGCCGGATCACGCGGTTGCTGCGTGGATTGGTGCTGAGGTTGGACGCCGAGAACACGTAGACGAAGCGCTGTCCCTGGGCGAAGGCGGGGTCCACCGCAACGCCGTGCACGCCGCTCTGGCCCTGGCAGAACAGGTCGTTGGCGCGCAGGGCATAGCCCTGCGCATTGCCCATGAGCCGGCGCACCGCGCCGTCCGGCATGCGCACCGACAGGCCCGCGCATTTCTCGGTGAAGAACATCGGGCCGCCGGGCGCGAAGGCGATGTCCCAGGGCTCGCTGAGCCCGCCCATGACCTGGGTGCTGGCGAACTGCGGCGCGGCGCTGCCCTGGGCAAAGGCTGCGGGGGCTGCCGCGAGGCAGGCCGCAAGGAGCGCGGGCGCGCCCCGCAACGAACGCGGCAGATGGGGCCAGGCAGTGTGTGACAGCTTCAGGGAAAACATCGTGTACTCGTGAAGAGTGGTCCGGTCAAAACGGCCGATTGTCCGCAGCCGGGGCGCCGAGCGGGCGCGGGGGTTTTTCGTCGTGCCGTGTCGGCCGCGCGCGCACCTATGGCTGGGCTGCTGCAGTGCCGGGCTGCGCCCGCTGCTGCGCAAACTGCACGTACCAGCCCAGGCAGCCCGGGTTGGCCATCGCGTCCTTGTTCACCACCTTGTCGATGGGCTGGCCGAGCAGCAGCTTCTTGATCGGCAGTTCCTGCTTCTTGCCGGAGAGCGTGCGCGGGATCTCGGCCACCTGCAGGATCTCGTCGGGCACGAAGCGCGGCGACAGCGCGGTGCGCACGGCGGTGTTGATCCGGGCCTTGATGGCGTCGTCCAGCACCACGCCAGGGCGCAGCACCACGAACAGCGGCATGTAGCTCTCGCGGCCCAGGTATTCCAGGTCCACCACCAAGGAATCCAGCACCTCGGGCAGCGCCTCCACCGCGCTGTACAGCTCGCTGGTGCCCATGCGCAGGCCATGGCGGTTGATGGTGGCGTCGCTGCGGCCGTAGATGATGCAGCCGCCGGCCGGCGTGATCTTCAGCCAGTCCCCATGGCGCCAGACGCCGGGGTACATGTCGAAATAGGACGAGAGATAGCGCTGGCTCCCCTCGTCGCCCCAGAAGTACAGCGGCATGGACGGGATCGGCTTGGTGCACACCAGCTCGCCCACTTCGCCCACCACGGGCTGGCCCTGCTCATTCCAGGCTTCCACCGCGCAGCCCAGCAGGCGGCACTGCATCTCGCCGGGAACCAGTGGCAGCTCGCGGTTGCCGCCGATGAACGCGCCGGCGAAGTCGGTGCCGCCGCTGATGTTGCACCACCAGACGTCGGGCCGCGGCTCCAAGCCTGCCTGCGCAGGCTTGGACGGCCCGGCGGTGGCGGGCGTCTCGCCCGCCAGCGCGTGCAGTTTCCTGAATTGCTCCGTGCCCCAGCGCTGCGCCTCCTCCGAAAGGGGCGAGCCGGTGGTGCCGAGCGCGCGCACCGACTTCAGGCCGGGCAGTGCGGTCAGGTCGACACCCGCCTTCATGCAGTTGGCGAAGAAAGCCGCGCCGGCGCCGAAGAAGGTGACGCCCAGCTCGGCGCCGAAGCGCCACAGGGTGGTCCAGTCGGGGTTGTCCTTGGAGCCGCCGGGATTGCCGTCGTAGATGCAGCAGGTGGTGCCGTTGAGCAGGCCGCTGACCTGCGCGTTCCACATCACCCAGCCGGTCGAGCTGTACCAGTGGTAGCGCTCGCCCCAGCTGTTGGGGTGGTAGCTGCAGCCTATGTCGTTGTGCAGGGTCTTGAGCGCCAGCGCCACCAGCACCGTGCCGCCATGGCCGTGCACGATGGGCTTGGGCAGGCCGGTGGTGCCGCTGGAGTACACGATCCACAGCGGGTGGTCGAACGGCAGCCAGAGCGGCTCGAAGCCTTCGGTCCGGGCGTCGTCGCGGGCCACTGCCGGGCCCCACTCCTGGAAGGAGCCGAGCGCATCCAGGGCAGCCTGCGGCACGCCCAGGTTGCGGTGCACGACCAGGTGCCGCACGGTCGGCAGCTGCGCGCGCAGTTCGGCGACCACCGCCGTGCGGTCGAAGTCGCGGCCGCCGTAGCGCACGCCATCGCAGGCGATCAGCACCTTGGGCCCGATCTGGCGGAAGCGGTCCAGCACCGCCGCCGTGCCCATGTCGGGCGCGCAGATGCTCCACACGCCGCCGATGCTGACCGTGGCCAGGAAGGCGACCATGGCTTCGGGGACGTTGGGCAGGTAGGCCGCCACCCGGTCGCCCGGCTGCACACCCTGCTCGCGCAGGTGCAGCGCCAGCGAGGCGACTTGGCGGCGCAGCTCGGGCCAGGACAGCTCGCGGTGCCCGCCACGCTCGTTGCGGCTGACGACGGCCATGAAGCCGGCCGCGTGCGCCGGCTGCACGTGGCGCAGCACCTGGTGCGCGTAGTTGAACTGCGCGCCCTCGAACCAGCGCGCGTCCGGCATGCGGGCCTGCGCCAGCACGGCCCGGTGGGGCGTGGGCGATCGCAGCTCGAAGTAGTCCCACACGCTCTGCCAGAAAGCGGGCAGGTCGCCGGTGGACCAGCGCCACAGCGCGTCGTAGCTGTCGAACGCCAGGCCGCGCCGCTGGCGCAGCCAGTCCTGGTAGAGGCGGATCTGGGGGACGAAGGGGGCGGCGCTCATGCGCACGAGCGTAGCAGCGCCCGTGCGGCTTGTCGTTTCGCACGATCGTGCTATATTGAACCGATGGACGCCAAGACCCAGAAAGCCGAGCTGACCCGCGCCGCCATCGTCGGCGCGGCGCTGGACCTAGCCGGCGCCGAGGGGCTGGAGGCCATCACCCTGCAGGCCGTGGCCGACCGCGTCGGCCTGTCAAAGAGCGGCGTGTTCTCGCGCGTGGGCTCGCGCGAGGCACTGCAGAA
Organism: Ramlibacter tataouinensis TTB310; assembly: GCF_000215705.1. Classification (NCBI taxonomy): domain Bacteria; kingdom Pseudomonadati; phylum Pseudomonadota; class Betaproteobacteria; order Burkholderiales; family Comamonadaceae; genus Ramlibacter; species Ramlibacter tataouinensis. The sequence continues at coordinate 95,030 of NC_015677.1, read as the reverse complement.
GGCGGTGATCGAGGAGTTCGGCCGGCGCTTCCTGGCCGACGTGTTCGTGCCCGCGATGCAGCAGCCCAAGGGCCTGCCCCGGCTCGACGAGATCATGCGGCGCTGGATCGTGCGCACCCGCGACATCGAGGGCCACACCGGCTGCATTTTCACCGCCGGCGCCTTCGAGCTGGACGACCGCGAGGGCGAGCTGCGCGACTTCCTGCACGGCGAGGTCACGCGCTGGCGCGCGGCGCTGCGCCGCACCGTGCTGCAGTCGGTGGAGGCCGGGCACCTGCGGCCCGGCACCGATGCCGACCAGCTGGTGGCCGAGATCTACAGCCTGATCATGGGCCAGCTGCACGACACGCGCTTCCTGCGCGATGCGCGCGCCGCCGAGCGGGCGCAGGCCAGCTGGCGCCGCCTGCTGCAAAGCTACCTGCCCTGACACCTACGGAGACATGACCACTCTGCCCTGTGTTCGACTTGTTTCGCACGACCGTGCGAAGAAAGGATGCTGCCATGCTGACCCTGCTTTCCATCGCCGCCGTCTACGGCGTCTGGCGCGCCACGCGCGCCGTCCTTGCCTCGCTGCGCGACCTGCCGCGCTGCAACGAGGACATGGTGTACTTCTGACGCGGGAAGGCCCACCATGACCCGCACCACGCTGCAGGCCACCTCGGCCTACTACGGGACCCGACCGCTGCTGCGCACCTCGCGCCTGGTGCTGGCCGCCGCCCAGCGGATCGCGCCCGGGCTGGCCGTGCGCGCCGCCCAGCGGCTGTTCGCCACGCCCCTGCCGCCCAAGTGGCTGCATCGCCGCACGGCCTGGGGCGCCGACTGGCGCATCGAGCGCTGGCCGTTCGAGGACGCCTCCCTCACCCTGTACGCCAGGCCGTCCGCGCCGCCCGGGCCGGTGGCCCTGCTGGTGCACGGCTGGGGCGGACACGCGGCGCAGATGCTGCCGCTGGCCGAGGCCCTGGCGCAGCAGGGACTGTCGCCGGTGCTGCTGGAGATGCCGGCGCACGGCCGCAGCGGCGGGCGCACCAGCAACCTGCCGCAGTTCGCGCGCGCCATCGAGTACGCCGCCGCGCGGCTGCAGCAGGAAGGCCAGGTGCTGCGTGCCGTGGTGGCGCATTCGCTGGCCGCCAACGCCGCGGCGTACGCGGCCAGCCGGGGACTGGCGGCGCAGCGCCTGGTGCTGCTGGCGCCCCCGGCCTCGCCGCACGAGTACACGCGGTTGTTCGCCCAGGTGTTCGGCCTGTCGGAAGCGGTGCGGGCGGCCATGCAGGGGCGCATCGAGGCGCGCGAGGGCATCCTGATGCCGCAGTTCGAGCCGCGGGCCGTCGGCCCGCGCATCCGCGTGCCCACCCTGGTGGTGCACGACCGCGGCGACAGCATCAACGCCTTCGCCGACGGCCAGGCCTTCGCGCACGCGGTGCGCAGCGGGGCGCTGATGGAGACCCAGGGCCTGGGCCACCGCAAGATCCTGAAGGATGCGGCCGTTCTGGCGCGGGTGGCGATGTTCGCCGGGTAGCGGCCGGTCGACGCCCCATCCAAGACCATCGGCTGGACACGGTCTTTTTCATGCAACTACACTAGTTGCATGAAACGAGACAGCCGCCTTTCCGGCGTTCTGCATTGCCTGCTGCACATGGCCGAGAGGGATGGCCCCGCCACGTCCGAGTCGCTCGCCGCGGCGATGCAAACCAACCCGGTGGTCATCCGCCGGCTGATGGCCGGCTTGCGCGATGCAGGCTTCGTCGCCTCGGCCAAGGGCCATGGCGGCGGCTGGGTGTTGTCGTGTCCGCTGGAGCGCATCACGCTGCGCGACATCCACGAGGCCGTCGGCGCCCCCGAGCTGCTCGCCGTGGGCCACCGCGAGGAGCACCCGAGCTGCCTGGTCGAGCAGGCCGTGAACGCCGCGCTGGACGATGCCTACCGCCAGGCCCAAACGCTGCTGCTGGACCGTCTGGGCCGCGTCACGCTGGGCGCGTTATCGCGCGACTTCCACCGCCGCATGGTCGAGGGCGGGCACACGTTGGGGGCACACGCGCATGGCTTATGACGCAGTCATCGTCGGCGGCAGCTTCGCAGGCCTGTCCGCCGCCCTGCCCCTGGCACGCGCCCGCCGGCGCGTCGCCGTGGTCGATGGCGGCGTGCGGCGCAACCGCTTTGCCGACCATTCATACAACTTCTTCGGCCAGGACGGCGCGGCGCCGTCCGAAATGGTGGCCACGGCCAAACAGCAACTGCTGCGCTATTCGACGGTGCTGTGGCTCGACGACGTGGTGGAAGCCGCCGAGCGCGAGGGCGACGCCTTCGCGCTGCGCACCTCCGGCGGGCACTGGCTGCGCGCACAGCGGCTGGTGCTGGCCAGCGGCGTGGTCGACCATCTGCCGGCCGTGCCGGGCCTGCGCGAGCGCTGGGGACGCAGCGTCTTCCACTGCCCCTACTGCCATGGCTACGAGCTGGACGGAGGCCGCATCGGCGTGCTGGCCACGGGGCCGATGTCGGTGCACCAGGCCCTGCTGCTGCCCGAGTGGGGCAGCGTGACCTTCTTCCTCAACGGCGCGGCCAGCCCGGACGAGGCGCAGCGGCAGGAACTGGCCGCGCGCGGCGTGCGCATCGAACCCACCCCGGTGCGCGCCCTGGCGGGTGAAGCCACGGTGGTACTGGACGACGGGCGCGAGGTCGAGCTCGCGGGCCTGTTCACCGCCAGCCGCACCGAACCGGCCAGCCCATTGGCGCGGCAGCTCGGATGCGCGTTCGAGGACGGACCGCTGGGCCCGTTCGTGAAGACCGACGCGCAGAAGGCGACCACGGTGGCCGGCGTGTTCGCCTGCGGCGACATGGCGCGCGGCGCCGGCAGCGTGGCCCTCGCCGTGGGCGACGGCGCGATGGCCGGCACCGCCGCCCACCGCTCGCTCGTGTTCCCGGCCTGATCGCCGCGCACCGCGCCGTGCCGCGCCTTGCGTGGCCGGGCCATTGCTCCTAGCATCGCTCCACTTTCAAGGAGCGAGGAATGGGAATGTTCAGCTGGGCCGAGAAGCCCGCATCGGTGCTGCGGCAGGGCGGCGTGATCGGCCCCGACGAGCGCCTGCCCTGGCCGCAGACCGCGGCCATGGGCGTGCAGCATGTGATCGCGATGTTCGGCGCCACGGTGCTGGCGCCGCTGCTCATGGGCTTCGACCCCAACATCGCCATCCTGATGAGCGGCGTGGGCACCCTGATCTTCTTCCTGGTCACCGGCGGCAAGGTGCCCAGCTACCTGGGCTCGAGCTTCGCCTTCATCGGCGTGGTGATCGCCGCCACGTCCTATGCCGGCAAGGGGCCCAACCTCAACATCGCCGTGGCCCTGGGCGGCATCATCGCCTGCGGCCTGCTGTACGCGCTCATCGGCGCGGTGGTGCAGGCGGTGGGCACCGGCTGGATCGAGCGCTTCATGCCGCCGGTGGTCACCGGCGCCGTGGTGGCCGTGATCGGCCTCAACCTGGCCGGCATCCCCATCAAGAACATGGCGGCGAACAACTTCGACGCCTGGATGCAGGCCGTGACCTTCGTCAGCGTGGCGCTGGTGGCCGTCTTCACGCGCGGCATGGTGCAGCGCCTGCTGATCCTGGTGGGCCTGATCGTCGCCTCGCTCATCTACGCCCTGCTGACCAACGGCCTGGGCCTGGGCAAGCCCATCGCCCTATCGGGCATCGCGGCCGCGCCCTGGTTCGGCGCGCCGGCCTTCACCGCGCCGGTGTTCAGCGGCGCGGCCATGCTGCTGATCGCGCCGGTGGCCATCATCCTGGTGGCGGAGAACCTGGGCCACATCAAGGCGGTGACCGCCATGACCAGCCGCAACCTCGACCCGTACATGGGCCGCGCCTTCATCGGCGACGGCATCGCCACCATGGTCAGCGGCGCGGCGGGCGGCACCGGCGTGACCACCTACGCCGAGAACATCGGCGTGATGGCCGCCACCAAGATCTACTCCACCGCCATCTTCGTGGTGGCGGCGGTGATCGCCGTGGTGCTGGGTTTCTCGCCTAAGTTCGGCGCCGTGATCCAGGCCATCCCGCTGCCGGTGATGGGGGGCGTGTCCATCGTGGTCTTCGGCCTGATCGCCGTGGCCGGCGCCAAGATCTGGGTGGACAACCGGGTGGACTTCTCCGACAACCGCAACCTCCTGGTGGCCGCCATCACCCTGGTGCTGGGCACCGGCGACTTCACGCTGCGGTTCGGCGGCTTCGCGCTGGGCGGCATCGGCACCGCGACCTTCGGCGCCATCCTGCTGTGGGCGCTGCTGGGCCGGGCCCGGCCGGGCCGCGAAACGGCGATGGCCGGCGACGCCCCGGTGCGCTGAAAGCGCGGGTAGCATCGGCCCATGCCCGCCATCTGGACCCGCCCCATCTCGCCGCAGCTCCTGGCCGACATGCACCAGGGCACGGCGGTGCAGCACCTGGGCATCGAGTTCCTGGAGGTCGGTGACGACTTCATCCGCGGCCGGGTGCCGGTGGATGCGCGCACCCGCCAGCCCTACGGCCTGCTGCACGGCGGCATCTCCGTGGTGCTGGCCGAGACGCTGGGCTCCTGCGGCGCGGCCTATTCCTGCCCGGAGGGCTGCCGCGCGGTGGGGCTGGACATCAATGCCAACCACCTGCGCGGGGCGATGGAGGGCTGGGTGTACGGCATCACCCGGCCGGTGCACATCGGCCGCACCACCCAGGTCTGGCAGATCGACCTGAGCAACGAGGCCGGCCAGCCCACCTGCGTGTCACGGCTGACCATGGCCGTGCTGTCGCGCAAGGCCTGAGTGACACGCGAACCGCCGGGCCGCCGGCGGATCAGAGCGGCATGAAACCTGTTCTTGCATTGCTGGCCGCGGCCCTGGTGGCCGCAAGCGCTGCCGCGGCCGCGCAGACCCCGCCCTCCGGCACCATCGCCTCCGCCACCTCGTCGGCGCCCGACGCGGGCCAGGCGCTGTCGGGGCCGGCCCTCGCCGCCGCGCTGCGCCGGGGCGGCCACGTCATCTACTTCCGCCACACGGCCACCGACTTCTCGCGTGGCGACAGCGGCATGACGGGCTATGCCGACTGCGCCAACCAGCGGCTGCTGTCCGAACAGGGCCGCTTCGACGCCCGCGCCGTCGGCCGGCACATCCGCGCGCTGCGCCTGCCGGTGGCCGAGGTGCTGGCCAGCCCCTATTGCCGCACGCAGGACACCGCGCGGCTGATGTTCGGCCAGGCCGAGCCGCGCAACGAGATCCGCGAAGGTCAGGAGGGCGACTACCCCGGCCTCAAGCGGCTGCTGGCCGCGCCGGTGTCAACCGCAGGCAACCGCTGGGTGGTGGGGCATGGCACGCCGTTCCGCGCCATCGCCGGACCGCCCCACCTGGCCGAGGGCGAGGCGGCGGTGCTGCGGCCGCAGGGCACCGGCTGGGCCGTGGTGGCGCGGGTGCGGGTCGACGAATGGGCGGCCCTGGGGCGCGCCGGCGCCGCGCGCTAGGGCCGCCGGCGCCGCCGGCCGGTCCGGCGCTTATTCGGGAACCTGGCGCGCCATCCGCTCGCTGCGCCAGTACACGTCGTCGCCGCCGTCCATGCGGTTGAGCACCCGGGCCAGCACGAACATCAGGTCGGACAAGCGGTTCAGGTAATGGCGCGGCGTGTCGCGCAGCGGCTCGGCCGCGCCCAGCGCCACCACCGAGCGCTCGGCCCGGCGGGCGACGGTGCGGCACACATGCGCCTGGGCGGCGGCGCGGGTGCCGGCCGGCAGGATGAATTCCTCCAGCTTGGGCAAGGCCGCGTTGTGCTGGGCCAACGCCTGGTCCAGTGTCAGCACTGCCTCGGGCTTGAGCAGCTCGAAACCGGGGATGGACAGCTCGCCGCCCAGGTTGAACAGCTGGTGCTGCACCTCCACCAGCAGCTCGCTCACGCTTGGTGGCAAGCGCTCACATAGCAGCAAACCGAGGTGGGAGTTGAGTTCATCCACATCACCCATGGCCTGCACCCGGGCGCTGTGCTTGGGCACGCGGGTGTTGTCGCCCAGGCCGGTGGTGCCGTTGTCGCCGGTGCGGGTGGCGATCTGCGTCAGGCGTTTGCCCATGGAAAGTTCCTATTTCGGGGAGTCCGGAGTGTGATTTTCACCCTGGTTACCCGCGGAGTAGGGATGTGTCCGCCGCAACAGCGGGCAAAAGTCCTGGCCGCCGCCGGTGCGATTGGGGTGGAATCCAGGCATGCGTCCCACCAGCTCTTCCACAACGGCCCGGCGTGGCCCCCTGCCTTCGTCCAAAGCCCGCAACGTGGCCCTGGGCTCGGTGCTGCTGGTCGGCGCCGCGCTCGTTCTCACGGCCGCGCATGCACAGACGCCAGGCAGCACACCCGCGGCCACGGCTTCGGCCCGGGCAGCCGCCGAGGATCCCGCGCCGCGCATGCGCCTGAGCAGCAGCCAGGTGCAGCAGGCGTTCCGGCACATCGACAGCAACCACGACGGCAGCCTCACCCGCACTGAAATGGGCGTGTACCCCCGCATCCAGCGTCATTTCGAACGCATAGACACCAACCGCGACGGCCTGCTCTCGCCCGCCGAGTTCGAAGAAGCGCTGCAGCAGGCCTCCTGAGCCAGCCGCTGTGCGGCATGCCGCGCAGCCACCGTCTTCGGCGTCCTACGCCAACACCCGCCGGCCCCGTCTGGCCGGACGGCGGCTCGTTTGCCAAGCTGCAGGCAAGCAGGAGCCCGCTATGAAATCCCGTCCCTCGCCGTCCGCTTCCTCGCAGCGGTCCCGCCACTGGCCCTGGGCCGCCGTCGCCCTCCTGGCCGTGGGCGCGGCCGCCCTGTGGACGACCGGCGTCCAGGCCCAGACCGCGGGCGCCCGCTCCGGCCAGCGCTCGGTGCAGGCCGCGCCCAACCCGGTGCCGGCCAACCGCGCCGCCACCTTCGGCCTGCCCAACCCGGCCGGCCTGCCTTCGCCCACGCCGTTCCCGGGCGGCCTGCCGCCGGTGGTGATCCCCAGCGCGGCCTCGCCCACCGGCGCGCCCGGGTTCGCGGACCCGGGGTTTGCCGGCCCGGGGTCCGTCGGCACGCCCGGCACGGGCGGCGTGGGCGTCGTGATCACGCCCCCACTGCCCTTTCCGGACGGCTCGGCCGGCAACCCCACGGCCGTGCTGGGCGCCGGGGCAGGGCCCGGCATTCCGGCGTTCCCGCAGACCGTGTCTTCCGGCGCCGGCCCCTACACGCCGGTCGAGGTGGCCCGCTCCTTCATCACGGCCGATGCCAACCGCGACGGCGAGCTGACCCAGGGCGAGTGGTGGCGCCTGGCCATCCGGCCGGGCAGCTTCGAAGCCATGGACCGCAACTTCGACGGCCGCATCAGCCGTTCCGAGTACGACGATGGGCTACGCTGAACGGGACCGCCGGCCGCCGTGGCGGCCGCTGCTGATCGGGATGCTGCTGGGCCTGGCCGTGGGCGGCGCCGTCGCGCAGGTGGACCCGTCGCCGGCGCGCGTCGCGCCCAATCCCGGGCTGCCGGTACTGCCCTCGGGTGATCAGGGCGCCGCGAACCGCTGGACGCCGCAGGCGCTGAGCCGCGCCTTCACCGAAGCCGACACCGACGGCAATGGCGAGCTCACCCGCGCCGAGGCGCTGCGGCTGGCTTACCTGCCCCGCAGCTTCGAGGAGCTGGATGCCAACCGCGACGGCGTGCTCACGGGCGAGGAGTACGCGGCCGCGACCCCCTGAGCGCGGCGCGGCGCCGGGAGCGCGGGCGTACACTGCGCCATCGCCCCCAAGCCGCGCACCATGAACGCTCCCACCACCCTGTCGCACCTCGTCCCCGAGATCCAGCCGCGCGAGGTTCCGCCCGCGCTGATCGAGGCGCTGCAGTCCCGCTTCGGCGCGCAATGCTCCACCGCCCTGGCGGTGCGCGAGCAGCACGGCCGCGACGAATCCTCGTTCCAGGCGCCGCCGCCGGCGGCCGTGGTGTTCGCCGAGAGCACCCGGGACGTGGCCGACGCGGTGCGGCTGGCCGGCCAGCATGAAGTGCCGGTCATCCCCTTCGGCGTAGGCTCCTCGCTCGAAGGCCACCTGCTGGCGGTGCAGGGCGGCATCAGCATCGACGTCAGCCGCATGAACAAGGTGCTGTCGGTGAACGCCGAGGACCTGACGGTGACGGTGCAGCCGGGCGTGACGCGCAAGCAGCTCAACGAGGAGATCAGGAGCACCGGCCTGTTCTTCCCCATCGACCCGGGGGCCGACGCCAGCCTGGGCGGCATGGCCGCCACGCGCGCCAGCGGCACCAACGCCGTGCGCTACGGCACCATGCGCGAGAACGTGCTGGGCCTGGAGGTGGTGACGGCCAGCGGCGAGGCGATCCGCACCGGCACGCGCGCCAAGAAATCCTCGGCCGGCTACGACCTGACGCGCCTGTTCGTGGGCAGCGAGGGCACGCTGGGCGTGATCACCGAGGTCACGCTGCGGCTGTACCCCATCCCCGAGGCGATCTCCGCGGCGATCTGCTCCTTCCCCAGCATCGAGGCGGCGGTGCGCGCGACCATCCAGGTGATCCAGCTGGGCGTGCCGATCGCACGCGTGGAGCTGATCGACCAGAACACCGTGCGCATGGTCAACGCCCACAGCAAGCTGGGCCTGCGCATCGAGCCCATGCTGCTGATGGAATTCCACGGCTCGCCAGCCGGGGTGAAGGAGCAGGCCGAGACGGTGCAGGAGATCGCCAGCGAGTTCGGCGGCAACGCCTTCGAGTGGGCCACCACGCCCGAGGAGCGCACCCGCCTGTGGACCGCGCGGCACAACGCCTACTTCGCCGCGATCCAGTCGCGCCCGGGCTGCCGCGCCATCAGCACCGACACCTGCGTGCCGATCTCGCGCCTGGCCGACTGCCTGCTCGACTCGGTGAAAGAGGCCGACGAGAGCGGCATCCCCTACTTCCTGGTCGGCCACGTGGGCGACGGCAACTTCCACTTCGGCTACCTGCTGGACCCCAACGACCCCAAGGAGCGCGAGATCGCCGAGGGCCTGAACCACAAGCTGGTGGCGCGCGCCCTCAGCCTGGAAGGCACCTGCACCGGCGAGCACGGCGTGGGCCTGCACAAGATGGGCTTCCTGGTGACCGAGGCCGGCGCCGGCGCGGTGGAGATGATGCGCACCATCAAGCGGGCGCTGGACCCGCGCAACATCATGAACCCGGGGAAGATCTTCTCGCTCTAGCCCCGGCGGCGCGGCTACCTGGCGCCAGCGGGCGCCGGACGGCCGGGCCAGCTCAGCTGGTTGATCACGCCCATCACGTCGTCCACCAGGCCCACGGCCTGCTCCAGCGCCAGCGCCTGCTCGCGGCTGTTGACGCAGCCGCGCAGCAGGAACGGGTCGTTGAAGGCGTTGCCGGCAGGCTGGGCGGTTGCCGCCAGCGCCGCAGCGGTGGCGGCGATGGCGATTGGCAGGCGCAGGGGATGCAGCTTCATGGTGCGGTGATGCTGGCGCGCAGGCCGGGCGCGGTCAAAGCTTCGGTGGACCCTCAAGAATCGTATACGATATCCAGATGCTTCCCTGGACCGCCGTGCCCCATGCCGACCGCGCCATGGCCGATGCCGTGCGCCGGACCTCGCTCGGCCGGCTGGTGCGCGACGACGTGCTGGGCATGATCCTGCGCGGCGAGATCCGAGCCGGCGAGCGCATCAACGAACCCGACGTCGCCCAGCGGCTGGGCGTCTCGCGGGTGCCGGTGCGCGAGGCCCTGCGCGAGCTGCAAAGCTCGGGACTGGTGGAGGCGCGCAAGCATGCCGGCGTGTTCGTGCGCCGGCTGGACGCGGCCGAGGTGCGCGGCCTGTACGAGCTGCGCGCGCTGCTCGACGGCTTCGCCGGGCGGCGTGCCGCGCAGCTGCCGGCACCGGCGCGCACCGCCCTCGCCGCGCGGCTGGATGCGTCCATCGATGCGATGCAGGCGGCCGCCGACCGCGGCAGCGTGCCCGACTACTACAGCGAGAACCTGCGCTTCCACTGGCTGATGGTGGAAGCCACCGGCAACGCGGCGCTGTCCGAGAGCTACCGCCACGTCGTGCAGAAGCTGCACCTGTCGCGGCTGACCAATCTGTCGCAGGACCTGGGCATGCCCGCCTCGATCGCCGAGCACCGGCGGATCGCGGCGGCGCAGCGCGCGGGCGATGCGGCGCTGTGCGAACGCCTGCTGGCCGGCCACGTGCGCGACGCGCACCGGCGGCTGGCGGGCGACCCCCCGAACCCCCAGGAGACACACCCATGAAACGACGCCACATCCTGCAGGCGGCACCGGCCCTGTGGCTGGCCGGCCTGCCCGCCGCCCGCGCCCAGGGCTACCCCGACAAGCCGATCAAGTACATCGTGCCGGTGGCCGCCGGCGGCGGCAGCGACCTGGTGGGCCGCACCGTCACCGACCGCTGGGGCCGCGCCCTGGGCCAGAGCTTCGTGGTGGAGAACCAGGGCGGCGGCGGCGGCGTGATCGCCAGCCAGCTGGCGGCCCGGGCGGCGCCCGACGGCTACACGCTGATGCAGGGCTATGTGGCGACGCACGGCACCAGTCCCGCCACCCGCAAGCTGCCCTACGACCCGGTCAAGGACTTCACGCCCATCGGCATGATCGGCGCCACGCCCAACGTGCTGGTGGTGGACGCCAACCTGCCGATCAAGGATTTCAAGGAGTTCGTGGCCTGGCTGGGTGCCAACAAGGGCAAGGCGAGCTACGGCTCGGCCGGCGCCGGTTCGCTGACGCACCTGACCATGGAGCTGCTCAAGCTGCAGCTGAAGATGCCCATGGTGCACATCCCCTACCGCGGCATCGCGCCGGCCATCACCGACGTGATCGGCGGCCAGACCCAGGCCATGTTCCCCGGGCTGGCGGCGGCGCTGCAGCACATCCGCTCCAACCGGCTGCGGCCGATCGCCGTCACCGGCAGGCAGCGGGCGCCGCAGATCAAGGACGTGCCCACGCTGGAGGAGCTCGGGCTGAAGAACTTCGACGCGATGCAGTGGTACGGCGTGGTCGGCCCGGCCGGCATGCCGGCCGACATCGTGGGCAAGCTCAACACCACGCTCAACCAGACCCTGGCCGCGCCCGACATGCGCGAGAAGCTCTCGGCCGAAGCGGTCGAGCCCCAGCCCATGACCCCCGCCGCCTTCGGCCAGTACCTGCAACAGGACATCCAGCGCTGGACCCAGCTGGTCAAGGCGCAGAACCTGAAGATCGACTGAACCCTCCCCACCATGGCACGCAATACCCAAGTCCCCGCCGATCACAACGCACCGGCCATCACCCGCATCCTCGGCGAGTTCGTCGCGCAGCATCCCTCGCGCGGCTGGAGCGACGCGGTCGACCACGAGGCGCACCGCACCTTCCTCAACTGGCTGGGCTGTGCCGTCGGCGCAGCGAAGCACGAAGCAGCGGACGCCGCCGTGGCCGCCGTGTCCGAGCTGCAGCCGGCGCCGCAGGCCACCATCGCCGGGCGCAGCGAGCGCGTGGACATGGCCAGCGCCGCGCTGGTCAACGGCATCACCTCGCACACCTTCGATTTCGACGACACCCACCTCAAGACCATCATCCATCCCGCCGGCCCGGTGGCCTCGGCCCTGCTCGCGCTGGCCGAGCACAAGGGCATGGGCGGCCGCGAGGTGACGGACGCGCTGGTGCTGGGCATCGACGTGGCCTGCCGCCTGGGCAACCTGGTCTATCCCGAGCACTACGACCGCGGCTGGCACATCACCGGCACCACCGGCATGCTGGGCGCCGCCGCCGGCTGCGCGCGCCTGCTCAAGCTGGATGCGCAGCAGACCCAGATGGCGCTGGGCATCGCCGCCTCGCAGCCCATCGGCCTGCGCGAGCAGTTCGGCACCATGACCAAGCCTTTCCACCCCGGTGCCGCGGCCCGCGCGGGCCTGATGTCGGCGCTGCTGGCGGCCAAGGGTTTTACCGCCAGCCCGCGCGCGCTGGAGGCACCGCGCGGCTGGGCCCAGGTGGTGTCGACCAAGTGCGCCTGGAACGAGGCCACCGACGAGCTCGGCCAGCGCTTCGAGATCTCGTTCAACAGCTACAAGCCGTTCGCCTGCGGCATCGTCATCCATCCCAGCATCGACGCCTGCACCCAGCTGCGCGCCCAGGGCGTGAAGCCTGAGCAGGTGGAGCGCATCGAGCTGAAGGTGCACTCGCTGGTGCTGGAGCTCACCGGCAAGAAGGAGCCGGCCGACGGCCTGCAGGGCAAGTTCAGCGTGTACCACGGCTGCGCCGCCGGCCTGGTGTTCGGCCGGGCCACCGAGCACGAGTATGCCGACGAGATCGTCAACCGGCCCGACATGGTGGCGCTGCGCCGCAAGGTGGTGGCCACGGTGGACGACCGCATCGACGAGGCCAGCGCCGATGTCACCGCGGTGCTGGCCGACGGCCGCCGCGTGCACGTGTTCGTCGAGCACGCCATCGGCTCGCTGCAGCGTCCCATGAGCGACGCCGACCTGGAAGCCAAGTTCAGCGGGCTGTCCGAGCCGGTGCTCGGCGCGGCCCGGACGCGCCAGCTGATCGAGGCCTGCTGGGGTCTGGGCCGGGCCGCCGACCTGCGCGCGCTGGCCGCCTTGTGCCGGCCATGAGCCGCACGGCTGCCGCAGGCCGCCCGCGCATCGTCGTCCTGGACGACTGGGAGCGCGCGCTCGAGCGCCTGGCCGACTGGAGCGCGTTGCGCGCGCGGGCCGAGGTGACGCTGCACCATGCGCCGCTGGCGGGCGCGGCGCTGGTCGATGCCTTGCGCGAGGCGGACGCGGCCGTGTTCGTGCGCGACCGGACGGCGGTCGACGCCGCGCTGCTGGCCCAGCTGCCCCGCCTGAAGTGCCTGGTCTTCACCGGCTCGCGCAATACCCGCCTCGATGCGGCGGCGGTGCGCGAGCGCGGCATCGCGCTGGGCTGCACCGGCTGGGGCCCCTCCAAGGAGAGCACCTGCGAGCTCACCTGGGCGCTGATCCTGGCGGCCGTCCGCCAGCTGCCCTCGCACACGGCGCGGCTGCGCGCCGGCCAGTGGCGCGCAGCCGCGCCCGAGGTCCTGCCGGGCGTGCTGCACGGCCAGCGCCTGGGCCTGGTCGGGCTGGGCCAGATCGGCGCCCGCGTGGCGGCCGTGGGCCGCGCCTTCGGCATGGAGGTCGCCGCCTGGAGCCCGCGCATGACGGCCGAGCGGGCCGCCGAACACGGCGCCCGCTTCCTGCCGCTGGAGGAGCTGCTGGCCGGCAGCGCGGTGGTCAGCCTGCACCTGGTGCCCACACCCGCCACGCGCCACCTGATGAACCGCGAGCGCCTGGCCCTGATGCGACCGGGCAGCGTGCTGGTCAACACCTCGCGCTCGGCCCTGGTGGACCACGCCGCCCTGGCCGAAGCGCTGCGCGCGGGCCGGCCCGGCGCGGCCGCATTGGACGTGTTCGACGAGGAGCCGCTGCCGGCGGGCAGTCCGCTGCGCGAAGCCCCCAATTTGCTGATGACGCCGCACGACGGCTTCGTCTGCGAGCCGGTGTTCGCCCGCTTCGCGCAGGACGCCGTGACCAACCTCGCGGCCTGGCTGGACGGGCGGCCGCTGCCGGTGCAGCCGGACTGAGCGGGCGCCCGCACCCGGCCCGGGCCGCAGCGGACGAGGCGGGTCAGCGCCTGGCCAGCCCGCGCCAGGCCCACCAGCAGGCCAGGCCCGCCGCGCCCAGCACCGCCGCTGCCAGTGGCACCGTGACCGGCGCCTGCTGCGCGCGGTAGCCGCCCGTCACGGCATGCCCTTGCGAGGGCGCGAACAGGTTGCCGTCCGTCACGGGTGCGCCGTCGGCATGTGAGAAGGCGCGGTCGGCCGCCCAGCGCGTCACGCGTCCCACGAGGTTGGGCGCCACCGCATGGGCCAGGCGGCCAGGCCAGGCCACGCTGCCGATGGACACCGTGGGCCGCGGCCGCCGCGCCAGTGCCACCAGGGCATCGGCCACGCGGCGCGTGTCCAGCAGCGGCGGCGCGGGCCGCAGGCGATGGCCGGTGTAGTTGGCGCCGTGCTGCGCGCCGGGCGTGTCGACGAAGGTGGGGTAGACCTCGCACACGTGCACGCCGGGCAACGCGGACAGCTCGGCGCGCAGCGACTCCGAGAAACCGCGCACGCCGAACTTGCTGGCGATGTAGGCCGCCGCGTAGGGTGCGGGCACCCAGCCGCCGACCGAAGCCATGTTGATCAGCGTGCCGCGGCCGCGCGCGCGGAAGTGCGGCACCACGGCGTGCGCGCCGTTGATGTGCCCGATGAGGTTGGTCTCGATCACCCGCCGGTGCGCCTCCACCGGCGTCTGGTCGAAGGCGCCGACCGCACCGACCCCGACGTTGTTGATCCAGACGTCGATGCCGCCGAAACGCTCGATGGCGCGCTCGGCCAGCCGGCGCTGGGCCTGCGCGTCGGTCACGTCGGTGGGCACGGCGATGGCGCGCGCGCCCTGCCGCTCGCACTCCGCTGCCACGTACGCAAGAGCCTCGGTCCCGCGGGCGGCCAGCACCAGGTCGGCACCGTCCTGCGCAAAGCGCAGCGCCGCGGCCCGCCCGATGCCGCTGGAAGCGCCGGTGATCACGACCACCTGGCGCCGGGAAGCCGTTTCCGCGCTCGGGCTGGCACTGACGCTGGGATGCATTCTCGAATCTCCTGAGGCCGCACACATCGGCACGGGCAGGAGTCTGAAAGCGCGGCCAGGCCCTGCGGCGTAGGACGCGACGCAATACCAAACGGAAGAAAGGGCCGCGACGCCGGCCGGAGCCGTTTCAGCCGCGCAGCCGCTCGATCAGCCCGTTGAGCTCGTCCAGCGAGCCGAACTGGATGGCCAGCTCGCCCATCTCCTCGGCGCGGCCGTTGCGCTTGACGCGCTTCTTCACCCGCACCTCGACCTCGGCGGTGAGCAGGTCCGACAGCTCCTCCTCCACCCGCTTGAGGTCACGCGACTTCTCCTTCTTGGGCTTGGGCGAGGTCAGGTTGAACTCGGCACCGATCTTCTTGACCAGGCCCTCGGTCTCCCGAACCGACAGCTGGCGCGCGGTGATCTGGTGGGCCGCGGTGATCTGCGCCGCGCGGTCCAGCGCCAGCAGCGCGCGGGCATGGCCCATGTCCAGGTCGCCGGCCATCAGCAGGGTCTGCACCGGCTCGGCCAGGTTCAGCAGGCGCAGCAGGTTGGACGCCGCGCTGCGCGAGCGGCCCACGGCCTGCGCCGCCTGCTCGTGCGTGAGGCCGAAATCGTGGATCAGGCGCTGCAGGCCCTGGGCCTCTTCCAGCGGGTTCAGGTCCTCGCGCTGGATGTTCTCGATCAGCGCCATCGCGGCGGCGGCCTCGTTGGGCACGTCGCGCACCAGTACCGGCACGCTGTCCAGGCCGGCCAGCTTGGCGGCACGGAAGCGCCGCTCGCCGGCGATGATCTCGTACTTGCCAGCGGCGGCGCCATCGGCCAGCCTGCGCACCAGGATCGGCTGCATGATGCCCTGGGCCTTGATGCTCTCGGCCAGCTCGTACAGCGCGCCTTCGTCCATGCGGGTGCGCGGCTGGTACACGCCGGGCACCATGTCCTCCAGGCGCAGCGAGGCCGGCAGGCCGGGGTTGGGGGCGGGTGCATCGGCCGCGCCCTCCTCCACCTTGGGGCCCAGCAGCGCTTCCAGGCCGCGGCCCAGGCCCTTGGGTCGTTTGGTTGCCATCGTCGGTCTTCTTCCGGAAATCAGTGGTTGATCAGGTCCTGCAGCAACACGTGGCCCTCGGGCCAGCTGGCCAGCCCCGAGTCGGCGTTGATGTGCCCGCAGTCGCCGTAGTCCATGAACTGCGAGCCCCAGGCGTGCGCGAACAGGCGCGCGCGCTCCAGGGCGCAGTACGGGTCGTTGCGGCTGGCCACCAGCACGCCGGGAAACGGCAGCCGGCGCAGCGGGATCGGCGACCAGCTGGGCAGCTGCTCCCGGATCGCGGGCCGCTCGGTATCGGCCGGGGCCACCAGCAGCGCCGCCTTCACCCGGTTCGTGTTGCGCGAGCGCGCGGCCCAGGCCGCGACGAGGATGCAGCCCAGGCTGTGGGCCACCAGCACGGCGGGCTCGTCGCACGAGAGCAGCGCTTCCTCCAGACGCGCCACCCAGTCGCCGCGCAGCGGCTTCGCCCACTCGTGCTGCTCCACGCGCGCATAGCCATGGCGCTGCTCCCACAGGCTTTGCCAGTGCTGCGGGCCGCTGTTGCCCCAGCCTGGCAGGAGCAGGACGTTGGAAGGTTTCATGCTACCGATTCAATAGCGAAAGAACTTGACGCCATGCGACCTTGCGGCCGGCCTTCACATCTTGTGGATGCGTCCCACCATTTCGTTGGCGAACTCCACGAAGGCCTGGCTGCCGCGCGCCGCGGGGTCGAACACCACGCCGGGCAGGCCGTAGCTGGGCGCCTCGGCCAGGCGCACGTTGCGCGGGATCACGGTGTCGAACACCTTCTCGCCGAAGTGCGCCTTGAGCTGGTCGCTCACCTGCTGCTGCAGCGTGATGCGCGGGTCGTACATCACGCGCAGCAGGCCGATGATCTTCAGGTCGGGGTTCAGGTTGGCGTGCACCTGCTTGATGGTGTTGACCAGGTCCGACAGCCCTTCCAGCGCGAAGTACTCGCACTGCATGGGCACGATCACGCCGTGTGCGGCGCACAGGCCGTTGAGCGTGAGCATGGACAGCGAAGGCGGGCAGTCGATCAGCACGAAGTCGTAGTCGGCATCGACCGCGGCCACCGCATCCTTCAGGCGCTTCTCGCGGCGCTCCTGGTCCACCAGTTCCACCTCGGCGCCGGCCAGGTCGCGGTTGGCGCCCAGCACGTGGTAGCCGCACTTCTCGCTGTTCACGCGCGCTTCGGCCACGGTGGCGGATTCCAGCAGCACGTCGTAGACCGTGTGCGCGAGCTTGCGCTTGTCCACGTTCGACCCCATGGTGGCATTGCCCTGCGGGTCCAGGTCCACCATCAGCACGCGCTGGCCCACCTTGGCCAGGCCGGCGGCCAGGTTCACGGTGGTGGTCGTCTTGCCGACGCCGCCCTTCTGGTTGGCGATGCAGAAGATCTTGGCCATGACGCGGCTTACTTGGACACGGCCAGCTTGACGCCGAAGCCGATCAGGAACACGCCCGCCACCTTCTCCAGCACCCGCCCGATGAGCGGGCTGGCCTTGAGTCGCTCGGCCAGGAAATGGGTGAGCAGCACCACGGTCGCGCAATACAGAAAAGTGAGCACGGCGATGGTCAGCGCCATGGCGCCGAAGGTGAACATTCCTTGATGCCGAGCCGGGTCTACGAACAGCGGGAAGAACGCCATGTAGAAGACGATGGCCTTGGGGTTGAGCAGGGTGATGACCGCCGCCTGCCGGAAATAGCGCCGCGGTTCCATGTGCAGCACCGGCGCATCACCCGGCTTGGCCAGCAGCATCTTCAGGCCCAGCCAGGCCAGGTAGGCGGCGCCCAGCCATTGCACGGCGGCGAAAGCCGTCGGGTAGGCAGCCAGCAAGGCGGCCACTCCGGCCACGGCCGCCCACATCAGCACCTGGTCACCCGCGATCACGCCCAGGGTGGCGGCCAGTCCGGCGCGGATGCCGCCCTTGCCCGTGGAGGTGATGAGCGCCAGGTTGCCGGGGCCCGGAATGGCCAGGAACAGGATGATGGCGGCGACGAACGCGCCGTAGTCTGCGATGCCGAACAACGTGAGCCCCCTCGGATGGAAGGCCGAGTTTACGTGACGGCTAGCGCGCCGCCGGCTGCTTTTTCAGCCAGACCAGGCAACGCTCGGCCTCCAGGCCGGGAACATGCAGGGGTTCCACGTGAAACACGGCCACTTCCTGGCCCAGCACGGCTATCTCGGCTTCCGGGTACTTGCCTTTCAATGCCATCCAAGCCCCGTGCTCTGCCAGCGCGCCGGCCGACCAGGTGACGAAGTCCCGCAACGAGGCAAAGGCGCGGGAGCAGACCACGTCGTACGGCCCGGCCAGGTGCTCGACCCGGTCATGCAGGCCACGCAGGTTGGCAAGCCCCAGGCTGGCGGCCACCTGCTGGATGAACGCCGCCTTCTTGGCCACCGTGTCCACGCAGTCCACCTGCATCTGCGGTTCGCAGATGGCCAGCACCACCCCGGGCAGGCCGGCGCCGGATCCCACATCCAGCACGCGGGCTGCCGCCCCGCCGGTGTGGCGATGCAAAGGCTGCACCACCGCCAGGCTGTCCAGCAGGTGGTGGGTGAGCATCTCGTAAGGCTCGCGCACCGCGGTCAGGTTGTAGACCCGGTTCCACTTGGCGATCAGGTCCAGGTAGGCCAGCAACCGCGCCTGCTGGTCCGGCGCCAAGGCCAAGCCCAGCGCGGCCAGGCCAGTCGCCAGCGGCGCGGACAGCGGATGGCTCCCGGAAGCACTCAAGAGGCAAGCTCCGGCGGATGGACCGCCCTGCCCCAGGGCGGGGCAAAAGCCAGCCTTTTCATGCAACGGGCGCGTCCGCTGCCTGCCGGTCCGCCCTGTCGCCGAAACCGCGGAACCGGTTTTTCTTGAGATGCACCAGCAGCAGCGAGATCGCCGCCGGTGTGATGCCGGAAATTCGGGAGGCCTGCCCCAGCGTGTCTGGCCGGTGCCGGCTCAGCTTCTGCCGGACCTCGATCGACAGCGCGGCCACCTGCATGTAGTCCAGCTCGGCGGGCAGGCGCAGGTTTTCGTAGGAAGCGGTGCGCTCCACCTCGTCCTTCTGGCGCTCGATATAGCCGGCGTACTTGGCCGCGATCTCGATCTGCTCGACCACCGGCTCGTACAGCTCGCCCAAGGTTTCACGTGAAACAGCCGGTGAAGCGAGGCGGCCGCCGTCCATGCCGGTGAGCACCTCGTACCCCACCCCCGGCCGGCGCAGCAGGTCGCCCAGGTTGTGCTCATGCTCGATGGCTTTGCCCAGAACGCGCTCGGATTCGGCTGCCGGCAGGTTGCGAGGATTCACCCAGGTCGAGGCCAGGCGCTGCGTTTCACGTGAAACAGCATCGCGCTTTCGGTTGAACGCCTCCCAGCGCCGGTCATCCACCAGGCCCAGGCGGCGGCCCGCCTCGGTCAGGCGCATGTCGGCGTTGTCCTCGCGCAGTTGCAGCCGGAACTCGGCGCGGCTGGTGAACATGCGGTACGGCTCCGTCACCCCCTTGGTGATCAGGTCGTCCACCAGCACGCCTAGGTAGGCCTCGTCGCGGCGCGGCAGCCAGGGCTCGCGCCCCTGGCACTGCAGCGCCGCGTTGATGCCCGCGAACAGGCCTTGCGCCGCCGCTTCCTCGTAGCCGGTCGTGCCATTGATCTGGCCGGCGAAGAACAATCCGGCGATCTGCCGTGTCTCGAAACTGCTCTTGAGCGAGCGCGGGTCGAAGTAGTCGTACTCGATGGCATAGCCCGGCCGCAGGATGTGCGCGTTCTCCAGGCCTGCCATGGAGCGCACCAGCTGCAGCTGGACGTCGAACGGCAGGCTGGTGGAAATCCCGTTGGGATAGACCTCGTGCGTGTCCAGGCCCTCCGGCTCCAGGAAAATCTGGTGGCTTTCCTTGCCGGCAAAGCGGTTGATCTTGTCCTCCACGCTGGGGCAGTAGCGCGGCCCTACCCCTTCGATCTTGCCGGTGAACATGGGGCTGCGGTCGAAGCCGGAGCGGATGATCTCGTGCGTACGCTCGTTGGTGTGAGTGATCCAGCACGGCACCTGGCGCGGGTGCATCTCGGCGCGGCCCATGAAGCTGAACACGGGCACGGGCTCCAGGTCACCCGGCTGCTCTTCGCACCGGGAGAAGTCGATGGTCCGGCCGTCGATCCGGGGTGGTGTGCCGGTCTTGAGCCGGCCCTGCGGCAGCTGCAGCTCCTTGAGCCGGGCCGACAGCGACACGGCCGGCGGGTCGCCAGCCCGGCCGGCGGCGTAATTGTTCAGCCCCACGTGGATCTTGCCGTCCAGGAAGGTGCCGGCGGTCAGCACCACGGTGCGTGAGCGGAACCGGATGCCCACCTGGGTCACGGCGCCCACCACCCGGTCCCCTTCCACCATCAGGTCGTCCACCGCCTGCTGGAACAGCTGCAGATGGGGCTGGTTCTCCAGCCGTCGCCGGATCGCGGCCTTGTAGAGCACCCGGTCGGCCTGGGCCCGGGTGGCCCGCACCGCCGGGCCCTTGGAGCCGTTGAGGATGCGGAACTGGATGCCGCCCTCGTCCGTGGCAATGGCCATGACCCCGCCCAGCGCGTCCACTTCCTTGACCAGGTGGCCCTTGCCGATGCCGCCGATGGACGGGTTGCAGCTCATCTGGCCCAGCGTCTCGATGTTGTGGGTCAGCAGCAGGGTCTTGCAACCCATGCGGGCGGCGGCCAGCGCCGCCTCGGTACCGGCATGGCCGCCACCGACCACGATGACGTCGAATTCTTCGGGGTACAGCATCGCTTCACTCCTCCAGCAAGGTGGCTTTCAGGCCGGTGGCCAGGGCGCCCTGGTACTGTCGTCGGTCGGCCGTGACGAACAGGTCGACCCCCGCGGCCAGCGCCGCGCCGACGTGCAGCGCGTCACCGGCGCGCAAGGGCGCTGCTTCCAGCGCCCGGATGGCGGCCCGTTCCAGCACGCCGGTCATGGGCACCACGTTGAAGTCGCCGAAGTTGCGCTCCACCTCGGCGCAGGTCTGCCGGTACAGCTCGTCGGAAGCGCCGGTGTCACGGCGCACGCGGTTGAGCGCCGAGTACAGCTCCACCTTGCAATTTGGCGCGGCCACGACCGGGCGCGCCTGCCCCATCAGTGACAACAGGGCCTCGCGGCCCGGCTCGGGCAGGTAACGCTTGAGCAGCGCCGAGGTGTCGAACAGCACGCGCATCACCACCGCTCCTGCGCCCGCTCGTCCAGCAAGCCGCGGACGGCCGAATAGCCGGCGGGCAAGGGAATCACCGGCTCGAACGGTGCCTGGTAGCTGGGCTTCGAGGCAGGTTCGGGTACCACCGGAACCAGATCGGCCACAGGCTTGCCGTGGCGCATGATGCGCACGGTCTCGCCTTTCTCGACCAAGTCCAGCATGGCCGAGGCATTGGCGCGGAACTCGCTCAGCGGCAGCACGTGCATTTTGTACATCTCCATGGATTTGTACATTTTAGGCGAGAAGCCCCAAGCCGCACCGACCTGTGCTGCAATCCCGCCATGAAGCTCCTGGTTTTCGCGGGCAGCACCCGCCAGCAATCCTTCAACCGCCAGCTCGCCCGTGCCACCGCCGACCTGGCGCACGCCCACCCGGGCGTGGAGGTCACCCACCTCGAGCTGGGCGACTTCGACATCCCCATGTACAACGCCGACCTGGAAGCCCAGGGCACGCCGGCCGACGTGATGCGGCTCAAGCAGATCGGCTGGGAGCATCCGGCCTGGATCATCTGCGCGCCCGAGTACAACGCCAGCTACCCCGCGCTGCTGAAGAACACGCTGGACTGGATCTCCAGCCCGGTACGCGCCGACCCGGCCTGGCAGGACGGCTTCAAGTCCACCCGCGGCAAAGTGGTGGGCATGCTCAGCGCCTCGCCGGGCGCCTTGGGCGGCCTGCGTTCGCAAAGCCACCTGGCGCCGCTGCTGATGAACCTGCACTTCTGGGTCGCTCCCACCACCTTCGCCCTGGGCCGCGCCGGCGACGCCTTCGACGCCGCTGGCCAGCTGGCCGACGAGCGCGCGCGCAAGAGCGTGCAGACCGTCATCGACCAGGTGGTCTGGGCCGCGACCCGCTTCCAGGCAACGTAGCCGGCAGCGCCACCCACCCGCCCCCACCGCATGAACTGCCGCCCCGGTTGCGGCGCCTGCTGCATCGCGCCGTCCATCAGCTCGCCCATCCCCGGCATGCCGCAGGGCAAGCCGGCCGGCGTGCGCTGCGTGCAGCTGGACGACGCCCACCGCTGCCGTCTGTTCGGCCGGCCCGAGCGGCCAGCCGTATGCGGCGGCCTACGTCCCGCGGCCGAGATGTGCGGCCCGGACGCGGCCCACGCCCTGCACTGGCTCGGCCGCCTGGAAAGCGCGACCGCGCCGATGTCCGTTGCTTGACACCGCGCTGCCTGCCGCGGGTGCAAGATGGCGCCGCATCATTCCAAGGAGACACTCATGAACATCGCATCCCTCAAGGAAGTCGTCAGCGCCGAGGAGGGGCAACTGCGCGTCGACCTGGCCGCCTGCTACCGCCTGGTGGCGATGTACGGCTGGAGCGACCTGGTGTTCACCCACATCAGCGCGCGCGTGCCCGGGCCCGAGCACCACTTCCTGATCAACCCCTACGGGCTGATGTTCGACGAGATCACCGCGTCCTCGCTGGTCAAGGTCGACGCGCAGTGCAACAAGGTGATCGACTCGCCCTTCCCCGTGAACCCCGCCGGCTTCACCATCCACAGCTGCATCCATGACGCGCGGCACGACGTGCAGTGCGTGCTGCACACCCATACCCGCGCCGGCGTGGCCGTGAGCGCGCAGAAGAACGGCGTGCTGCCCATCAGCCAGCAGAGCACCTTCGTCCTGGCCTCCCTGGCCTACCACGACTACGAGGGCGTGGCCCTGCGCGACGAAGAAAGACCGCGCCTGGTGGCCGACCTGGGCGGCAAGACCTTCCTCGTGCTGCGCAACCACGGCCTGCTCACCGTGGGCAAGTCGGTGCCCGAGGCCTTTCTCTCCATGTACACCTTCGAGAACACCTGCCGCATCCAGATCGATGCGCAGGCCGGGGGTGGCGAGCTGGTCACCGTGGATCCGCGCATCCTGCAAGGCCTGCCGCAAGTGATGAAGCAGGTGACTGCCGGCCAGGGCGCGGGCATCGCCTGGCCCGCCCTGCTGCGCAGGCTGGACCGCACCGATGCGTCGTACAGGACCTGAGGCCGGGGACGCCCCATGAGCTTCACCCAACTGCTGCCCACCCTGCTGCTGGTCTCGCTGGCCCTGGTGATGTTCGGCCTGGGCCTGTCGCTCGCGGTGGGCGACTTCCGGCGCCTGCTGCACCATCCGCGCGCCGTGGTGGTCGCCTTGCTGCTGCAGGTGGTGCTGCTGCCGGCCGCCTGCTACGGCATCGTCACGGCATTCGGGCTGGCGCCGGTGTACGCCATCGGCTTGATGCTGCTGGCGGCATCGCCGGGCGGCGTGTCGGCCAATCTGTTCTCGCACCTGTTCGGCGGCAACGTGGCCATGAACATCTCGCTGACGGCCATCAACACCGTGCTGTCCATCGCCACGCTGCCGCTGATCGCCAACTGGGCGATCCAGCACTTCGCCAGCGGCGGCCAGGTGGTTCAGCGCACTGGTGCTGGCCGCGTTCGCCCTGATCGCCATCGCCAAGGAGTGGAGCGCACTGCGCGAGTCTTTCGCCAGCATCGGTCCAGCGGTGGTGGCGTTCAACCTGCTGAGCCTGCTGGCCGGCTACCACGTGAGCCGCGCCAGCGGGCTGGACAAGTCCCTGGCCACGGCCGTCGCCTTCGAGATCGGCATCCACAACTCCACGCTGTCGCTGTACATCGCGCTGTCGGTGCTGGACAACTTCCAGCTCGCCCTGCCCTCGGCCATCTACTCGGTGTCCATGTACCTCACGGCGGCACTGTTCGGCCTGCTGCTGCTGCGGCCCCGGCGCGCAGCGGCCCCGCACCGGGCGAGCGCCTAGGCGCCGCCGACCGCCAGCGCCACCGCGGGCCCGCCATCGGGCACGCGGCCGCGCGGGTCATGCTCGTGCACCCGCACCTCCTTGCGCGTCATCGCCACCTCGCCGAAGAAGGTGGCGAAGGCCACGTCCTTGGCATCGCTGCCCGTGCCCGTGCGCACCAGCCGGTCCACCGGCGCCAGGCCGGTCGCATCGAACAGCACCCAGCGCCCGCCGATCCAGGCCTCGAAGACGGCATGGAAGTCCTGCGGCGGATCGTCGAACCACACGTAGCCGGCCACCAGCCGCGCCGGGATGTTGAGCGCCCGGCAGAAGGTGATGCCCAGGTGGGCGAAATCGCGGCACACGCCGGCGCGCCGCACGAACACGTCCCGCGCGGTGGTCATGGAGTCGGTCGAGCCAGGCTGGTAGGCGATGCTGTCGTGGATCCAGTGCACGATGCGCCGTACCCTGGCGATCCCCTCGGGCCCGTCGCCGAACAGCTGCTGCGCCACGGTGCCCAGCACGTCGGATTCGCAGTAGCGCGTGGGCATGAGGTAGTGGAAGATCTCGTCCGGCACCTGCCCCACCAGCGTCTGCGGCAGCTGCTCGTCGACCTGCTCCGGGACCACCTCCACCTCGGCGCGGTAGCTCACGATCAAGGGCCCCGGCGAGGCGTCGAAACGGAAGAACCGGTTGCCGCTGGGCGGGTCGGTGAAGCCGTGCACCGCCACCCCCGAGGACACGGCGAGCGCCTCGCGGTTGATCTTCTGCGTGGGCCGGTGCGCCGCCTCGAGGTTGAAGCAGAAATGCGTGGGCGCGCGCACCTGGTATTCCAGGACGGCTTCGACGGTGGAGGTGTGCAAGGTGGTCTTCCGGTCCGGCCCGTTCCAGGCACCGGTTGCTGAAGCTTAAGACACCACTGCCCGGCGCAACAGAAGCGCGCGGCGGCGCTCGCTGTAGGAAGAGCGGCCTATTTGCCCAGCAGGCTGCGCAGGCCCCGGCCCAGGTGCTCACCGGCGATGGCGCCGGCGGCCGTGCCCGGCCCGGGCGCCGCGAGCGTGCCGACGGCCGCACCGATCATGGCGCCGCGGCTGAGCGTCACCGAAGGCTCGTCCAGCGTGCCGCCCACCACCAGCGGCACGCCCAGGGCGCCACCTGCCAGGTCCACGCCCACCCGGCCGTCCAGGCTGCGGTCGGCCTCGACGGTGACGTTGCCGGTCGCGGCCAGCAGGCCGGAGTTGGCCACCAGGTTGCGCAGGTGCACGACCGGGCCCTGGGTGACGACCTGCCCGGCCACCGTGTCCAGCGGCGTCTGGCCGCCGCTGCTGGTGCCCGCCGTCCTGACGGCCTTGGCCAAGTCGACGCCTTGCACCACCGCCTGGTTGACCGTGAAGCGGGTCTGCGTCTGCAGCGCATCCGCCAGCCGCGCCGGATCGCGGAACTCGGCGCGCAAGGTGGTCTGCGTGTCCATGCGCCCGGTCAGCGGCCGGCTGGGCGCGGTCAGCGCCGACACCTCCACGCCCGACAGCGCCAGGTTGCCCTGCAGCAGGAAGCCGCCGGCCGGCGGCCGGTCCAGCGTGAACTTGCCGGCGACGCTGCCGCCGCCCACGGACCCGTCCAGCGACCACTGGCGCCCGGCCCGCGCCAGGTCCAGCCGCGCGCCCTCCAGCCAGCCGCGGCGCACCCGAATCTCGGCTGCGTCCGGCAGGCGCTGCGCGTCCAGCAGCACGCGCGCATCCAGCGTGATGCGGCGCTGCGGCTGCACCAGGGTCAGCTCCTCGATGATCCAGCGCCGCGGCAGCAGGGCCAGCGCATCGCCCGGCGGGGTGCCCGCGCCCGTCTTCTGCGCCGCCGGCTTGCGCTGCTGGGCGGCGCTCAGGGCCGACACCGCCTGCTGCGGCACCACGGCGCGGCGCACCAGCAGCGAGGCGATCTCCAGCTCGCCGCGCAGCAGCGCCCGCCACGACGGGCGGATCTCGATGCGCTCGGCCGTCAGCGGCGGCTGGGTGCGCACCTGCAGCCCGTCGACGGCCACCGCCGGCAACGGCAGCAGGTCCACCGACAAACCGCCGAGCTTGACCGGCACGCGCAGCGCCGTGCTGGCCTCGCGCTCGATGCGGGCGCGGAAATCGTCACTGCCGGCCCAGCGCTGCAGCAGCGCGACCGCCACGCCCAGCAGCACCACCATCGCCAGCACGGCCAGCCCCACCCACGTCATCCATTTGCGCATGGCGACATTCTGGCCGCGGCCCGCGGCGGCGCCAGCAGAAAAAGCCCCGCGCCGCTAGCATCGACGCTGATCCCCAACACTGCCCAGGAAAGCACCATGAAGCTCTACTACTCCCCCGGCGCCTGTTCCCTGTCGCCCCACATCGTGCTGCGCGAGGCCGGGCTGGCCTTCGAGCCGGTGCTGGCCAGCACCAAGAGCCACAAGCTGCAGGACGGCACGGACTACTACGGCATCAATCCCCTGGGTTACGTGCCGCTGCTGGAGCTGGACGACGGCACGCGGCTGCGCGAAGGCCCGGCCATCGTGCAGTACATCGCCGACCAGGTGCCGACCAGGAACCTGGCGCCGGCCAACGGCACGCTGCCGCGCTACCGGCTGCAGGAGTGGCTGACCTTCATCGGCACCGAGATCCACAAGGGCTTCTCGCCGCTGTTCAACCCGGCCATGCCGGAGGAGGCCAAGAAGATCTCGCGCGACAAGCTGGTCTCGCGCCTGCAGTGGGTGGACGGCCAGCTGACCGGCAAGGCCTTTCTGATGGGCGAGCACTTCAGCGTGGCCGATGCCTACCTGTTCGTCGTGACCAACTGGGCCAAGCCCATGGCCATCGACCTGGCGCCCTACAAGAACCTGTTGGCCTTCCGCGAGCGCATGGCGGCGCGGCCGGCGGTGCAGGAGGCGATGAAGGCGGAGGGCCTGCTGAAGTAGGGCTTGGAACCGGGCGCTTTCACAGCGCCCGCTGCCGCCACGCCAGCAGCGCCCCCAGCCACAGCGCGCCGGCCGAGAACGCCAGGCCGCGCGCCAGGCCGCCCGGGCCGTCGGCGATCCAGCCCACCACCGTGGGCCCGACGATCTGCCCGGCGGCGAACACGATGGTGAAGGCGCTGATGCCCGCCGCCCATTGCGCCTGCGGCAGGTTGTGCCGCACCAGCGCCGTGGTCGAGGCCACCACCGACAGGAACACCGCGCCGAACACCAGGCCCGAGGCCAGCACCGCGGGCCAGGCCGCCGTCAGCGCCGGCACCAGCGTGGCGGCGCCCAGCAGCGCATTCAGCAGCGCCAGCGGCTGGCCGCCGCGGAAGCGGTCCAGCAGGCCGGCCCAGATGCGCGAGGACGCCAGCACCGCGATCCCCAGCAGCGCGTAGAACAGCGTGATGCGCCCGCCGGCCACGCCCTGCTCGCGCAGCAGCGCGATCACGAAGGTCATGTAGCCGATGTAGCCCACGCCGAACAGCGCATAGCCCGCCAGCGCCGGCGCGAAGTCCGGCCAGCGCAAGGCGGCACCCTGGCCGTCGCCGCCGGCCGCGTGCGGCTGCAGCGACGCGAGCCGGCGCGCCGGCCAGGCCAGCACCAGCGTCGCCGCCACGCAGGCCACCGCCAGCGCCCACCAGGCCCAGGCCCAGCCCTGCGGCCGGGCGCCGGCGGCGCGCAGCAGGGCCGGCACCAGCAGCGCCGACAGCACGATGCCCAGGCCGGTGCCGCCGTAGTAGATCCCCAGCAGGAAGCCGGCGCGGCGCGGCTGCAGCGCGCCCAGGCGCGCCGCCAGCAGGCCGCCGGCGATGAACAAAAAGGCGCTGGCGGTGCCGGCCAGCACGCGCTGCGCCAGCAGCGGCGCCGCCTGCGTGAAGAAGCCGGTGAGCCCCATGAACAGGCTGGCCAGCCAGGCGCCGGCCAGCAGCAGCCGCGACGGTCCCACCCGCCGCAGCAGGAAGGGCGTGGCCAGCGCGCCGAGCAGGTAGCCCAGGGCATTGGCCGTGTTCATCGCGCCGGCCAGCGTGTAGGACCATTGCAGGTCGGCGCGCATGGGCGGCAGCAGCAGGCCGTAGGCGAAGCGGGTCACGCCCAGCGACACGGCCGCCCCCAGCGAGAGCGCGAGCGACAGCGCCACCAGTCGCGAGGTCGAGGCCTGCCGCAAGTCCATGGCCCCATTGTCGGGCAGCAGCCCGGCGCGGTGCCGGCCTCTAGCGCAAAGCGCAACGCCGCACCCGCCGCAAGGGCATGCCTTAGCGCCTAACCTGCGCCCTCGCAACGCCCACGGCGAACAACACAAAGCAACGCCAACCCAAGAAGGACCCCCCCATGCCCACCTTGTTCGATCCCCTCCAGGTCGGCCGCCTGCAGCTGCCCAACCGCATCGTCATGGCACCGCTGACGCGCAACCGCGCGCCGGACGCCATCCCCACGCCACTGATGGCCGAGTACTACGCGCAGCGCGCCAGCGCCGGCCTGCTCATCACCGAGGCCACCGCCGTCAGCCACCAGGGCCAGGGCTATGCCGACGTGCCCGGCCTGTACGGCACCGAGCAGCTCGATGGCTGGAAGCGCGTGACCCAGGCCGTGCACGCCAAGGGCGGGCGCATCTACACCCAGCTGTGGCACGTGGGCCGCGTCTCCCACGTGGACCTGCAGCCGGGCGGCGGCCAGCCGGTCGCGCCCTCGGCGATCGCCGCCAAGACCAAGACCTACCTGATCAAGGACGGTGCCGGCCACTTCGTCGACACCTCGGAGCCGCGCGCGCTGGACGCCTCCGAGCTGCCCGGCATCGTGCACGACTTCCGCCACGCGGCGCGCCATGCGGTCAGCACCGCCGGCTTCGACGGCGTGGAGGTGCACGGCGCCAACGGCTACCTGCTGGACCAGTTCCTCAAGACGGGCGCCAACAAGCGCACCGACGACTACGGCGGCTCCATCGAGAACCGCGCCCGGCTGCTGCTGGAGGTGGTGCGCGCGGTCGCCGAGGAGGTGGGCGCCGATCGCACCGGCCTGCGCCTGTCGCCGGTCACGCCGGCCAACGACATCCAGGACGAGAACCCGCAGGCCCTGTTCGACTACGTCATGCGCCAGCTGGCGCCGCTGGGCCTGGCCTACCTCCACGTGATCGAGGGCGCCACCGGCGGCCCGCGCGAGGTGGAAGGCCGCCCCTTCGACTACGCCCGGCTGCGCCGGACCTACCGCGACGCCGGCGGCCGGGGCGCGTGGATGGTCAACAACGGCTACGACGCCGCGCTGGCCGACCGCGCGTTGGCCGAAGGCGTCGACCTGGTGGCCTTCGGCCGGCCGTTCATCGCCAACCCCGACCTGGTGGAGCGCCTGCGCCGGGGCGCGCCGCTGAATCCGGCGGACAAGAACACCTTCTACGGCGGCGGGGCCAAGGGCTACACCGACTACCCGACGCTCGGCAAGGCCTAGCGGACCGGCGCCGGCAGCTCTACCATCGGGGCCATGGCCCCCAAGCTGCGCATCCTGGTCGTCGAGGACGAGCCCGGCATCGCCGACACCCTGCACTACGTGCTGGCCACCGACGGCTTCGCGCCGGTGTGCTGCGCCACCGCCGAGGACGCGGTGCGCGAGTTCGCCGCGCGGCCGCCGGCGCTGGCGATCCTGGACGTGGGCCTGCCCGACGCCAACGGCTTCGAGCTGTTCCGCCGGCTGCAGGCGCTGCCGGGCGCGGCGGGCGTGCCCATCCTGTTCCTGACCGCGCGCAGCGACGAGATCGACCGCGTGGTCGGCCTGGAGCTGGGCGCCGACGACTACGTGGCCAAGCCGTTCTCGCCGCGCGAGCTGGTGGCGCGGGTGCGCGGCATCCTGCGGCGCAGCGCGCGCGCGGCGCTGCCGGCCACCGCGGCGCCCGCGGCACCGGCCCTGCCCCTGGCGCTGGACGAGGAGAAGCGCCAGATCCGCTTCTACGGCCGCGTGCTGGAGCTCTCGCGCTACGAGTACGGCATCCTGCGGCTGCTGCTGCAAAAGCCCGGCCGCGTCTACACCCGCGACGAGCTGCTGGCCAAGGTCTGGGACGCCGACAGCGACAGCTTCGACCGCACGGTGGACGCGCACATCAAGGCCCTGCGCGCCAAGCTCAAGGCGATCGCGCCGCAGCTGGAGGCGATACGCACCGCGCGCGGCAGCGGCTATGCGCTGAGCGAGGAGCTGCCGCCCTCGCCGCCGGCGTGAGCGCCATGACACGGCGCAACCGCATCTTCATCGCCATCCTGCTGATCTACGCGGCCGGCATCGCCTTCCTGCTGTACCGCGTGGTGGCCGACCTGGACCCGCGCTACCGCGAGTCCGCCGAGGACGCGCTGGTGGAGACCTCGCAGCTGCTGGCCAGCCTGATCGAGCAGGACGTGCGCGGCGGCGCCATCGACACCCTGCGCCTGGACGCGGCCTTCCGCTCGCTGTACGGCCGGCGCTTCGCGGCGCAGATCTACGGCGTGAGCAAGACCCGGGTGGAGCTGCGCGCCTACGTCACCGACCGCGCCGGCCTGGTGCTGTACGACTCGCTGGGACGCTCGGCGGGCGCCGACTTCTCGCGCTGGCGCGACGTCAGCCGCACGCTGCGCGGCGGCTACGGCGCGCGCTCCACGCCCGACGTGGAGGGCGACGCGCGCACCTCGGTCATGTACGTGGGCGCGCCCATCCGCTGGAACAACGAGGTCATCGGCGTGGCCACCGTGGGCAAGCCCGCGCAGAGCTTCGGCCAGTACGTGCAGGCCGCGCGCGAGAAGACGCTGTACGTGGGCCTGCTGTCCGCCACCGGCGTGCTGCTGCTGGCGCTGATCGTCTCGGTCTGGCTGGTGCGGCCGTTCGGCCTGGTCTCCGACTACATCCGCTACGTGCGCTCGCAGCGCAGCCTGAACCTGCCGCGCCTGGGCCGGCGCGCGCTGGGCATGCTCGGCGCGGCCTACGAAGAGATGCGCGACGCGCTGGCCGGGCGCAACTACGTCGCCGACTACGTGCAGACGCTGACGCACGAGGTCAAGAGCCCGCTGTCGGCCATCCGCGGCGCGGCCGAGCTGCTGCAGGAGCCGACCATGGACGCGGCGCAGCGCCAGCGTTTCCTGGCCAACATCACCCGCG
Organism: Ramlibacter tataouinensis TTB310; assembly: GCF_000215705.1. NCBI lineage: Bacteria > Pseudomonadati > Pseudomonadota > Betaproteobacteria > Burkholderiales > Comamonadaceae > Ramlibacter > Ramlibacter tataouinensis. Next base: position 64,355 of record NC_015677.1, on the reverse strand, counting down.
AGGCCGGCCGCATCCAGGAGCTGGTGGACCGCATGATGGAGCTCACGGCGCTGGAGACGCGGCGCACGCTGGAGCACGTGGCGCCGGTGGACCTGCAAGGCGTGCTGCAGGACGCCCAGGGCACGGCGCAGGACGCGGCCGCCCCGCGCGGCATCCGGGTGGTGCTGGACACGCCCGCCGACACGGACGCGGCGCTGGTCGAGGGCGACGCCTTCCTGCTGCGCCGGGCGGTGGGCAACCTGCTGGACAACGCCATCGACTTCTCGCCGGCCGGCGGCGAGGTGCGGCTGTCGCTGGAGTTGACGGCGCGCATCGCCCGCATCCGGGTGCAGGACCAGGGACCCGGCATCCCCGAGTACGCGCAGGACAAGGTGTTCGAAAAGTTCTACTCGCTGGCGCGCCCCCACAGCCGCAAGAAGAGCACCGGCCTGGGCCTGGCCTTCGTCAAGGAGATCGCGGGCCTGCACCACGGGCGCGTCGAGCTGGCGAACGTGACGGCCGGTGCGCCGGCCGGCGGCGCCCTGGCCACGCTGTCGCTGCCGCGCGCCTGAGGCGGCGCCTCAGATCACCCGGCGCGGCGCGGCCGTCGCGGGATCGCCGCTGTTGGGCGTGCCGCTGGGCTCGATCAGCAGCAGGTGCGCCTCCTGCGGCGCGTGCGGCCGGTGCTGCACGCCGCGCGGCACCACGAACATCTGGCCGGCCTCGAGCTTGACGGTGCGGCCCTCGGGCAGGTCGATGTAGAGCAGGCCCTTGAGCACCAGGAAGAAGTCGTCGGTTTCGGCATGCGAGTGCCAGCGGTACTCGCCCTGCACCTTGACGACCATCACGTCGTGGCCGTTGTATTCGCAGACGGTGCGCGGCTGCCAGTGGCCCTCGAAGGTGGCGAGCTTGGCGGCGAGGTCGATGGCGGGTTCCATGGGAAGCTCCTGGGGGTGGTGGACGGCGCGCAGTGTGGCGCCGGGCGCGGGCGGCGGTCTTGTACAGTTGTTGCATGCAGCCGCAGCAGGCCGATCCGCACGACTGGGCCCGGTTCCAGCCAGGCCCGGTGGGCGGCGTCACGCTGATGCGCGCCCACTTCACGCGCCACACCTTCGAGCGGCACAGCCACGAGACCTACTCCATCGGCCTGACCACCTCGGGCGTGCAGGCCTTTCATTGCCGCGGCGCCCTGCACGCCAGCGTGCCGGGCCGGCTGATCCTGTTCAACCCGGACGAGGCGCACGACGGCCAGCGCGGCGCGCCCGAGGGCTTCGGCTACTCCATCCTGTACGTGCCGGCGGAGGTGGTGGCGCAGTGCCGCGACCCGGATGCTGCCATCGACGTGCCTCGCCATTTCGCCCGCCCGGTGGTGCACGACCCCCTCCTGGCCCGCCTGTACCGCGAGGCGTCGGCGGCCGGCGCCTGGGCCGGCGAATCGCTGCGCGCCGAGGAGCTGATGCGGCAGCTGCTGACGGGCGTGCTGCGGCGCCATGGCGACGGCGGCTGGACCGACGCGGCGCGCCGGGCCGGACAGGCCCGCATGGAGCGGGTGCGCGAGTACCTATGGGCGCACCATGCGCGCGACCTGACGGTGCAGGAGCTGGCCGGGGTGGCCGGGCTCTCGCGCGCCCACCTCACGCGCGCCTTCTCCGCCCATTTCGGCGTGCCGCCGCACGTGCACCTCAATGCGGTGCGGCTGCACCGGGCGCAGGCCCTGCTGCTGGCCGGCCGCCCGCTGGCCGAGGTGGCGCTGGCCTGCGGCTTCGCCGACCAGAGCCACTTCAGCCGCCGCTTCAAGGGCAGCTTCGGCGTCGCGCCGGGCCGCTGGCTACGGCAGATGCTCGGCTAGCGCCCAGCCGGCTTCAGGACTTCAGGAACGCCAGCATCTTGGCGTTCAGCTCCTGCGCGTGGGTCGCGGCAAAGCCGTGGGGCGCCCCGCGCAGCAGCTCCAGCCGGCTGCCGCGGATCATCTGCTGGGCCCGCTGGCCCGAGACCTCTACAGGCACGATGCGGTCGCTGTCGCCATGCACGATGCAGGTGGGCACGTCGAACTTCTTCAGGTCGTCGCGGAAGTCGGTGCCGCCGAAGGCGACGATGCACTGCTGCGTGGCCAGCGGCGAGGCGGCCCAGGCGATCCACTTGCTGAAGGCCAGCAGGTCCTGCCCGCGCGCATCGCCGGGCTCGAGGTTGTAGAAGCCGGGGAAAAAGCCCGCCAGGAAGCCGATGCGGTCCTGCTTGACGCCGGCCAGCATGCCGTCGAACACCGAGCGGTCCACGCCCTGCGGGTTGTCGGCCGCCTTCAGCAGGTAGGGCGGCACCGCCCCCAGCAGCATCGCCTTGGCGACCCGCCGGGTGCCATGGCGGCCGATGTAGCGCGCCACCTCGCCTCCGCCCATGGAGAAGCCGGCCAGCACCGCGCCCTGCAGGTCCAGCTGGGTCATCAGGGCATCCAGGTCGGCCGCGAAGGTGTCGTAGTCGTACCCGCCCACGGGCCGGCCGGACTCGCCGAAGCCGCGCCGGTCGTAGGCGATGCAGCGGTAGCCCGCCTCGGTGAGCGCCGTGATCTGGCTTTCCCACATGCGGTGGCTCAGCGGCCAGCCGTGGATCAGGACCACCGGCTGGCCCTGTCCCTGGTCGACGTAGTACAGCTCGGTGGCATGGGGTCCGGTGGTCTGCAGGCGTGGCATGGGAGAAATCCTTTCGCCGGCCAATCTAGACCCCCCTGCCCGTCCTTGGGGTAAGCGTGTGTGAGCCGGCTTCACCACGACTTCACACGCCCTGCACGGCCGCTTCCCACGGCCTTCCTGCCCCGTCGCGATCCTTGCGGCGTGCGCTGTCGCACGCCACAGGAGAGACCGAGATGCCTTCCCCCGCCCCCTGCAGCGCCGGCCTGGCGCGCTGGCTCTGGGCCGCCGCCGCAGGCCTGGCCGCCACCGCCGTGATCGCGCTGGGCACCGCCGCGCCGGCGCACGCGCAGGACGCCGCCGCGCCGCGTGCCACCGAGAGCCCCTACTTCCTCGTCCCGGGCGCCGACCCGTCGCTGGACGCGCTGCCGCTCAAGTCCACCCGGGTCGAGGTGCACATCGCCGGCGTGATCGCCGACGTCACCGTCACCCAGCACTACCGCAACGAAGGCACGCGCGCCATCGAGGCCCGGTACCTGTTCCCGGGCTCGACCCGCGCCGCGGTCCACGGCCTGAACGTGCGCCTGGCCGACCGCCTCATCACCGCCGACATCCGCGAGAAGCGCCAGGCGCGCCAGGAATACGCCGCGGCCCGGCAGGAGGGCAAGACCGCCGCCCTGCTGGAGCAGCAGCTGCCCAACGTGTTCCAGATGAACGTGGCCAACATCCTGCCCGGCGACGAGGTGAAGGTGGAGCTGCGCTACACCGAGCTGCTGGTGCCCGAGGCCGGGCGCTACCAGTTCGTCTTTCCCACGGTGGTCGGGCCGCGCTACAACAGCCCGCAGTCGTCGCAGGCACGCACCGCCTGGGTGGCGCAGCCCACGCTGCGCGAGGGCCAGGCCTCGCCCGCCGCCTTCGACCTGCAGCTGCACATCGCCTCGCCCCTGGCGATCCAGGGCGTGGAGTCGCCCTCGCACCGGATCGGCGTCGAGCTCGAGGGCGAGCGGCAGGCCCACGTGGCGCTGCAGGGCGAGCCGGGCCGCCCCGCCGGCAACCGCGACTTCATCCTCCACTACCGGCTGGCCGGCGAGGGCATCGCCTCGGGCGTGCTGCTGTACCAGGGTCCCCAGGAGAACTTCTTCCTGGCCATGGTGCAGCCGCCGCGGCAGGTCGATGCCCGGGCCATCCCGCCGCGCGACTACGTCTTCGTGGTCGACATCTCCGGCTCCATGCACGGCTTCCCGCTGGACACCGCCAAGGCCGTGCTGCGCGAGCTGATCGGCGGCCTGCGGCCCAGCGACACCTTCAACGTGCTGCTGTTCTCCGGCAGCAACCGCTTCCTCAGCCCGCAGCCGGTGCCGGCCACGCGCGCCAACCTGGAGCAGGCCATCCGCACCATCGAGCAGATGGGCGGGGGCGGCAGCACCGAGCTGATCCCGGCGCTCAAGCGGGTGTACGCGCAGCCCAAGGCGGCCGACGTGTCGCGCACGGTGGTGGTGGTGACCGACGGCTACGTGACGGTGGAGCGCGAGGCCTTCGAGCTGGTGCGCCGCCACCTGTCGCAGGCCAACGTGTTCGCCTTCGGCATCGGCAGCTCGGTCAACCGGCACCTGATCGAGGGCCTGGCGCGCGCCGGCCAGGGCGAGCCCTTCGTCATCACCCAAGCCTCGCAGGCGCGGGACCAGGCCACGCGCTTCCGGCGCATGATCGAGTCGCCCGTGCTCACCAGCGTGACCGCCCGCTTCGAGGGGCTGGAGGCCTACGACGTGGAGCCGCCCCAGCTGCCCGACGTGCTGGCCGAGCGGCCGGTGGTGGTGTTCGGCAAGTGGCGCGGCAACCCCGGCGGCCAGCTGGTGGTGGAGGGCCGCGCGGCCGACGGCCCGTACCGCCAGGTCGTGCCCATCGCGACGGTCGCGGGCGCCGGCGGCGCCCCGCAGGAAGGCGGTGACACCCGCGCGCTGCGCCACCTCTGGGCCCGCCACCGCATCGCGGCGCTGTCCGACCAGGAGGCGCTGGAAGGCGGCGACGGCCAGCGCGAGCGCATCACGGCCCTGGGCCTGCAGTACCGGCTGCTGACGCAATACACCAGCTTCCTGGCGGTGGACCGCGTGGTGCACCACCCGCGGCCGCAGGACGGCGCCTCCGTCGACCAGCCCCAGCCGCTGCCGGAGGGCGTGGGCGAGCGCGCCCTGGGCGAGGCGCCGGTGCTCGCCACCGCCGTGGAAGTGCCCGGCACGCCCGAGCCCGCCGCCTGGGGCGCCACCGCGGTGGCGCTGTCCATGCTGGCGATGCTGGTGCGCCGCCAGCGCCGCCGCAACGCCGCGCGCTACACCGACTGAAGGAGCGAAGCGATGAACCTGCCGCGACTGCTTCGCATGCCCGCCCTGGTGCGCTGGGGCGTGCGCATCGACACCGCGCCCGACGCGCTGTGGCTGGCCCTGCTGGCGGCCGCGCTGTGGCCCACCTGGTGGTGGATGGGCCGGCGCCTGGCCGACGGCTCCGACGACCCGCTGGGCCTGCTGGCGCTGGCCGCCCTGGCCGTGCTGGCGTGGCGCTCGCGGCACCGGCTGCGTGCCGCGCCGCGCCTGGGCTGGCTGCTGGCGGCCCTGGGCTGCGTGCTGCTGGCCACCGCCGGCCAGGGACTGCTGCCGCCGCTGGCACTGGCGCTGGCCAGCCTGCTGGGCCTGGCCGCGGGCCTGGCGGCCTTCCTGCCGCCGGGCACGCCGCGGGCGCCGGTGACCGGGCTGGCCGTGCTGTCGCTGCCGCTGCTGGCCTCGCTGCAGTTCTACGCCGGCTACCCGCTGCGCGTCCTCACCGCCGAGGCCAGCCGCTGGCTGCTGGGCCTGGTGTTCCGTGTGGAGCGCGAAGGCGCCACGCTGTGGGTGGAGGGCCGGCGGGTCATCGTCGACGCGCCCTGCTCCGGCGTGCAGATGGTGTGGTTCGGCTATTTCACCGCCTGCGTGGCCGCGCTGCTGCTGGCGCGCGGCGACCGTGCGTTCCTCACCCGCCTGCCGGCGGTGGGCGCGCTGGTGCTGGCCGGCAACGTGCTGCGCAACACGCTGCTGGTGGCGGCCGAGGGCGCGGGACGCCCGCTGCCCGGCTGGGCGCACGAGGTGGCCGGGCTGGCGGTGCTGGCCGCGGTGTGCGCCGGTGTCGGCTGGGTGATGTCGCGTCCCGAAGCAACGCGGAGGCCCGCATGATCGCCAATCGCTTCCTGAACCGGGTGCTGCTCAAGGCGACGTGCGCGCTGCTGCTGCCGCTGTGCACCGCCTGGTCGTTGGCCGTCGTGCTGCAGCGGCCCGCCGCCCCGGTCGCGCCGCCCGCGCCCGAGCCGCCCCGGCACTGGGACGGCCGCCCGCTGCGGCCGCTGGCCCTGAGCGAGGTGGAGCAGCGTTTCGCGCGCCGCTTCCCTGGCAGCCTGGCGAGGATGACGGACGGGCGGCAGGTGCTGGTGCTGCGCAGCGCGCACCAGCCCACGCGCATGCTGCATCCGGCGGTCGACTGCTACCGCGGCCTGGGCTGGCGCGTCGCCGCCGAGCAGCTGCGGCTGGACGGCCAGGGCCGGCTGTGGCGCTGCTTCGAGGCGGGGCGCGACGGCCAGCGGCTGCGCGTGTGCGAGCGCATCGTCGACGCCGCCGGCCGCGGCTTCACCGACACCTCGGCCTGGTACTGGGCGGCCGTGCTGGGCCAGTCGCCCGGGCCGTGGCAGGCCGTCACCGTGGCGGAGGCGTTGTGAACCTACGTACCTGCGTGTGCCTCCTGCTGGGCCTGGCGGCCGTGGCCGGCGCCGGCCTGTCGGCCGCAGCCCTGGTCGTGCGCGCCGTGCTGGCGCCATTGCCCGGCGAATGGGCCATCCCGCTGCGCCTGGGCCCGTGGACGGTGCAGGCCGGCGTGCCCTCCATGGTGCGGCTGGCCACCGCGCCCTGGGCCGCGCCGCTGCTGCACGGGCGCAGCATCGCCACCGACGCGGGGCGCGTGCACGTCGACTGGCAACCGGAGCAACGCCGGCTGACCCTGCGCTGCGCGCCCTGCCGCCTGCGCCTGCCGGCGCTGGGCGGACAGGCGCTGCTGCTGCCCTCGGCCCGGCTGAGCGCCACGCGCCAGGGCGAGTCCCTGTGGGGCGAGGTCGCCGCCGGCCCGCTGCGCGGCGAATGGCGCGGCACGCTGTCCCGCCAGGGCCTGCAGCTGCAGCTGGCGGTCGCCGATACGCCCATCGCCGACGCCTACGCGCTCTTCGGCGGCGCCATCCCCGAGCTGGCGCGGGTGCGGCTGCAAGGGCGTTTCGCCTTCACCGCGCAGCTGCGCCTGCCGCAGGGCGAGCTGCGGGTGCAGCCGCGCTTCGAGGGCTTCGAGGTCCAGGGGCTGGGCAGCGAGCAGCTGCTGCATGCGCTTACCGTCTGCGGCACGCCGCCACGCGCCGGCTACCTGAGCGACCACAGCCCGCTGGTGCGCGCCGTCATCGCGGCCGAGGACCAGCGCTTCTTCGAGCACCTGGGCTACGACGCAGCCGAGCTGGCCGCCGCCCTGGCCGGCAACCAGCGCGAGGACGCCGCCCTGCGCGGCGCCTCCACCCTGTCGCAGCAGGTGGCCAAGCTGCTCATCACGGGCGACGAGCGCAGCCCGGTGCGCAAGCTGCGCGAGCTGCTGTGGGCGGTGGAGATGGAGCGCACCCTGGGCAAGGCGCGCATCCTGCGGCTGTACCTGGCCCATGCGCCCTGGGGCGAGGGCCTGTGCGGCGCCGAGGCGGCGGCGCGCCACCACTTCGGCGTGCGCGCCCACGAGCTGGAGCCGGCCCAGGCCGTGTGGCTAGCCGCCATGCTGCACAACCCGGTGCTGGAGGCGCAGCGCTGGAAGGCCAGCGGCCAGATCAACCTGGCGCGGGCCCAGCGCATCGCCCTGGCCCTGCGGCCGATGCCGCGCGCCGAACGGCTGGCCTTGGCCGCCGAGCTGGCACGGGCACCCTGGGCCACGGGGGTCCCGGCCGTGCTGGAGCTGGCGCCGCCCGAATGAGGCTGTCGCTGAAATGCGCAAACGATGCCTCGCGCGGCACGGCAAGCGGTGCCCGGTCGGGGCTCATACTGGGGCGGTCCGTGCTGGCGCACGGACTTCGCGGGCCGTTCTCTTCGGCCTGGGGCCGCGGCATAACTCACTGCGCGCCCCGAAGGGCGCTGCGTTCAGACAGATGCCGCGAGTCAGATCACGAAGCGCGCCGCACTTGCGGCGCGCAGCCCCAGGCCGAAGAGCCGTCCCGCCGCCCCAGAAATCGCCCCGCCCAGGCACCGCCTGCCGCGCTGAGGCATGGCTTCGCTCGAAAGGTCTTCAAGACATGGCGCCCCGCGCGCAAGGACATTGGCGACGCCCCGCCGGACTGATCAACCGCCTCCCGACATGGATTTGCCGAACGCCGTGTAATCCCGTCATGAACGCGACGACCCCCCTGGCCCAACCCCGCCCCGTCGAGCGCATTGTCGCCGGCCAGCCCACCAGCGACGGCGCCGGGGTCAAGCTCACCCGCGTGCTGACGCAGGACCTGCAGCGCCGGCTGGACCCGTTCCTGATGCTGGACAACTTCGCCAGCGACGACCCCGACGACTACGGCGCGGGCTTTCCCAACCACCCGCACCGCGGCTTCGAGACCGTCACCTACATGATCGCCGGCCGCATGCGCCACCGCGACAGCGCCGGCCACGAGGGCCTGCTGCAGAACGGCGGGGTGCAGTGGATGACGGCCGGCCGCGGCCTGGTCCACAGCGAGATGCCCGAGCAGGAACACGGCCGCATGGAGGGCTTTCAGCTCTGGCTCAACCTGCCCGGCCGGGACAAGATGCGCGAGCCCTGGTACCGCGACATCCAGAACCAGGAAATCCCGGAATTCACCACGCCCGAGGGCGTGACCGCGCGCGTCATCGCCGGCCAGAGCCACGGCGTGGCCGGCGCGGTGCAGCGCGAGCACACCGAGCCGCTGTACCTGGACCTGCACTTCCCGGCCGGCGCCGCCCTCTTCGAGCAGCCCCTGCCGGCCGGGCACAATGCCTTCGTCTACGTGTACCGCGGCGCGGTGGAGCTGCTCGACGCGCAGGGCGGGGTCAGCGTCGTGCCCGCGCAGCGCATGGCCCTGCTCGCCGGCGAGGGCGACGGAGCACGGCTGCGCTCGGTGGCCGGCGACACGCCGGCGCGCGCCCTGCTCATCGCCGGCCGGCCCCTGCGCGAACCGATCGCGCAGTACGGGCCTTTCGTGATGAACACGCGCGAGCAGCTGATCCAGGCGGTGGAGGACTTCCAGAACGGCCGCCTGGCCTGAGGTCCGCGCCGGCGCGCGCTCAGCGCTGCGGGCCGGCGCCCATCCCGCGCAGCTGGCGCGAACGCTCCTGCTCGCTGGCATCGGCGGCCCGCGCCCGCTCTCGCTCGCGCATCAGGGCGCGGTCCACGTTGCGCTGCAGGCCGTCGCCGGCGTTCTGCCGGGCCCGCACCGGCGAGCGGTCCAGCACCACGGCGCCGGCGCTGCTGCGGTCCTCCGGCGGCAGGGGCTCGGTATCGGTGAGCACCGCCGGGCCCTGGGTTCGGTTGGTGGGCGCGGCATCGTCGTCGGCCTGGGCCAGCGCGGCGCCGGCCGCGCCCGCCACCACCAGCGCGGCGGCCCAGCGGGCAGTGAAGTGCGTTCGGCTCATGCGTCTCTCCTGGTTGCCTTTCATGGTGGCGGCACGGCGGCGCATGGCTGTCGCCCGCTTCGCCCAGTGCCTGTAGGCGCAGCGCCCCCGCCGCTGTGCGCCTGGGCCGGCCTTTACACAAGCGCTACCGTCGGCGCACGCGGGGCTTACACGCGGCCGCCACACTGCCTTCCAGCCTGCCGATGGGTGCAGGTCGTTTGATGAAGAAAGGCCCTCCCATGACATCCCTCCGCTCCCACCTCGTTTGCGCCGCGCTGCTGGCCTCGCTGGCCGCCGGCGCCACCGCCCAGACCGCCCCCGCCGCGCCGTCCGGCGCCGCCGCCGCCCAGGAGCAGCCGCGGCACGGCGGCCGCTTCGACCCGGCCAAGCGCCTGGAGCGCTTCGAGCAGCGCATGACCGAGCTCAAGCAGAAGCTGCAGATCAGCGGCAGCCAGGAAAGCGCCTGGACCAGCTTCACCAACGCGCTGCGCCCGCAGGGCAAGCCGCAGCGCCCGGACCGCGAGGCCCTGGCCCGAATGGCCACGCCGGACCGCATCGACCACCTGCGCGCCCTGCGCAACGAGCGCATGGCCGAGATGGACCGCCGCGGCGAAGCCACCAAGGCTTTCTACGCATCGCTCACGACCGAGCAGAAGAAGGTGTTCGACGAGGCCACGCTGCGCCGCGGCCACCACGGTCATCACGGCGGCGGCCACCGGGGCTGACGCGGGACAACCGTCGAGTTGCGTTTTGTGACGCGGCTTGACGGTCTCGTGACATCGCTGGGCTAGACTGCGCGGCCGTCCAGCTTGTGGCTGAGGCACGCGGCGACGCAGCTGCGCGTTTCTCCTATGACGCCGGGCGCAAGGTTTCTTAATATTGCGCACTCCGACACACCTGCGTCATGTCCAGCCAGCCCGAAGAGCACCGCAGCTCCGCTTCTCCTCACACCCCGGCCGACGAGACCGTCGAGGACGGCAGCACCCCGCCTCGCGTCAACCGCAACGGCCAGGGCACGGACAGCATCATTGCGCACCTGCGCGAGCAGGAAGAGCAGCGCAAGCCGCTGAGCGACCAGTAGTTGACGAGGCCCCTGCCCAGCGGCTAGCGAAGCCAGCCGGCGGCCAGCGGCAACAGCAACGATCCCAGCACCACCTGCAGCCCCAGCGCCAGGCCGGCGTAGGCACCCGCATCGGCGTCCACCTGCAGCGCACGCGCGGCGCCGATGCCGTGCGAGGCGGTGCCCAGGGCAAAACCGCGGGCCGCCCAGCCGGCGCCGGCGGCGGGCACGCGCAGCGCATCGAACAGGTACTTGCCACTGAGCGCGCCGGCCAGGCCGGTGAGCACGGCGAACACGGCGGCCAGCGCCGGGATGCCGCCGATGCGTTCGGCCACCCCCATGGCCACCGGCGCAGTCATCGACTTGGGCGCCAGCGACAGCACCACCTCGGCCGGCAGCCCGACCGCCCAGCCCAGCGCCACGGCCGAGCCGCTGGCGGCGGTACCGCCCGCCAGTGCCGCCACCAGCAGCCGCCCCCAGCGCTGCCGCAGGGCCTCGCGCCGCTGCCACAGCGGCCAGGCCAGCGCCACCACGGCCGGCCCCAGCAGGAAATGGATGAACTGCGCGCCGGCGAAGTAGCTCGGGTAGGGCACGCCGGTGGCCAGCAGGGCCGCGGCCAGCCCGGCCACCGACCACAGCACCGGATTGGCCCAGGGCGCCTGCCCCAGCCGCACGTAGGCCGCATGAGCGGCCAGGTAGACCCCCAGCGTGGCCGTCAGGCCGAACAGCGGCGTTGCCGATAGGTAGATCCACAGCTCAACGAAGTTCGGCATCGCGACCTCCCCGCCAGCGCAGCGCCAGCACCGTCACGGCCAGCCCGATCCAGGTGGACAGCACCACCACCGCCAGCATGCGGCCGCCGAACTGGCCCAGCAGCGGCAGGTGCGTCATCACGCCCACGCCCACCGGCACGAACAGCAACGACAGATGGCCCAGCAAAAAGGCGGCGCAGGCCGCCACGGGTCCGCGCACGGCGGGCCAGCGCAGGGCCGGCAGCAGCAGCAGCAAGCCGGCCACGGGACCCGGGAAGGGCAGCTGCGCGCCACGCACCAGCAGCTCGCCCAGCGACTGGGCGGCTAGCAGCCAGGCCAGCCCGCGCAGGGCCTGGAAGTCGGCGGCAGGCGCGGCCGCAGCTTCGGGATCGGGAGTCGTTGGGGTCTGCATGGCCGCACTCTACGGCGCGGCGCGTTCCCGGCCTGCCGCCTGGTGTCGGTCGCGGGCGAAAAAAAGCCCCTGCGGGCAGGGGCTGTCGGCAGCGCTGGAGCGCCTTATTGGGGCGTGCCGCCCTTTTGCACCGGCGGCAGGCCAGCAGGGGCCACGGCCGGCGTGCCGGCCGGCGCGCCCGCGGTGGCGCCCATCTGGCTGGCAACAGCCGCCTGGCGGCGCTCCTGGCGCTCGGCGCGCTTCATCTGCTTCTCGGCGCGCAGCTCGGACTTGCTCTTGTTCAGGCGCGGGTCGTTGGGATTGGCGTTGGGGCGGCCGTTGACCATGGTGCTGGCCTCGCCGGCATCGGGCGGCACGGGGGAGACGCGGGCATCGCCACGGGCGCTGGCGCCAGCGGTCGTGCCGTGCTGCATGCCGGAGTGCGTGCCGCCTTGCTGGGCACCCGTGCCCATGGTCGTGGTCGACGAGGTGCCGGCGCCCATCGCCGGGGTGTTGGGGTTGCGGTTGGGCTGGCCGTTGACCTGGGTGCTGGCCTCGCCGGCAGCCGGCGGCAGGCTGGTCGTGCCCGAAGCGGGGGCGGTCTGGGCCTGGACGGCGCCGGCGGCCAGCAGGCCGGCCAGCAGCAGGGAGGCGGTGGGAATACGGTGTTTCATGGGGTGTTCCTTTTCGGTTGAGTCATGATGAACAGCCCGTGCAGGGCATGACCACACGGTAGGTGCCCCACGGCCGGGCAGTCATCGGACGCACGCGTTCCCGGCTGTAGGACGTGGGGGCAACTGCCTGTCATCAGTCCCACGACGGACGGGTTGATGCCTAAACTGGTTGGTATGAGCGATCAACCCCGTACCGGGCAGGCCCCACCCCAGATCGACCGCGAGCGCTTCCACCAGCGCTTCATGCAGGCCTTCCACGATCCGGCCTACCAGGCCGAAGCCCCCGCCATCACGCGCCTGGAGGCCATCGCCTGGGAGGCCTACCAGCAGGGCCGCAAGGCCCCGGTGACCGAGAAGGCCGGCCCGGGTTTCGCTGATCCCGGCTACGACCTGTCCGTCGAGTGGCGCCGCGCCCGCGACCGCATCGCCGCCGCCCAGGCGCGCCAGGCCCGGCCCGACACGCCCTCGCGCGTGCTGCTGGTGTGCAGCGCCTCGCGCAACGACGGCACCTGCCCGGGCGAGATCTCCAAGACCTGGCGCCTCTCCCGCATCGCCCAGGAGGTGCTGCAGGCCCAGGGCATCGAGTGCGACCTGCTGGACCTGAGCCTGCTCAACTCCGAGTACGACCTGCACATCCACCCGTGCAAGGGCTGCGTCTCCACCGCCATGCCGCTGTGCCACTGGCCGTGCAGCTGCTACCCCAACCATGCGGAGCGCCAGACCGGCGACTGGATGAACGAGATCTACGAGCGCTGGGCCGCGGCGCACGGCGTGATCCTGCTCACGCCGGTGTACTGGTACCAGGTGGCCAGCCCGCTCAAGCTGATGATGGACCGGCTGGTGTGCGCCGACGGCGGCAACCCCGACCCCACCAGCACGCACGGCAAGAAGGCGGGAGAGGCCAAGGCGATCGAGCGCGCCGGCTGGGACTACCCCAAGCACCTGGCCGGCCGGGCCTACGGCGTGGTGGTGCACGGCGACGTGGCCGGCATCGAGGGCGTGCGCCGCGCGCTGTGCGACTGGCTGGACTGGATGGGCCTGGTCGACGCCGGCCGCCAGGCGCGGCTGGACCGCTTCATCGGCTACTACGACTCGTACGCCGACAGCCACGAGACGCTGGACGGCGACACCACGGTCCAGGAAGAGGTGCGCAACGTCGCGCGTGCGGTGGCGCAGGCCGTGGCGCGGCAGCGCGCCGGGCAGCTGGCGCCGCCGGACCAGGCGCTGCGCCCGCCGCGCGTGAAGTAGAGCGGGACCTCAGAACCAGAGGCCGTAGCGCAGCTGCAGGTAGTTGATGCCCGGGTTGGGCTTCTTGATGCCGGCGTTGGAGTAGTGCGTCAGGCGCAGGCTCAGCTCATGCCGACGGTCGGCGCCGAAGCTGCGCCCGGCGCCCACCACGTCGGTGAACTGGAAGCGCGTGCTGAAGCCCTTGTCCGGCGTGCGGTACACCTCGTCCATCAGCGAGACGCCGATGCCGGCCTCGGCGAACCAGGGCGAGCGGCCTTCGGCGAACCGCAGCCGCAGCATGGGCACCAGGTTGAACTGCGTGTAGTGCTGCCAGCCGCCATCGAAGTCGCGCGCCCGCCAGAGCGAGCCATAGGCCTCGGTCATGCCGGTGAGCTCGCTGCCCCACAGCCGCCGGCGCAGCGACCACGGCCACACCAGGCCCACCGAAGCGATGGCGGCGTCCTCCTCGCCGGCCCCGCCCTGCACCATGATGCCGGCCGGACGCAGGTCCAGCGGCTGGGCGGCGGCGGGCCGCGCCGTGGCGGCCCAGGCGGCCGCCAGCAGCAGCGGTCCCCACGCCAGGGCCCATGGCATTCGCTTCATGTCGTACGGCTCCCTTTCTTCTTTCTCTTCCCTGGTCCGCGCCGGCGGATGCGTGACAGCGCTGAGGCCGATTATCGGGAGCGGTAGGGGCCCGATGAGCCTGCATAGCTCTTTCGAGCATGCGTCGCGCCGGCGGCTTTCAGCCGGCCCGGCCATTGGCCGGCAGGCGGCTGCTGCCCCGTCCTACACGGCCCTGGAAGCCCGTTGGACGCGACAAGGACTTGGCTCGCCGTCCTACAACTTGTCCACAAGCCCTTCGGTACAAACCCTGCTCCAAGACACGAAAGGGCATCCCCTGCGATGACGGACAGCAGCATGGCCGGCGCCCCACCGTTGACCGTGATGACGGTCAACATCCACAAGGGCTTCACCACCTTCAACCGCAAGTTCATCCTGCCCGAGCTGCGCGACGCGGTCCGCAAGGTCGGCGCCGACGTGGTGTTCCTGCAGGAGGTGCAGGGCACCCACGAGGACCACTGCAGGAAGGTGAACGGCTGGCCCGACGCCCCGCACTACGAGTTCCTCGCCGACAGCATCTGGCCGCATAACGCCTATGGCCGCAACATGGTGCATGCCAAAGGCCACCATGGCAACGCCTTGATGTCCAAGTTCCCCATCGTGCACTACCAGAACCACGACGTGTCCGTCGCCGGCCCGGAAAAGCGCGGCCTGCTGCACTGCGTGATCCGGGTGCCGGGCCAGCCGCTGGACGTCCACGCCATCTGCGTGCACCTGGGCCTGGCCGAGAGCCACCGCATGCACCAGCTCGACCTGCTGTGCGAGATGGTGCGCGGCGAGGTGCCCGACAACGAGCCGCTGGTCGTGGCGGGCGACTTCAACGACTGGCGCCGCCGCGCCAACGCCATCCTGGAGCGCGAGATCGGCCTGCGCGAGGTGTTCGTCAACGCCTACGGCGAGCCGGCCAAGACCTTCCCGGCGCGCTTCCCGCTGCTGTGCCTGGACCGCATCTACGTGCGCAACGCCTCGGTGCACCTGCCGGTGGTGCTGCCGCGCAAGCCCTGGTCCCACCTGTCCGACCACGCGCCCCTGGTGGCCGAGATCCACCTATGAAGCGCAGTTTCTATTCGCCCGGCCCGGGCGGCACCGACACCACCCGCCCGCCCGGCCCCTCCGCGCGCGCGCCGTCCAGCCGCTGGATCGAGGGCAACTCCTTCCGCCTGCTGGAGAACGGCGAGGAGTTCTTCCCGCGCGTGTTCGAGTGCATCGCCAATGCCAAGCGCGAGGTGGTGCTGGAGACCTTCATCCTGTTCGAGGACAAGGTCGGCCTGCAGCTGCAGCAGGCGCTGCTGGCGGCGGCGCGCAACGGCGCGCAGGTCGACGTCACCGTCGACGGCTGGGGCTCGCCCGACCTGTCGGACCGGTTCATCTCCACCCTGGTGGCCGCCGGCGTGCGCCTGCACGTGTTCGACCCCGGACCGCGCCCCTTCGGCCTGCGGCCCAAGCTGCTGCGCCGCATGCACCGCAAGATCGTGGTGGTGGACGGCGAGATCGCCTTCGTCGGCGGCATCAACTACTCGGCCGACCACCTGGCCGACTACGGTCCCGAGGCCAAGCAGGACTACTCGGTGGAGATCCACGGCCCGCTGGTGGCCGAGATCCACCGCTTCACCCATGCCGCGCTGGCCCAGGGGCTGCGCCACGAGCGTCGCCGCCAGTGGTGGCGCCGGCGCAAGCACGTGCGCCACGCGCCCGAGGCGCTGCCGCACGCCGGCACCGCGCGCGCCATGCTGGTCACGCGCGACAACGTCAACCACAAGGACGACATCGAGCGGCAGTACCGCATCGCCATCCGCTCGGCGCGCCAGCGCGTGGTGATCGCCAACGCCTACTTCTTCCCCGGCTACCGGCTGGTGCGCGAGCTCAGGCGCGCGGCGCGGCGCGGGGTGGACGTGCGGCTGATCCTGCAGGGCCAGCCCGACATGGCCATCGTCAAGACGGCCGCCAGCACGCTCTACCACCACCTGCTCAAGGCCGGCGTGCGCGTGTTCGAGTACTGCGAGCGGCCGCTGCACGGCAAGGTGGCGCTGGCCGACGACGAATGGTCCACCGTGGGCTCCAGCAACCTCGACCCGCTGAGCCTGGCGCTCAACCTGGAGGCCAACGTCATCATCCGCGACCGGGAGTTCAACCAGCACCTGCACGGGCGTCTGGAGCACCTGATGCGCCACAGCTGCCGCGAGATCGACCGCGAATCGCTGGGCGAGGTGCGCGGCCTGGAGCTGGTGCGCAGCTACATCGCGTTCCACGTGATGCGCAAGTTCCCCTCCTGGGCGCAGTGGCTGCCCCGGCACGCGCCCCGGCTCAAGTCCGCGCTGGACAGCCCGCTCGAGCCGGTGCCGGCCAAGGACCATCCATGATGCCCTCGCCCGCCCGCCCGGTGCCGCACCCCGGCGCCGCCGCCCCGGCGGCCGCGGCCTCCCCGCCCGCGCGCGGCTGGAGCGCCCGGCCGTGGTGGCCCTGGCTCAAGCGCGGGCTCACGATCGCCTTCTTCGCCGCCGTCGCCTACTACACCGTGCGCTAC
The DNA here is from genome assembly GCF_000215705.1 of Ramlibacter tataouinensis TTB310. Classification (NCBI taxonomy): domain Bacteria; kingdom Pseudomonadati; phylum Pseudomonadota; class Betaproteobacteria; order Burkholderiales; family Comamonadaceae; genus Ramlibacter; species Ramlibacter tataouinensis. The sequence continues at coordinate 47,856 of NC_015677.1, read as the reverse complement.
GCCCGCAACGTGGACTGGGGCGAGGTCTGGCGCAACATCCTGGCCACGCCGCGCGGCGTGCTGCTGGCCGCCCTGGCCGGCGTGGCGGCCAGCTACGCCATCTACTGCAGCTTCGACCTGCTGGGCCGCCACTACACGCGCCACGGCCTGCCCAAGTCCCAGGTCTGGCAGGTCAACTTCATCAGCTACGCCTTTAACCTCAACATGGGCTCGCTGGTGGGCAGCGTCGCCTTCCGCTACCGGCTGTACGGGCGGCTGGGGCTCGACGTGCCCACCATCACCCAGGTGATGACGCTGTCCATCCTGACCAACTGGCTGGGTTACCTGCTGCTGGGCGGCGCGGTGTTCGCCGTGGCGCCGCTGCAGCTGCCGCCCGACTGGAAGGTGGGCAGCGAGGGCCTGCGCTGGCTGGGCGTCGGCATGCTGGCCGTGGGCCTGGCCTACCTGGGCGCGTGCTTCTTCGCCACGCGGCGCAGCCTGCACCTGCGCGGGCACGAGCTGATCCTGCCGCCGGCGCGCATGGCGGTGCTGCAGGTCGTGATGGCCGTCACCAACTGGATGGTCATGGGCGCGATCCTGTTCACGCTGCTGCAGGGCAAGGTCGGCTATTTCCCGGTGCTCAGCGTGCTGCTGGTGGCGGCGGTGGCGGGCGTGATCACCCACGTGCCGGCCGGGCTGGGCGTGCTGGAGGCTGTGTTCATCGCGCTGCTGTCGCACCAGGTGCCCGAAGCCCAGCTGCTGGCCGCGCTGCTGAGCTACCGCGCCCTGTACTACATCGGCCCGCTGCTGCTGGCCGCCGTGCTGTACCTGTTCGTGGAGGCGCGGGCGCGCCGCAACCCGGCCGCCCCTGCGCCAGCGCGATAGAAGCCCTTGCCGTCCGCCCGCATCCCGCGTGCGACGGCCCATCCACCCTAAGCAGTACCCATGGCTCCCACCCCTCCCCTCCTTCCCCTGGCTCCTGCCCTGCTGTGGTGGCAGCTGGGCCTGCGCTGGTCCGAGATGCTGTGGGCCTCGTCCCAGGTGATCGCCACCCGCACCCAGCGCATGGCGCTGGCCGGCCACTCGCCCAGCGCGCGCGACCGCAAGGAATTCATGCGCATGGGCACCGAGAAGCTGCAGGCCGCGGGCGAGTCGGCCTGGGCGCTGTGGGCCGGCGCGCCAGCGGCCATGGCCGTGCAGCAGGGCGCCTATCCCTGGCTGGCGGCCTGGGGCGAATGGGCACGGCTGGGCAGCGCGGGCCTGGCGCCCATCCATGCCGCCGCCACCGCCAATGCCCGGCGGCTGTCGCGGGCCAAGCCGCGCCGGCGCTCGTCCCGCCGCTGACTACTGTACAGTCATCCAGTGGACCTGAACACCAAGCTCGCCATCCTCGCGGACGCCGCGAAATACGACGCGTCCTGCGCGTCCTCGGGCGGCACGCCGCGCGACTCCACCCAGGGCCGCGGCCTGGGCAGCAACGACGGCACCGGCATCTGCCACAGCTACGCGCCGGACGGCCGCTGCATCTCGCTGCTCAAGATCCTGCTGACCAATTTCTGCCTGTACGACTGCCTGTACTGCGTCAACCGCGTCAGCAGCAACGTGCGGCGCGCGCGCTTCACGGTCGACGAGGTGGTGCAGCTCACGCTGGACTTCTACCGCCGCAACCTGGTCGAGGGGCTGTTCCTGTCCAGCGGCATCATCCGCGGCCCCGACCACACCATGGAGCAGGTGGTCGAGGTGGCGCGCCGGCTGCGCCAGGAGCACGACTTCCGCGGCTACATCCACCTCAAGACCATCCCCGACGCGGCGCCCGAGCTGCTGCAGGCGGCCGGCCGGTATGCCGACCGCCTGTCCATCAACATCGAGCTGCCCACCGAGGCGGGGCTGGCGCAACTGGCGCCCGAGAAGGACACGGCCGGCATCCGGCGCTCCATGGCGCGGCTGCGCGTGCACATCGACGACGCGCGCGGCGAGGCCGCCGAGGCCGCCGCCCGGCCGCTGCGCTTCGTGCCCGGGGCGGCGCCCCGGCGCGCCGCCCCGCCCGCGTTCGCCGCCGCGGGCCAGAGCACGCAGATGATCGTCGGCGCCGACGGTGCCGATGACGCCACCATCCTGGCCACCAGCGCGCAGCTGTACGGCAGCTACCGCCTCAAGCGCGTCTACTACTCGGCCTTCAGCCCCATCCCCGACGCCTCCTCCTCGCTGCCGCTGGCCGCGCCGCCGCTGGTGCGCGAACACCGCCTCTACCAGGCCGACTGGCTGATGCGCCACTACGGCTTCGAGGCGCGCGAGATCACCGAGGGCGGCGGCGGCATGCTGTCGCTGCAGGTCGATCCCAAGCTGGGCTGGGCGCTGGCGCATCCCGAGCGCTTCCCGGTGGATCTCAACCGCGCGCCGCGCGAGCTGCTGCTGCGCGTGCCCGGCCTGGGCGTCAAGGCCGTCGACCGGCTGCTGCTGGCGCGGCGCGTGCGCCGGCTGCGCGCCGAGGACTTGAAGCGCCTGCGCGTGCCCACGAGGAAGGTGCTGCCCTTCGTCACCACCGCCGACCACCGGCCGGCCCGCACCGCGGCCGGGCCCGCCGCCCTGCGGCAGACGCTGGCGCCCGAGCAGGCCGTGCTGTTCTAGGAAGACCCTCGCCATGCACGCCGTCCTCGCGAGCGAGACCGACCTGGCGGGCTTCCGGGCCGAGGCGCGCGAGCTGCTGGCGCACCAGGTGCCGCCCGAGCAGGTGCAGTGGGAGACGGCGCAGGCGCAGAACGCCGACCTGTTCTCCGCCCCGCCGGCGACGGCGGCCGAGAGCCGGCCGCGCGGCGTGCCCAAGGCGGCGTCGGCCATCGTGCCCGCCTCCTTCGTGCGGCTGTGCGAGCTGGTGGTGCTGCACAGCGACCCGCAGCGCTTCGCGCTGATGTACCGGCTGCTGTGGCGGCTGGTGCACGAGCCCGGCCTGCGCAACGACCCCATCGATCCCGACATGCTGTCGGCCCAGCAGATGGCGCAGTCGGTGCGGCGCGACCTGCACAAGATGAAGGCCTTCGTGCGCTTCCGGCCGGTGCCCGACGAGGAGCATCCGGGCGAGGTGCTGCACGTGGCCTGGTTCGAACCCATGCACCACATCGTCGAGGCGGCGGCGCCCTGGTTCGCCGCGCGTTTCGCCAACATGCGCTGGGCCATCCTCACGCCCGAGCGCTGCGTGCAGTGGGATCTGCAGCAGCTGCACTACGGCCCGGGCGTCGGGCGCGAGCAGGCGCCGCCGCCCGACGCCGGCGAGCAGCTGTGGCTGACCTACTACCAGAGCATCTTCAATCCCGCGCGGCTCAAGCTCCAGGCCATGCAGCAGCACATGCCGCGCAAGTACTGGCACAACCTGCCCGAGGCGCAGCTGATCGCGCCGCTGGCGGCGCAGGCCCTGGAAAGGAGCGGCACCATGATCGAGCAACCGGCAACCCAGCCCCTGCGCCGCATCCCGCGGCCGGTGCGCCAGGACGACCCGGCCGTCACCCTGGAGCGCGACGGCATCCATTCGCTCGAGGAGCTCAAGCAGGCCACCATGCGCTGCCGCGAGTGCCCGATCGGCGAGTTCGCGACCCAGTCCGTGACCGGCGAGGGCCGGCTGCAGGCCAAGCTCATGTTCGTCGGCGAGCAGCCGGGCGACCAGGAGGACCTGCGCGGCCATCCCTTCGTCGGGCCGGCCGGCCAGCTGCTCGACCGGGCGCTGGCGCAGCTGGGCCTGCCGCGCGACGAGATCTTCGTCTCCAACGCGGTCAAGCATTTCAAGTTCGAGCTGCGCGGCAAGCGCCGCATCCACAAGAGCCCCAGCCAGCGCGAGGCCGCGGCCTGCCTGCACTGGCTGGAGGACGAGATCGCGCTGGTGCGGCCGCGCGCCCTGGTGGCCCTGGGCGCCACGGCCGCGCGCTCGCTGATGGGCCGCATGGTGGCGGTCACGGCCGAACGCGGGAAGTGGCTGGAGCGGCCCGACGGCCGCAGGGTGCTGATCACCCTGCATCCCTCGGCGCTGCTGCGCATGCCGCCCGAGGAGCGCGAGGCCGCGTTCGAGGCCTTCGTGGCCGACCTCGCGCAGGCGCGCGAGGTGTTCCAAGGCTGAGCTACCGGGCGGCAGAGCCGCCGGCCGGTGCCGGCCGCGCGATCACTCGATGGGGTTCACGCCGTGGCGCGAGCCCTCGCGGGTGCGCTTGACGGTGCGCCGCACCTGCTCGCCCGCGCCGCGCCGCGGCTGCGAGACGCCCGGGTCGCGGTCGCGCTGGGCGGGCAGCGCGTCGCGCGGGGCGCTGCGGCCTTCGTCTTCGCGGCCCGGCCGCAGGCCGGGGTCCCGCGGCGGGTTGCGGTCGTCACGCGGCGTGGCGCGCTCGTCGGCGCCGGGCGCCAGGACCGCCGGCGCGTCGGCCAGCGGGCCCTGCGGCATGTCGGCGGGCGCGCCGCCCGCCACGTTGGCCGGGCGCTGCAGCTGCAGCCCCGAGGCATCCGAGCCCTGCACGCCCACCCCGCCCTGGGGCGGGCCGGCCATCGCGCCGGTGCCGGCCTGGGCGCCGGCCATCGCCGGCCGGCCCTCGAACACCGCCTGCGCGCCGGTGCTCTGGCCCGAAGCCTCGGACAGCGTCAGCAGGCCGAGCGCGGCGATCGCGCTGACGGCGATCCAGTGGCGGCGCATGTGCTGCGTCTTCATCATGCATGCTCCTTGGCGTGGCGTTGCATCCAGTGTGGTCGCGCAGGGTCGCCCGCACAGGTGCAATTGGCAACAACATGTGTAGGACTGCGCTGGCGGCCGCTGTTAAGATGCGCCGCCTTTTCGCCAGGCCCCGCAGCCCTCCTCCCCCGCATGACCATCGCCCTCGCAGGCCGCACGCCGGCCACGTTCGAGATCAAGAGCGCCACCCTTCCGCTGGTGTCGCTGCTGCTGAAGTCGGCCGACTTGGCAGCGCTGGGCCAGGAGATGCAGGCGCGCTTCGGCGACATCCCCGACTTCTTCGACAACGACCCGCTGGTCATCGACCTGTCGCCGCTGCATCCGCACACCGGCCAGGCCGCGCTGGACTTCAACGCGCTGCTGGACCTGCTGCGCCTGTACCGCGTGATGCCGGTGGCCGTCAAGGGCGGCAGCGAGGCGCAGATGGAAGCCGCGCTCAAGGCCGGCCTGGCCCCCGCGGGCGAGCTCATGGCCGCGGCGGCCGCGCGCAAGAAGGAAGCCGCCCCCGCGCGGCCCGCCGCCCGCGCGCCGGCCCCCCCCGCGCCGGTGCCCGAACCCCCCGCCACCTCGGCCCTGGTGATCGACAAGCCGCTGCGCTCGGGCCAGCAGGTCTATGCCCGCGGGCGCGACCTGGTGGTGATGTCCATGGTCAACCCCGGGGCCGAGGTCATCGCCGACGGCCACATCCACGTGTACGCCCCGCTGCGCGGCAAGGCGATCGCCGGCGCGCGCGGCAACGCCGACGCGCGCATCCTGTCGCTGTGCCTGGAGCCCGAGCTGATCTCCATCGCCGGCGTGTACCGCACCAGCGAGGTGCCGCTGCCGGCCGAGGTGCGATCGCGGCCGACGCAGGTGCGCCTGGTCGGCGGCACCGAAGGCAAGCTGGTGATGGACCGGCTGCACACCTAGAACACCCAAAGGAAGAAGAACCCATGGCCAAAATCATCGTCGTCACCTCGGGCAAGGGCGGCGTGGGCAAGACCACGACCAGCGCCAGCTTCGCCTCGGGCTTGGCCCTGCGCGGCCACAAGACCGCCGTGATCGACTTCGACGTGGGCCTGCGCAACCTGGACCTGATCATGGGTTGCGAGCGCCGCGTGGTGTACGACCTGATCAACGTGATCCAGGGCGAGGCCACGCTGAACCAGGCCCTGATCAAGGACAAGAACGCCGAGACCCTGTTCGTGCTGGCCGCCTCGCAGACGCGCGACAAGGACGCGCTGAGCAAGGAGGGCGTGGAGAAGGTGCTCAAGGACCTGGACACCCTGGGCTTCGAGTACATCGTGTGCGACTCGCCGGCCGGCATCGAGACCGGGGCGCTGATGGCCATGCACTTCGCCGACGAGGCGCTGGTGGTGACCAACCCCGAGGTGAGCTCGGTGCGCGACTCCGACCGCATCCTGGGCATGCTGTCGTCCAAGACCAAGCGGGCGATCGAGGGCAAGGAGGCGATCAAGGAGCACCTGCTCATCACCCGCTACAACCCCAACCGGGTGGACCAGGGCCAGATGCTCTCGCTGGAGGACATCCAGGACATCCTGCGCATCCCGCTGATCGGCGTCATCCCCGAGAGCGAGTCCGTGCTGCAGGCCAGCAACCAGGGCACGCCGGCCGTGCACCTCAAGGGCACCGACGTGGCCGAGGCCTACCAGGACGTGGTGGCGCGCTTCCTCGGCGAGGAGCGCCCGATGCGCTTCGTCGACGCGCAGAAACAGGGCTTCCTCAAGCGGCTGTTCGGCGGGAGGTAAGGCATGGCCTCGTTCCTGTCATTCCTGCTGGGCGAGAAGAAGAAGACCGCCACCGTCGCCAAGGAGCGGCTGCAGATCATCCTGGCGCACGAGCGCAGCGGCCGCAACGCCGCCGAGCCCGACTGGCTGCCGGCGCTGCAGCGCGACCTGGTCGCGGTCATCAGCAAGTACGTCAAGATCGCCCCGGGCGACATCAAGGTCCAGCAGGGCCGCCAGGACAACCTGGAGGTGCTGGAAGTGAAGATCGAGCTGCCCGACGGCAGGTAACGGGCGCCGCGCCCGGGCCGCTGTGCTTGACCTCGCGCGGGCGCGGGGCGATAAAGCCTTTCATGGCCGTCTCCACCCTGGTGCGCGTGACCCGCGCCTATGCCTGCAGCGCCGAGCGCGTCTACGACGCCTGGCTCGAACCCGCCACCGCCCGCCGCTTCCTGTTCACCACCCCGCTGCACGGGGAGGTGGTGCGCTGCGAGATCGAGCCCGGCATCGGCGGCCGCTTCACCGTGGTCGACCGGCGCAGCCTCAACGACGGCGAGGGCTGGCTGGACGTGGTGCACACCGGCCGCTTCCTGCAGCTGGACCGGCCGCGCCGCATCGCGTTCGCCTTTGCCGTGCCCACCTGGTCGCCCGCCGAGACCACGGTCATCATCGACATCACGCCCCAGGGCGACGGCTGCGATCTGGTGCTGCGGCACGACTTGGGCCCCGAGGTGGACGGCGACGCGACGGTAGAGCGCGCCGAGCAGGGCTGGACGCAGATGCTGCTGGCGCTGGAGCGCGCGCTACAGGACGCGTAGGGACCGCAGCGCCAGGGCCCCGGCCGCCGCGCCCGCCGCGCTGACGAAGGTGCCCCAGGCCATGTCGATGAAGGTCAGGCCCAGCGGCCAGTCGCGCATCACGGCCAGGTTGGTCAGGTCGTAGGTGCCGTAGGCGAACAGGCCGAACAGCGCGCCCAGCGCCAGGGCGCGCCCCCAGTCGCCGCCCGAGGGCAGCACCGCGAACACCACCAGCCCCACCGGGTACAGCAGGTAGAACGCCGCGGCGGCCCACAGGTTGGGCCGGGGCGCCAGTAGGTGCGCCATGCCGCCCTGGTACCAGTCGACGGCGATCACGCGCAGCCAGAGGTAGTCCAGCACCCCGACGGCAAGCAGCGCGGCTAGGTAGGTCAGGGCGTGTCGGCTCATGGCTGCGGTGTACCACAAGCTCGAGCTCGGCTGTTTCCATTCCCGAAACAGTGCATCCACGCGCGCCGGGCTTGCGGGGCAAAACTTCCGCGCCATCTGGGTCTCAGTGGAAGACGCCGGCATCTGCCGACGTCGACCCGCCGGAGCCGGCGGCAGTCCCAGCCGGCCCGTACGCATCCCCTCATCAACGGAAGGAACACCATGAACCGCAAGACCATCTCCGCCCTCGTCGCTGCCGCCGGCCTGGCCGCCGCCGGCGCCGCCTCGGCCGGCACCGCCTACGTGGGCGACGTGACCTACGACACCACGCCGTTCAACGCCACCAAGAGCCGCGCCGAAGTGCGCGCCGAGCTGGAGCAGTCCCGGCGCGCCGCCAACCCCTGGTCGCGCAGCTACAACCCGACCGCCGGCTTCCAGGGCGAGCGCAACCGCGACGAGGTGCGCGCCGAGTACATCGCCAACCGCGAGGAAGTGGCCGCGCAGAACGCGGAAGTGGTCGACCTCCCGCGCCTACAGGCCGTGGCCGGCCAGGAAGACGCCGCCCGCGTGGCAGGCCAGCTGCAGCCGCGCACGGCGCAGTAAAGCAGCCATCGCTGCACACCGGCAGAAGGAAGGGGGCGCAAGCCCCCTTTTTCATGCCCGGGTCAGCCGGCGCCGCCGACGTTGCCGCCGCGCGTGCTGCGCCCGCCGCCCTTGCCGCCGGTGCGCGCCTGCACCACGTTCATCGTGCCGGCGGTGATCTGCCGCTCGTGCCGGCTTTCCGGCGTGCGCTGGCCCTGGTTGGTCTGCGTCGGCTCCTGGTGGCCCACCTTGTTGTGGTCGTTGGCCAGCTTGGGCGTGCCCGGCAGCTGGTGGTCGGCCGGGTTGCCCTTGGCCTGGGCGCGCTGGGCCTGCTCGGCGGCGCTGCCCTTCATCAGGCGGTCGGAGTGCTTGTCGCGGTTTTGCTCGCTGCGGATGAAATCCTGCTTCTTGCTCATGATGGCTTGTCCTCGTGGGGTCCGATGGGGTGAACTTCCTCGTACTCGGGATGGTTGTGCTTGGCCGAGCCGGGCTCGGCCAGCTTGCGATGGGCCTGCGCGACGGCCTGGGCCGGCAGCACCTTGGATGCGATCACCTGGGCCTTGCTCTTCCAGCCGGTGACCACGTCGGCCTCGCCCTTGCGCATGGCGTCGAAGCCCATGCGGGCCACCATGGCCGGGTCGTCCTTCTTCATGTCGGCGCCCACCTTGGTGTCCAGCAGGTCGGCGCGCACGAAGAACTCGGTGTCGGTGGGCCCGGGCATCAGCAGGCTGACGGTGACGCCGGTGTCCTGGATTTCGTTGCGCAGCGCCTGCGCGAACGAGTCGACGAAGGCCTTGCTGCCGTTGTAGACGGCGTGGAAGCTGCCGGGCTGGAAGCCGGCGATCGAGCCGGTGATCAGGATGCGGCCGCGGCCGCGCGCCACCATGCCGCGCGCCACCTGCTGCACCAGGTAGATGGTGCCGGTGACGTTGGTGTCGATCACGTGCTGCACGGCGGTGAAGTCCTGCTCCAGGAACGGGCCGCCCAGGCCGTGGCCGGCATTGGCCATCAGCGCGTCGACCTCGCGGCCCTGCAGCGCGTTGACCAGCTCGTCCACGCCCTGGCGGCTGGCCAGCTCGGTCTGGATCGCGTCCACGCGCTGCGCGCCCAATGACTTGAAGTCGGCCACGGCCTCGTCCAGCGAGGTGTCGGCCGCGACCACCAGGTCGTAGCCGTGTTCGACGGCGCAGCGCGCCAGGTGGTAGCCGATGCCCGACGACGCGCCTGTCACGACGGCCAGCGGACGGGGTGCCTTGCTTTCCATGGGTGTGCTCCTGCTGCATGCATTGAGGGAATGGACCATTGTGGAAAGCGGGCATCCGCGGGGCTGTCGGACAACACCGGCCATCGGCACCGGTCTTGTGTCGCGGTGCAAGCGGCGCAACACGCGCCCCGCAGGCCAGGGGCTCAGGCTCGGCGTCAGCGGCCGTCGGTGGCCGGGCGGCGCCGGGCGGAACCCGGCTGGGCCACCCAGCGGTGCGCCTCGGCCACCAGCTGCGCCGGCATGAGCTGGGCGCCGGCGGCCTGCAGCTTGTTGTGCCAGCCGGGGATGATCTCGGAGCGGCCTTGCAGCAGGGCGTCGAAGCCGGCGCGGGCCACCTCGGCCGGGTCGTCCTTGGGCAGGTCGGCGCCGAGCTTGGTGTCCAGCATGCCGGCGCGCTGGAAGAACGCGCTCTCCGTCAGGCCGGGCATCAGCAGCGTCAGCGTCACGCCGGTGTCGCCGATCTCGTTGCGCAGCGCGCGCGCCCAGGAATCGATGAAGGCCTTGGTGCCGTTGTAGACCGCGTTGTACGCGCCGGGGAAGAAGGCGATGGAGCCGGTGACGAGGATGCGCCCGCGCCCTTGCTGCACCATCGCGCCGGCCAGCCTGTGCACCAGGTACAGCGTGCCGGTGACGTTGGTGTCGATCACGTTCTGCAGGATGGCGAAGTCCTGGTCGAGGAAGGCGCCGCCGCGGCCCTGGCCGGCATTGGCCAGCAGCGCGTCGACCGGCCGGCCCTGCGTGGCCTCGCACACCGCATCGACGCCCTGGCGCGTGGCCAGGTCCACCTGCAGCGCCTGCACGCTGCGGCAGCCCAGCGCGCGCAGCTGCGCCACGGCGTCCTCCAGCGGCCGGTCGGCCGCCACCACCAGGTCGTAGCCATGCTGCACGGCACAGCGCGCCAGGTGCAGGCCGATGCCCGAGGAGGCGCCGGTGACCACGGCCAGCGGCCGTGCGGAGGGTTCGGTGCTGTCCATGGCAGGTCGCTTTCAGTGCCACCCATTGTCGAAGCGCGAACTCCGCGCCCCATGTCGGACGGCACCGGCGGCCCGTGATGCCTTGTGACGCAGTGCAAGCACCGGCAACAAGGATCGAGGCGCAGGCGAAGCCGGCCTACAGCCAGGCGGCCGGCGGCTGCGGATACTGTCGATAAGCACAGTGCCCGAGCACGAAAGGAATGCCATGACCGACAAGCGCACCCAGGCCCAGGCCGACCACAGCAACATGGAGAAGGACCCGGCCGACTGGGTCACCGGCGACGAGCCCATGACCGGCGCCCAGCGCTCCTACCTCAAGACCCTGAGCGAGGAAGCCAGGGAGCCGTTCGACGAGAACCTCAGCAAGGCGCAGGCCTCACGCCGCATCGACGAGTTGCAGGAACGCACCGGCCGCGGCAAGGACGGCAGCCAGAACGGCCGCAATGTCAGTAGCGACGGCAGCAGCGGCGGCGGCGAACGCCCCAACGCCGAACAGGCCGAGCGCGCCAGCGCCGCCGAGCAGAACACCGTGGCCAGCGGTTATCCGGGCGCCTGAGCCCGATGCAGCCTCTTACCCGCGCAGCCCTTTTGTTGCACGGCTGAGCAGACCGGCCGGTCATGTTTGGGCCGAGGATGTGGCGCGTCCGTTCTCTTCGGTTGCATGGCTCTTCAGATCTTCCATCCCCCGGCCAGGGCGCCCTGGCGCACCGCGGGCCTGCGCCCCTATGGCGCCGCGGCCGCCATCAGCGCCGCCTTCATCCTGCTGCGGCTGGCGCTGGAGCCGGTGCTCCAGGGCCAGGTGCCCCTGCTGGTCCTGCTGGCCGCGCCCCTGCTGACCTGCTGGTACTTCGGCTTCGCCCCGGCCCTGCTGGCCACGCTGCTGTGCGCGCTGTTCGGCGAGTGGCTGTTCGTGGCGCCGCGGTTCGACGCGGTGCCGCAGAACCCCGTCGAGTGGGTGCGGCTGGGCGTGTTCCTGCTGTACGCGCTGGTGTTCAGCTGGCTGATCGACACGCGCCACCGCGCCCTGCACCTGCTGCTGCGCGAGCGCGAGGACCTGATCGCCGCCCGGGACGAGCTGGCCCGGCGCGAGCAGCAGGCGCGCGAGGCGGCGCGGCAGGCCGAGGCCGACAAGGCCCTGCTGCTGGCGGCGCGGGCGGCCGCGGGCGAGAGCGACGCCATGTTCCGCACCCTGTCCGACAACATCGCGCAGCTGGCCTGGATGACCGACGAGACCGGCTTCATCCGCTGGTACAACCGCCGCTGGTTCGAGTACACCGGCACCACCAGCGAGCAGATGAAGGCGTCGGACTGGCGGCAGGTGCACCACCCGGAGCACATGGACCGGGTGCTCGCCAAGTTCCGCCGCCACATGGGCACCGGCGAACCCTGGGAGGACACCTTCCCGCTGCGCCGCCATGACGGCGAGTACCGCTGGTTCCTCTCGCGCGCCTTCCCGCTGCGCGACCGCGCCGGCCGCATCGTCAGCTGGTTCGGCACCAACACCGACATCCACGCCCAGCACCAGGCCGAGGAAGCCCTGCGCCAGGCCGACCGGCGCAAGGACGAGTTCATCTCCGTGCTGGCGCACGAGCTGCGCAACCCGCTGGCGCCGGTGCGCAACGCGGTGGAGATCCTCAAGCGCGTCGCGCAGCCCGAGCCGCGCGTGGAGCGCGCCCGCGACGTCATCGCGCGCCAGGTGGCGCACATGGTGCGGCTGATCGACGACCTGCTGGACGTCTCGCGCATCGCCCGCGGCAAGCTCACGCTGCGCAAGGAACGCTGCGACCTGGCCGCCATCGCGCGCCAGACCGCCGAGGACTACCGCGCCAGCCTGCAGGCGGCCGGCCAGCAGCTGGAGCTGCACCAGCCGCCCGGCCCGGCCTGGGTGGAAGGCGACCCCGTGCGCCTGGCGCAGATGCTGGGCAACCTGCTGACCAATGCGGCCCGCTTCACCAACGGGCCGGGCACGGTGCGCGTGCGCACCGCCGTCGACGAGGCCGGGCGCAGCGCCCTGCTCACCGTCCAGGACACCGGCGTCGGCCTGCCGCCGGAGCTGCTGGGGCGCCTGTTCGATCCCTTCGAGCAGGCGGCCCAGGACAGTGCGCGCACCCAGGGCGGCCTGGGCCTGGGCCTGGCGCTGACCAAGGGCCTGGCCGAGCTGCACGGCGGCAGCGTCAGCGCCGAAAGCGCCGGCCCCGGCCAGGGCGCCAGCTTCACCCTGCGCATCCCGCTCAGCCCCGAGCAGCCGCCCGCCGTGCCGCGCGGCGAAGCGCGGCCGGCCGAGCCGCAGGCGCGCCGCATCCTGGTGGTGGAGGACAACCCCGATGCCGCCGCCACCCTGGGCGAGCTGCTGCAGCTGGGCGGCCACCAGGTGGAGGTCGCGCACGACGGCCGCAGCGGCGTCGCCGCGGCCCGGGCGCTGCGGCCGGACGTGGTGATCTCCGACCTGGGCCTGCCCGGCGAGGTGGACGGCTATGCGCTGGCGCGCGCCCTGCGCCAGGAGCCGGCACTGGCCGGCACCCGGCTGATCGCGCTGTCCGGCTATGCCGACGAACAGGCGCGCCGCCGCTGCCGCGAGGCCGGCTACGACACCCACCTGCCCAAGCCGCCCGACCTGGCGGCGCTGGACCGCGCCATCGAGGCAGCCGGCGGCCAGCCGGCGTAGCCGCCGCCGGCGGGGGCGGATCGGCGAAACAGCCGTGCCAGACCGCGGCGCACGGCAGGCGCGACCATGGCCTACAGCCATTGTCCGGCCAGGCGCCATACTGGCAGCTGCAAGCTGTTACTTCACGCCGACCGAAAGAGGCACCCCATGGCCGCCGCCACCCGCTCCCGTCCCACCCAGCCGCCCCGCGGCGCGCCCGTGGCCGCTCCCGCCACGCTGATCGAGGAGGAGGAGCGCAGGAAGACCGTCAAGAAGAAGGACGTCAAGGAGCCGCCGCGCGTGGTGGCCGATCGTCCCCGCACCGGCCGCAGCACGCCGCTGGGCCGCAAGACCGAGAGCCCGGCCAGCATCAAGACCGCCGGCCCCAGCGGGCAAAAGGGCGGCACGCAGCACCAGAAGCTGCACACCAACAAATAGCGTCACCGGCGGAACCGCCCGGTCCCCGGATCGATGCCGACCGCGGCATCACCTGCCTCCCAGCCGTCGCCGGGCGCCATCACCTTGTCCGGCGTCATGGGCGTGCTGCGCACCCGCCGGCCGGTGGCATGGTAGATCGCGTTGCTGATCGCCGCGGCCACGCCCACGATGCCGATCTCGCCCACGCCCTTGGCGCCGATGCGGCTGACCACGCGGTCGTCCTCCGGCACGAAGACCACGTCGATGTCCTGCACGTCGGCGTTGATGGCCACGTGGTACTCGCTGAGGTTGTGGTTCATGAAGCGGCCCAGCCGGTGGTCGGTGTGGGTCTCCTCGTGCAGCGCCTGGCTGATGCCCCAGACCACCCCGCCCATCACCTGGCTGCGGGCCGTGGTCTCGTTGACGATGCGGCCGGCCGCCACGGCGCTGACCACGCGCGTCACCCGCACGGTGCCGAACTCCTCGTCCACCCGCACCTCGCAGAACACGGCCGAGTGCGTGGCGCACACGTGCTTGCGCTGCTGCAGCTTGTTGGGCAGCTGGAAGTAGCTCTCCTCGATGGGCCGGCCCCACCAGGCCAGCAGGTCGGCCAGGGGCAGGGCGCCCGCCGGCGCCGGCTCGGCCTGGCCGTCGGCGCGCTTCCAGCGCATCTCGCCGTGCAGCAGCAGCACCTCGTCCGAGCGGGCCGAGTCGCGGAACGGCGAGTCCGGCATCACGCGGGCGATGCTCCACAGCTTGCGCTGCAGCCGCTCGCACACGCCGACGATGGCCGAGCCGATGGTGGCCACGTGCGAGGAGCCGCCCTCGACGGGCGCGAACGGCAGCGTCGAGTCGCCCAGCTGGAAAGCCACGTTCTCCATCGGCAGGCCCATGGCCTCGGCGCCCAGCTGGCTGAACGCCGTGTAGCTGCCGGTGCCGATGTCGCTGGCCGCGCTGGACAGCACCAGGCGCCCATCGGGATGCAGCACGGCGCGCACGCGCGCGAGCATCTGCAGCGCGTCCCATTGCCCGGTGGCCATGCCCCAGCCGACCAGCTCGCCGCCTTCCTGCAAGGAGCGCGGCTGCGGGTTGCGCCGCTCCCAGCCGAAGCGCCGGGCGCCCTGCTCGTAGCAGGCGCGCAGCTCCTTGGTCGAATAGGGCGTGCCGCCGGCCGGGTCGACGTCGGTGTAGTTCTTCAGGCGCAGGGCCAGCGGGTCCATCTTCAGCGCATAGGAGAGCTCGTCCATAGCGACCTCCAGCGCATGCACGCCGTGCGCCGCGCCGGGCGCGCGCATGTCCAGAGGCGTGTACTGGTCCAGGCTCACCACCTCGTAGCGCAGGCGGACGTTGTCGCACTTGTACAGCTGCCCCGACCAGTTGACCACCACCTCCACGTAGTCCTCGAAGCGGGAGGTCTCGTGGATGCATTCGTGGATGATGGCCTTGAGCGTGCCGTCGCGCTCGGCGGCCAGCTGCACGTGCTGCCAGGTCTCGGGCCGGTGCCCGAAGCTGAACATCTGCTGGCGCGTCAGCACCACGCGGACCGGCTGCTCCAGCCGCAGCGCCGCCATCACCGCCAGGTACAGCTGGTACTGCGGCCGCAGCCCCGAGCCGAAGGCGCCGCCCACGAAGGGGTTCTTCACGGTGAGCTTCCTGGCCGGGATGCCGAAGGCGCGCGAGATCGCCGAGCGGCTGTTGATCGAGCTCTGCGTCTTGTCGTACACCACCATGTGGCCGTCGGGCTCGAACAGCACCGTGCTGGCATGCATCTCCAGCGGGTTGTGGTGCTCCACGCCGTGGTGGAAGTGCATGTCCACCTGCACCGGCGCGGCCGCGAAGGCCGAGTCGGCCTGCCCGGTGGGCCCGGGCGGCGCGGAAAAGCCCGCCTTCATGCGCCGCGGCTCGCGGGCGCGGTGCAGGTTCTCCAGCAGGTTGGTCTCGTGCGGCTCCTCCTCGTAATCGGCCCGCACCAGCGACGAGGCGTAGCGCGCCTCCTCGAAGGTGCGCGCCACCACCAGCGCGATCGGCTGGCCGCTGTACAGCACGCGGTCGTCGTACAGCGGCTTGAACGGCGTGCCCGAGGGCGAGGTCATGTCCTTGTAGAACAGGCCCAGCTTGCGCATGCGCGGCCGGTTGCCGTGCCACAGGATCTCCACCACGCCGGGCGCGGCCAGGGCCTCGCCCAGGTGCAGCTGGCGGATGCGCCCGCGCGCGACGCCGCTGCACACCACCACGCCGAACAGCATGTCGGGCGCGACGTGCTCGGCCGCGTAGCGCGCCCCTCCCGTCACCTTGGCCCGGCCGTCCACGCGCGGCGTGCCCTGGCCGGTCTTCACGTGGCCGGTGCCCGGCTCGGCCACCGGCTGCACGTCCCGCTGGCGGGCCTCGATGCTGGCTTCCAGGACTTTCATGCGCGGTCCTCCCCGGTGTTGCTCAGGATGCCGCGCGTGGCCATCTGCAGCGCGCGCACGACGGCGCGGCGCGCCAGCGGGATCTTGAAGGCATTGCTGCCCGGGCCCTCGCCGCAGGCCTGCGCGCCCTTGAGCACGTCCTGCGCCGCCGCGCCGAAGGCCTCGGCCGTGGCCGGCTGGCCGGCCAGCAGCGACTCGGCCGCCAGGTCGCGCCAGGGCTTGTGCGCCACGCCGCCGACGGCGATGCGCGCAGTGCGCACCGTGCGGCCGTCCTCCTCCAGCTCCAGCGCCGCCGCCACCGACACCAGCGCGAAGGCATAGGAGGCGCGTTCGCGGATCTTGAGGTAGCTGCTGTGCGCCGCGAAGCCGGCGGCCGGCGGCAGGTCGATGGAGGTGATCAGCTCGTCGTGCGCCAGCGTGGTGTCGATGTCGGGCCGGTCGCCCGGCAGGCGGTGGAACTCCAGGATCGGGATGGACCGCCCGCCGCGCGGCGAGCGCACCTGCACCACCGCGTCCAGCGCGGCCAGGGCCACCGCCATGTCCGACGGGTGGGTGGCCACGCAGTGCTCGCTGGCGCCCAGGATGGCGTGCTGCCGCGCCAAGCCGCCCTCGCGCGGCGGGCAGCCGGTGCCGGGCTCGCGCTTGTTGCACGGCACCTGCGAATCGTAGAAGTAGTAGCAGCGGGTGCGCTGCAGCAGGTTGCCGCCATTGCTGGCCATGTTGCGCACCTGGGGCGAGGCCGCGGCCAGGATGGCGGCCGACAGCAGGGGGTAGCGCTCGCGTACCAGCGGGTGCCAGGCGGTGTGCGCGTTGCGCGCCGTCGCGCCCAGGCGCAGCCCGCCATCGGGCAGCTCGGTGATCCCGGCCAGCGGCAGCCGGTTGATGTCCACCAGCTGGCGCGGCCGCATCACGTTCTCCTTCATCAGGTCCAGCAGGTTGGTTCCGCCGGCGATGAACTTGGCGAACCCCTCCGCGGTGGTGGAACCCGGCCCCTCGCCGATCTGCTCCAGCGCCCCATCCACCTCGGGCGCCAGGCTGTAGCTGAAGTTATTCATGCGCCGGCCTCCTGTTGCTGCTGCCCGCCGGCCAGCGCCACCTCGGCCACGGCACGCGCGATCTGCACGTAGGCGCCGCAGCGGCAGACGTTGCCGCTCATGAGCTCGCGCACGTCGTCCAGGGTGCGTGCCCGCCCTTCGTTGATCAGCCCCACCGCCGAGCAGATCTGCCCCGGCGTGCAGTAGCCGCACTGGAAGGCATCGTGCCGCATGAAGGCCTGCTGCAGCGGGTGCAGCTCGGCCACCGGCGCGGTGGCGGGCGCCAGGCCTTCCACCGTGGTGATCTCGGCGCCGTCGCGCATCACCGCCAGGGTCAGGCAGGAGACGATGCGCTCGCCGCCATCCAGCACCGTGCAGGCGCCGCACTGGCCGTGGTCGCAGCCCTTCTTGGGGCCGGTGATGTCCAGCTTGTCGCGCAGCAGGTCCAGCAGCGTGACCCAGGGCTCGACGTTGAGCACATAGGGCGCGCCGTTGATGCGCAGGCGGATGCGGTGGCGCGCGGGCGGCGCCTCGGTGTTGCGGGCATGCAGGGGCTGGCTGGCGGACATGGGCTGGCCTTGGTGGACGGAGCCGGCCATTCTCAAAGCCGCCTTGGGGCCGCCGTGTCGGACATCGGCGCTAGCGTTGTCGAGCCAGGCGCGGCGCCTAGTGGCAAGCCCCATGCTGGGCTGTCGGGCCGAAAGCGAAAATACGCGCTCCCCCAAGAGACAAAAGGCCCTTCATGAAGCTCTCCTCGCTCCTGCGCGCCGCGGCCCTGGCCGTGCTGGCCGCTCCCTTTGCCGCGCCCTCGCTGCACGCCCAGCAGGCCTACCCCAGCCGGCCGGTGCGCCTGGTGGTGCCGCAGTCGCCCGGCGGCGCCTCGGACGCGCTGGCGCGCATCGTGGCCCAGAAGCTCGGCGAAAAGTGGGGCCAGCCGGTGGTGGTGGACAACCGCGCCGGCGCCGGCGGCAACATCGGCATGGACGCGGTGGCCAAGGCGCCGGGCGATGGCTACACGCTGCTGATGTCGTACGTGGGCTCGCACGCCATCAACCCCAGCATCTACAAGAAGCTGCCCTTCGACCCGGTGGCCGACTTCACCGCCGTGGCCACGCTGGCCAACGTGCCCTTCGTCGCCGTGGCCAACCCCCGGCTGCCCATCGCCAGCGTGAAGGACCTGGCGGCCTACGCGGGCCGGCAGCCGGTGACCTTCGGCTCGGCCGGCAACGGCTCGGTCAACCACCTGCTGGGCGAGATGTTCAACTCGTCGGCCTCGGTCAAGATGACCCACGTGCCGTACAAGGGCGCGGCGCCGGCGCTGACCGACCTGCTGGCCGGGCAGATCCAGGTGGTGTTCACCAGCCTGCCCTCGGTGTCGCAGCACATCAAGGCCGGCACGCTCAAGGGCCTGGCCGTCACCGGCACCAAGCGCTCGGCCGCCTTCGGCGACATCCCCACCTTCGCCGAGCAGGGCTATCCGGCCTTCGACAGCAGCTTCTGGTTCGCCATCTTCGCCACCGGCGGCACGCCGCCGGCCATCGTGCGGCAGATCAACGCCGACATCAACAAAATCCTGGAGGAGAAGGACACGGCCGAGAAGTTCGCCGCCCAGGGCGCCGAGGTGTCCATCACCTCGCCGCAGGAGCTGCAGGCCATGCTGCGCAACGACATCCAGCGCTGGGCCGTGGTGGTCAAGCAGTCGGGCGCCACCGCCGACTGAGCGCCGCCGCGCAGATCTCCCCACCCACGACAAGCAAGACCGCTCCCATGCAAGTCCGAAAACTCGCCGGCGCCCTGGGCGCCGAACTCTCCGGCATCGACCTGCGCCAGCCGCTGGACAAGTCTGGCGCCGCCGAGGTGCGCCAGGCGCTGCTGCAGCACGGCGTCATCTACCTGCGCCGGCAGCCGCTCAGCCCGGAACAGTTCCTGGCGTTTGCGCGCGCCATGGGCGAGCCCATCGAGTACCCCTTCGTCAAGGGCATCGAGGGCTACCCGCAGATCATCGAGGTCAAGAAGCTGGAGCACGAGAAGGTGAATTTCGGCGGCATCTGGCACTCCGACACCACCTACCTGGAGGAGCCGCCCATGGGCTCCATGCTGCTCTCGAAGCAGGTGCCCCCTTATGGCGGCGACACGATGTTCGCCTGCCAGTACGCGGCCTACGAGGCGCTGTCGCCCACCATGAAGCGCCTGCTGGACGGCCTGGTGGGCATCTCCAGCTCGGCCAAGGCCGACGTCTCCAAGACCCGCGAGGACCGCATCAAGTCCGACGGCACCGGGGAGGCGAAGAAGGAGTACCGCGCCGAGCATCCCGTGGTGCGCACCCATCCCGAGACCGGGCGCAAGGCGCTGTACGTGAACGTGGCGCACACCGCCGGCATCCAGGGCCTGAACGACGAGGAAAGCGCGCCCTTGCTGCAGTTCCTGTTCGCGCACCAGGTCAGGCCCGAGTTCACCTGCCGCATCGCCTGGGAGCCCGACGCCGTCGCCTTCTGGGATAACCGCTGCGTGCAGCACAACCCGGTCAACGACTACCACGGCCACCGGCGCGTGATGCAGCGCATCACCCTGCGCGGAGACAGGCCGGCATGAGCGGCAGCGCACCCGGCGCCCGCGACCTGGGCCTGCGCGGCGACCGCTTCCCGCCGCTGGCCTACGAGGCCATGACCCCCGAGCAGCGCGCCATGGTCGACGCCGTGCTGGCCGGCAAGCGCGGCTCCATGCAGGGCCCCTACAACGTGCTGCTGCGCAGCCCCGCCATGGGACAGTTGGCCCAGGCTTTCGGCGAGCACACGCGCTTCAACTCCTCGCTGCCGCTGCGGCTGAACGAGCTGGCCATCCTGCTCGTGGCGCGCGAATGGACCTGCCAGTTCATGTGGCACGCGCACCGTGCCATCGCCCTGGGCGCGGGCCTGCCCGAGGCGGTGATCGACGCCATCGCCGAGCGCCGCACACCCGACGCCATGCAGGACGACGAGGCCGCCGTCCACGGCTTCTGCACCGAGCTGCTGGCCACCCGCCGCGTGGGCGACGCCACCTTCGCCGCCACCAAGGCCGCCTTCGGCGAACGCGGCGTGGTCGACCTGATGGGCACCATGAGCTACTACACCCTGGTCGCCATGGCGCTCAACGTCGACCGCTACCCTTTGCCCGCTGGCGCTTCACCCGCACTGGGGTGAGGCCGCCGCAGCATCCCCACCGCCAGCACCGCCGACCCCAGCGCCGCGACCGCACCCGCCAGGTACACCGCTCCCAGCCCGGCCTGGATCGCCAGCGCGCCGCCCAGCGGCGCCGACAGGCCCATGGCGATGTCCTGGAACACCACGTAGCCGCCCATGGCCGCGCCACGGCTTTGCGGCGGCGCGCGGCGCACCGCCTCCACGCCGAAGCCCTGGAAGGCCAGCGCATAGCCCGCGCCCGTGAGCGCCGCGCCCGCGCAGGCCCACACCGGCCCGGGCGCCAGCCAGATCAGCCCCTGGCCCACCGCCTCGATGGCCACGCACACCGCGGCCACGCGTGCGCCGCCCAGCTGGTCGGGCAGGTGCCCGGCCACCACCCGCGCCAGGATGAAGCCGCCGCCCAGCGCAGTGAAGGCCAGCGCCGCCCCGCCCCAGCCGCGTTGCACGAACAGCAGGGCCACGAAGGCATTGATCACCGCATAGCCCACCGAGCACAGCGTCAGCCCCAGGCCCGGCAGCCGGATCGCGCCCAGCACGCGCCAGAACGGCGGCCGCCGTTGCGTGCCCGGCGCGATGCCCGGGATCCTGGCCACGATGCCCGCTGCCAGCAGCGGCACGACCAGCGTAGCGACTGCGATGCCCGCGAAACCGAAGCGCTGCCACAACGCGGCGCCGAGCGGCGCGCCGGCCGCGTAGGCGCCGAACAGCGCCATGCCCACCCAGCCGATCACCTTGCCGGCATGGGCCGGACCCACGCGCGCAATGCCCCAGCTCAGCGCCCCGGTGATGATGAAGCTCTCGGCCACGCCGGTGACCAGGCGCGCGCCCACCAGCACGGCCAGCGAGGCGCCCGGCCGCCCCGGCGCTTCGACCGCCAGCGAGGCCAGGTACACCGCGCCCACGACGCAGGCGCCCAGCAGCCCCGCCAGCATGGCCCGGCGCGGCCCTCGCGCGTCGGCCACCTCGCCCGCCCAGGCCCGCCCGAGCAGGCAGGCCGACAGGTACTGCGCGCCCATGACCACGCCCACGATCAGCGTCCCCTGTCCCAGTGCGCCGTTCACATGCCGCGGCAGCACCGGCAGCGCCATGCCCATGGCCAGGAAGCCCACGAACACCGCCGCGGTGAGCGGCAGCAGCGGCAGGAAGGTGGACCAGAGGGAGGAAGAAGCGGGCGCGGGTACGTCGGTCACAGATAGCTGCGATGAGAGTGCCCAGCGAGCGTACGGCAAGCCTCAGCCCAGCAGGTCTGCCAAGACGTAGAGCCCACGCCTAATCCGGCTGAAGAAGCGATTCGACGGCCGCACGCAGCGCAGGCAGCGAGTACTCGATCACGCCCCAAACGGTCGCGTGGTCCACCATGGCATAGCCGTGGATCAGCTGGTTGCGGAAGGCAACGATCTGCGGAAGGTGCGGGATCTTGGATGCCATGGCCGCGTCCGTCTTGGAGAGCTGATTCAACGCTTCTCCAATCACCTCGAACTTGCGTTCCACCGCCGAGTGCACCAAGGCAGACTGTGCGTACCCTGTCGCGTCGAGTCCAGCGACAAAGGACTCGATCGCAGTGATCGCCTCACGCACATCCCACAGCCACGCGCGCGGATCACGCTGCATAGACGACTTCGCGCGTGCTGTTGACGTTCGCCAGCAGGTAGGGGTTGCGCAGGGTGGCAGGCTCTACCAAGTCGACAGGCCGCTGCAGCAGCTGTTCAAGGTCGCTTTTCAAGGCGAAGTAGGCTTCCAGCCCGCGCTTGGACTCAGGTGCGAACTCCACCAGGAAGTCGGCGTCGCTAGTGGCCGGGTCGAAGTCCCACCCGCGGGCCGCCGAGCCGAACACCTCCAACCGGCGGACAGGGTGCCGGCGGCAGATACCGAGGATCTCGGCGCGTTTCTGATCGATAAGCGGGTGCATGGGTGGGCAAAGTGTAGCGAGCACCTCACCCCAGCGGCCGCACCCCGAACAGCCAGCCGTGGGCCCAGAACGCGAACACGGCCCACAGCACCACCCCACCCGCCATCGCGATGCCGGTCTTCGCTCCCTCTCCCCCTGGGCCGGGGTGAGGGCTGGCCTCCCGATGCCCCGCCAATGGCCGGCGCCGCGCCGAGCGGAAATCCAGCACCGCCCACACCAGGAAAGCGCCGAACAGCACCACGTCGGCCAGCGTGCCGTTGGCCAGCAGGTGCGCCAGGGCCCAGACCTTGACGCCCAGCACCATGGGATGCTGCAGCCGCCGGCGGATCGCATTGCCCGGCACGTAGGCCGCCACCAGCAGCACGAAGGACACCAGCATCAGCAGCGCCGCGAGGTGGTTCATGCCGCGCGGCGGGGTCCACAGCACCACCGGCTGCTGCCGGGCCAGCCCGTAGCCCCAGACGATGAGCACCAGGCCGGCCAGCGAGATCAGCGAGTACACGCCCTTCCACGCCTTCTTGCCGGTACGCACGAGGGTCCGCGTGCGCCAGCCGTCGGCCACGATGCGCGCCGAGTGCGCACCCAGGAACAGCACCAAGCCCAGGATCAGAACGCCCATGCCACCTCCCGTGATGAACGGGCCGATGATAGGCGCCCGCCTCAGGCTCAGCGCTCGGCCGGCTGCCCCCCCGCGCTGCGCACGCTCAGCCACATGGTCAGGGCCAGGATGCCCACCACCACGCCCAGCGACACGCCCACCGGGATCTTGTAGACGTCGATCAGGCACATCTTGGTGCCGATGAACACCAGGATCACCGCCAACCCGTAGTTGAGCAAATGGAACTTGGCCGCCACCGCCGCCAGCAGGAAGTACATGGCGCGCAGGCCCAGGATGGCGAAGATGTTGCTGGTCAGCACGATGAACGGGTCGGACGTGATGGCGAAGATGGCGGGGATGGAGTCCACCGCGAAGATCACGTCGGTGAAGGCCACCATGCAGATCACCATGAAGAGCGGCGTGGCGATCCTCTTGCCGTTCTCGAGGGTGAAGAATTTCTCGCCGTCGAAGCCGCGGCTGACCGGCAGCACGCGGCGCAGCAGCTTGAGCGCCGGGTTCTCGTCGAGCGCCGGCTCCTTGCCCGCGGCCCACCACATCTTGACGCCGGTGAGGATGAGGAAGGCGCCGAAGACGTACAGGATCCAGTGGAACTGCGCCAGCAGCCAGCCGCCCACCAGGATCATCACCGTGCGCAGCACGATGGCGCCGATGATGCCGATCATCAGCACCCGCTTCTGGTAGGCCGGCGGCACCGCGAAGTAGGTGAAGATCAGCAGGAACACGAAGATGTTGTCCACCGCCAGCGACTTCTCGATCAGGTAGCCGGTGAGGAACTCCAGCGACTTCTCGGTGGCCAGGTCGTTGGAGCCGGTGCTGTCCTTCACCGCCCACCACAGCAGGCCGTTGAACACGAAGCTCAGCGCCACCCACACCAGCGACCAGTTCAGCGCCTCCTTGACGCCGATCTCGTGCGCGCCCTGCTTGCGCAGCACGACGAAGTCCACGAACAGGGACACCAGCACGATGCCGGTGAAGGTGGCCCACAGCCAGAGGGGTGCGATCGTTTCCATGGGGGCAGACGATAGGCGGATCCGTCCGATGGAAAAAGCGGACAATCTCGAACGGACCCTCCCGAAAAACCGAAGCTTTGCGAAAGCCGCGCATGAGCACCCCGTTCAGCTATCGCCACCTGTACTACTTCTGGGTCGTGGCCAAGGAAGGCGGCGTCACCCGCGCCGCCGACCGGCTGGGCATGGCGGTGCAGACCGTCAGCGCCCAGGTGCGCGAGCTGGAGCGAGCGCTAGGCCATGCCCTGTTCAAGCCGGCCGGCCGCGGCCTGGCGCTGACCGAGGCCGGCCGCGCCGCGCTGCACCAGGCCGACCAGATCTTCCAGCTGGGCGAGACCCTGCCCACCCTGGTGCGCGAGGCGGCCAGCACCCCCAGCCTGCGGCTGGCCGTGGGCATCTCGGACGGCCTGCCCAAGATGGCGGTGCGCCACCTGCTGGACCCCATCATTCACGCGCCGCACCTGCGCCTGCTGTGCCACGACGGCGAGTTCGACGACCTGCTGGGCGAGCTGGCGCTGCACCGCCTGGACATGGTGATCGCCGACCGGCCGGCGCCGGCCAACCCCAGCATCAAGCTGTACAGCCATGCCCTGGGCGCCTCGCCCATCGCCTGGTACGCCGAGGCCTCGCTGCACGCCAAGGCGAAAAAAGGCTTTCCGCAGTCGCTGGCCGAAGTGCCGGTGCTGCTGCCCACCGTCCACACGGCCGTGCGCGACCGCCTCGACCACTGGTTCGACCGGCAGGGCATCCGCCCGCGGGTGGTCGGCGAGTTCGAGGACAGCGCCTTGCTCAAGACCTTCGGCGCCAGCGGCATGGGCGTGTTCCCGGCCGCGGCCCTGGTGGACGACGAGCTGCGCCAGCGCTGGCGGGTGCGCCATGTGGGCGACTGCGCCGGCGTGGAGGAGCATTTCATCGCCATCACCAGCGAGAAAAAGGTCCAGCACCCCCTGCTGCGGCAGCTTACGCAGCCGCGCTGACGCGCGGAAATCTTTTGTGGAGAAGCTGGCCCTTGTCTTCTCTCTTAAGAGTTCTATTTCAAATTAGTAGTAGTAGTAAGGGCCGCACCCGGGTGTGGACAACCGGAATTTAGCCAATGCCGGCAAGGACTTGCGTGCTCCTGAAAGCTGTGCGCGGCCCAGCGTCCGAGGTGTCCCGCCAAAATGAACAACTCCGGCCGCGCCGCCCCCGCTGTGGATAAGCCCTCGGTTGTGCCGGAACTATCCACAGCTTTGTGCGTTGGCGGCGGCGCCGGGCCCGGCTAGGATGCGCCGCATGGAACCCCTCACCCTCCGGGACCTGCAGGCCCGCGCCGTGGTCGCGCCCCTCGTCCGGCCCGTCCGCACGGCGTCGGGCGCGGTCGAGGCCGCGCCGCTGCTGCTGCTGGACGTGCTCACCGACGAGGGCATCACCGGCAGCGCCTACCTGTTCGCCTACACGCCCGTGGTGCTCCAGCCGCTGTCCGTGCTGGCCGGCCAGCTGGCACCGCTTCTGCGCGGCCAGCCGGTGGTGCCGTTCACGCTGCAGCAGCAGCTGGAGCGGCAGTTCCGCCTGCTGGGGCGGCAGGGCCTGCTGGGCATGCTGCTGTCCACCCTGGACATGGCGTGCTGGGACGCCCTGGGCAAGGCCGCCGGGCAACCCGTGGTGCGGCTGCTCGGCGGCCAGCCGCAGCCCGTGCGCGCCTACGACAGCTGGGGCCTGGTCGATCCGGCACGCGACGCCGCGGCGCTGGAGCGCTCGGTGGCGCAGGGCTTTCGCGGCATCAAGATCAAGCTGGGCGGCGGCGACCTGGCCCACGACCTGGCGACCGTCCGCGAGGTGCGGCGCATCGTCGGCGACGGCATCGCGCTGATGGTCGACTACAACCAGAGCCTGGCGCCCGGCGAGGCGATCCGGCGCATCCGCGCGCTGGAGCCGTTCGACCTGGAGTGGGTGGAGGAGCCCGTGGCCGCCGAGGACCTGCAAGGCCATGCGCAGGTGCGGGCGCAGTCGCGCATCCCCATCCAGACCGGCGAGAACTGGTGGTTCGCCCGCGATGCCGAGCGGGCCGTCAGCGCCCGCGCCTGCGACCGCATGATGCCGGACCTGATGAAGATCGGCGGCATCACGGGCTGGCTGGGCGTGATGGGCGCCGCCCAGGCCGCATCCATGCCGGTGTCCAGCCATCTGTTCATCGAGGCCAGCGCCCACGTGCTGCCCGTCACGCCGACCTGCGACTGGCTGGAGTTCATGGACTTCGGCTCGGCGGTCCTGGCGTCGCCCTGCACGCTGAAGGACGGATGCGTGAGCGCGCAGGGCCCCGGGCTGGGAATGGTCTGGGACGAGGACGCGGTCGCCCGCTACCGGGTCGATTGAAGAGGCAGCAACGCATGAAATTCGAAAGCGGGACTTTCCTTTTTCATGGTGTCCGGTAGACCCCCGCACCATGCCCCACACCCGCGTCCTCGTCCTCTTCTCCGGCGGCCAGGACTCCGCCACCTGCCTGGCCTGGGCGCTGGACCGGTACGAGCACGTGGAGACCGTCGGCTTCGACTACGGCCAGCGCCACCGCGTGGAGCTGGAGGTGCGCCTGCGCTTTCTGGACCAGCTGAAGGCGCGGTTCCCGCATTGGGCCGTCCGGCTCGGTACCGACCATGTGCTCCAGCTTCCCACCCTGGGCCAGCTGAGCGACACCGCGCTCACCGCCGACAAGGCCATCGAGTTCGAAGCGAGCGGCCTGCCCAACACCTTCGTGCCCGGCCGCAACCTCCTTTTCTTCACCTACGCCGCCGCCCTGGCGTACCGGCGCGGGCTGTCGGTGCTGGTGGGCGGCATGTGCGAGACCGACTACTCCGGTTATCCCGACTGCCGCGACGACACGCTCAAGGCGCTGCAGGTCGCCCTGGGCCTGGGGCTGGACACGCGCCTGGTTATCGAGACGCCGCTGATGTGGATTGACAAGGCCGCCACGTGGCGGCTGGCCCACGAGCTGGGCGGCGGCGCGCTGGTGCACTTGGTGCGCGACTGCACGCACACCTGCTACCTGGGCGACCACGCCACCCGTCACGACTGGGGCTATGGCTGCGGCAGCTGCCCGGCCTGCGAGCTGCGGGCGCGTGGCTGGGCGCAGTTCACCACGGCCGGGCCGTGACGCAGCCGGCTCCTCTCTCTCCCCCTCCGGGGGAGGGCCGGGGTGGGGGCGCCGCACGCCGCCTTGTCCCTCACCCCGCCTGCCGGTACCGCTCCACCACCGCGGGCAGGGACTTGCGCGGCGCGCCCTGCACCTGGACCAGCAGCTCGTGCCGGCACTCGGCCATGCCGTACTGGCGCCGCAGGTCGTGGCGGATCTGCGCCAGCAGCGCGGCCGCCACCTCGGCGTCGGCCAGGGCCCGGTGCGCGCGGCCCGACGAGGGCAGCGCATGAAAAGCGGCCAACGAGCCCAGCTTGTGGCTGGGCGCCTGTGGGTACAGCCGGCGCGACAGCAGCAGGGTGCAGGCAAAGGGTTGCCGCGCCTGGCACCCGGCGCGCGCCAGCTCGGATTGCCAGAAGCGCCGGTCGAACGAGGCGTTGTGCGCCACCAGGGGCGTGTCGCCCACGAAGCGCGCCGCCTCGGCCATCACCGCCTCGGCCCGCGGCGCGCCGGCGACCATGGCGTTGCTGATGCCGGTGTACGCCTCGATGAAGGGCGGGATGCGCACGCCCGCGTTCATCAGCGACTGGAACCGGTCCACCACCCGGTCGCCCTCCATCAGCACGATGGCCACCTCGGTGGCGCGGTCGCCCTGCGTGGGCGACAGGCCGGTGGTTTCGAAGTCGATGACGGCGGTGCGGGGCATGGGGGGAGCATACGTTCAGCTCAATGCGCAGAGCCACAGCGGTAACGAAGTCCCTGGCCGGCGCGGCGTCCTACGGCAAAGCTGCCCACCGCCCGACCGCGCGTTGCCCGGGGTCTCCTAGATTGAAGATCTGTCCGCTTTCGCGGGCGCATCACGAACTGGACACCAGCATGCAATCCACCAAGGACTCCAAAGGCGGTAAGACGCATCCCAGCAAAAAGTCCGGCTCGAACCACGGCGGCAAGTCGTCCGCCGCAGGAGGCGAGAAGAAGAACAATCCGGGCTCTCCGACCGGATCGCACAAGCGCGGCGAGAAGAAGACGACCCCCTGAGCAGGTGTCCTTGCGGCGCCAGCGTGACTGTCAGGCGAGGGAAACCGCGCTCACGCGCCGCTCGCCGATGCCGTGGGCACCGTGGGTGCGAGATAGCGCGCCACGATGTCGACCGAGGAGCGCCTGCCCAGTTGCGCACCGTGTTCGCGCTGCCGAGCGCTGCGCTTGCCTGAGCGCATGGACCTCGACGTGTTAGAGCCTGTGAACCATGCAAGTCGAAGCAACGCGTCTCAGCCGTCCCCGTGCAGCGCATCGACCCAGACCCGCACGCGGCGGGCCTTACCCACTGTCGTGCAGGCCCCAGTAGCACCTTGTACCCCGGTGTTAACACCCTCCTGTCCCACGGAAGCGAAGGACTAGTGTCCAGACCTTTCCCCACAACATCGACAGGAGACAAACCCATGGAACGCTCCATCTCCGGTGGACGGCCTGCCCGCGTTGCGCCGGGCCAGTTGTCCGCCATATTCGCCGCGGTGTTGCTCGCGTCCTGCGGCGGCGGTGACGGTGACGACCGCGGCAACGAGAATGCCGAGCGCCGCGCCATCACAGCGGCGGTGCTCTCCTCGACCAGCGCCGATCGCGTCACGGGCGGCGACGTCTTGCTGAAGGTGCAAGGCGATGTACCGGCCGGCAGCAGTGTGCGCGTGAACGTCAATGGCAGTCGGGTGGCAGCGAGCTTTGCGCCGGACCCGACGGACGGCAAGCCGGTCGGCTTGGTGAGCGGCTTGGCCAATGGTGCGAACGAGATCGTGCTGGAGCTGGTGGAGGACGGCCGAACCGAGGCCTCCGGCCGCACGACCCTGCGAGTGGTCAACCATCCCCGCACAGGCCCGCTGTTCAGCGGCCCGCAAGAGACGCCGTTCGTGTGCGAGACCCAGACCTTCCGGCTGTACCCGGACGGGCCGTTCCTCGGCCCGGCCAAGGACGCCAGCTGCTCGGCCGACACGCGGGTGGACTATGTCTACCGCACGGCCGCAGGCACCATCGCGCCGCTGCCGGCGCCAAACGCCGTGCCGGCCGATGCCGCCACCACCACGACCACCGATGGGCGGACCGTCCCCTTCGTGGTGCGGCTGGAAACGGGTACCGTGAACCGTGCCATCTACCAGACGGCGGTGCTGCACAACCCGGCCGACGGCACGACGCCCTCGCCCGCCGCCCGCTCGGCGGGCTGGAACGGCAAGCTGGTCTACACCTTCGGTGGCGGCTGCACCGGAGGCTGGTACCGCCAGGGCAGCACCACGGGCGGCGTGCTGGACGCGAACATCCTCCAGCAAGGCTACGCCATCGCATCGTCCTCGCTCAACGTGTTCGGCAACAACTGCCAGGACCTCACGGCGGCGGAGTCGATGGCGATGGTGAAGGAACGCTTCATCGAGGCCTACGGCCGGCCGCGCTACACCATCGGCTGGGGTTGTTCGGGCGGCTCCTACCAGCAGCACCAGATCGCCGACAACTACCCGGGCCTGCTCGACGGCATCCTGCCGGGCTGCAGCTTCCCGGAGGTGGGCTTTGCCACGGTGTACGCCATCACGGACATGCGGCTGCTCGGCAACTACTTCCTGCAGACCGCCCCCGGCACCTTCAGCAACGAGCAGCAGCGGCAGGTGGCCGGCATCCAGAACCTGGAGACCCTGTACACCGACACCGTCTTCAACGGCGCCATGCGCGTCGCGCCCGGGCCCTTCGTGCCGCTGGACCGGGCCACCCGCACGCTCGGCGGCACCCGCACCTACTGTCCCACGGTCCTGCCGGAAGCGCAGCGCTACGACCCGGCGACCCATCGCACCGGGGCCCGCTGCGACATCTACGAACACATGGAGAACGCGCTCGGAACCGATCCCGCGACGGGCTTCGCGCGGCGGCCGCTGGACAACGAGGGCGTCCAGTACGGGCTCGCGGCACTCAATGCCGGCACGATCACGGTCGACCAGTTCCTTCAGCTCAACGAGCGCATCGGCGGCTACGACCGCGATGCGGGCTTCCAGGTCCAGCGCACCGTGGCCGACCCGCTCGCGACCCGCCAGGCCTACCAGACGGGCCGGCTGACCAGCGGCGGCGGCGGGCTGAAGGACGTGCCCATCATCGACTACCGCGCGTACAGCGACGACAACCCGGTCGGGGACATCCACCTGCGCTACCACTCCTTCTCCATGCGCGAGCGGCTGATCAAGGCCAACGGCGATGCCGACAACCAGGTGATGCTGGTCGAGGACTTCCGCTACGGCTACTACTCCAGCACGAGCCCGCTGCTGATGCGAGCCCTGGCCGAGATGGACAAGTGGCTCGCGGCGATCCAGGCCGACCAGGCCGGCGGCAGCCAGCACGAGAAGGTGGTGCGCAACAAGCCGCAGACGCTGCAGGAAGGCTGCAACACGCGCGATGCGACTCCCCAGTTCATCGCGGAGAAGCAGCAGCCCGGCAGCGGCCAGTGCGCGGCCCTCTATCCGGCACCGCCCGCACCCCGCGCCACCGCCGGCGCGCCGCTCGCCGCCGATGTCATCAAGTGCACGCTCAAGCCCGTGGCCATCACCGATTACGGGGTGCCATTCACCGCGCAGCAGATGCAGCGCCTGGCTACGGTGTTCCCGACGGGGGTATGCAACTGGTCGGTTCCGGGCGTGGAGCAGCAGGGGCTGCGAGGGACCTGGCTGACGTTCTGACTGAAGGGCGGGATGCGCACGCCCGCGTTCATCAGCGACTGGAACCGGTCCACCACCCGGTCGCCCTGCGTGGGCGACAGGCCGGTAGTCTCGAAGTCGATGACGGCGGTGCGGGGCATGGGGGGAGCTTACCGAGTAAGACCACCCACGGCTGAAGCGCGACTACTACGACGCCGTACTCAGGAGCGCCGCCCACGTCATGAGCACCGGCCCGCCGAGTGGACCGCCCTGTGAGCTGACGGCAACTTCTACCAGCTTGCAACTCAGCTTCTCTGTCCACTCTGGTCGGTTTACCCAAAGCAGTTGAACGCACCAGTACAAGGGCCCCTGTGGCTGGGGGTATCCAGTCGCCTTGAGCTCCAAAGCAGAAAGCTGCTCCGGCCCCGCCACGAGTCGCGCTAAGCGGACTTTGTTAATGCTAGGACAGTACAAGAGAATCAGCTGTGCGTTAAAAAGAACCGAATCTGCTCCTACTCCGCCTTCGCGGCCACTAACCCGCACGTTGTAAGAGGCGGTCTTTTTAATCCATTCCCAGTGCTCCTTACTCTTCACAAACCCTAGTAGTACCGTCGCCGATCCAGGTGGGAGACCAGCGTAGACGTCGCGGGTGGAGTCGGTCGGCGCGTATACGGCATCTTCCCAATAACGACTCCGCTGGTGTTGCGTAAGCCTGGTAGCCGAATGGTCTACCACGCGCTCTATGAATCCTTGAAGCTCTACACTGCCTAGGACATCGCCGCCCTCCGCCGGGCGAAGTACAAAAGCGCCCAGCCCAGGCAAAAGCTCTTGGTACTCACTAAGAGGTTTTCGCCCTAACTCGGCGTCGCCTCCCGGGTATAGGACATACGCACCAGATGTTCGTCGGATAGCGTCGCGGTAAGCGTGCATCTTCAACAGGTCGCCGCTTGTCGCCTCGCCGCGCGTCAGCGCTTCTTCATCAGATACCTCGCCCTCTTCCAGTCCCTCGGAGGAGAGGAGAAGATTGCGAATGAATTGGACTCTGTACTTTGCATCGAAATGGACCAGTACGATCTCGAACGGCTTGTCCCGGCTCTCTGGCTGAATCAGCAGCGAGTAGTCGGGCCTCATTGACCTCGACCAAGATCCCTGCGGCACGCCGTAAGTTTTGTTGAACCAGAGTTCGATGGACATACGCCTGCCATTGCGTACTGCAATGCCGCAGAAGACCTGTTCGACGCCCTTCCTGATCTGAACTGAGAGTCCGAACTGATCAAGCGTCAGCAAGTCCGCCATGGCAAAGTCGACGCCTGCTACTCGAGCTACGCACTTCGCAAGCTGAAGGAACGCCCAATACTCGTACGTCGCCGCCACGTTTCGTGTTCCAGCCGCAAAGCTACTGTCGCTCCAAGTTAGGAGTGCGCCGAGCTCAAACTCCAGAAACGCGCGAAAGACCTCCCGGTAGCCTTGTCGCTTCTGCAAGACCTGGTCTTCACTTGGGAAGCGATCGAGATCACCAAGAGCTAGGAAAAGGTCATCCGAGATGAACTGCTCGATCGTGGACGCTAGCTCCCTGACCTCCGCAAGGCCTCGGGCAATTGGCGCTGTCCGTGTTTGCTTCTCCAGCGCTACTTGCAGGTCACCAAGCAGAAACAGCCAGTGCCGGAACGCATGCCTCACAAACCGATTTGGCGTCGTGTCGTGCGTGGCCTCCGTCTTGTCTTCAAAGATTGATCTTGCGCCATCAAAATGACCCAGCAGTCCCAGATTTCTCGCATCAATACCGCGCCGCGCAAGCTGCTTAGAAATGTTGGACGATGGCCGCACCCCACGTGAAATTTCTACAGGCGTAGGCGTTGTCACCCAACCAGTGTGCGGGCGCCGCAAGACCTCCTGCATCGCACCTTGAAAGTCTTCGCTTCCGATCAATGCTCGCAAGAACTCGAATCGCTGATACAGCGTCGACGCATTGCGCTCAACATCAACGGAGAACTGAAGGTCGCTAGCTGCGAAGCGCTCCATCAAGAGTTCAGCCATCTGCTCGGCAATGTCGCGCAACATCCACTTGTACTCGTCCTCGTACGTGAGCTTCCGGGGGCGAACCTCCAACTCGCAAGTGCCAGCCTCAACTAATCCTGAGAAGACAGTCACGGGAACGAACCCCACCGATAGGCCTGTTCGGAGCCGTCCGGACCTCCCGGAATGGCGATCGGGTCGGAACAGCTCGCGCGGTTCGGTGACGACGTCGCCCGCCGGGCCCTCCCATGAATAGAGGTACTCCTCTCCTTCAAAAAGCTGGACGAGTTCATACGAAGACCCGTCCAATAACTTCACACGGGGAGCTGACTTCCCTGGCAATGCGGATATGCGCAGCACATAGGTGGATTGCACACCGCGCAAGGCGGTTTGCACTAGCAACTCTTCACCCACCGGCAGTTACTCCGAGAAGCTCACGAACTGGTTCGCTCTGAGCGCGACCAGCATGCGATCCAGCTTCGCAAACGAACGAGGCAAGGAGATCAGCACCTGCGGTGCCACGCTGCTTGAGGCGGGCTGCACCAGTCCAGGTAAATCCTGACAGAAGTCGCGCAGTGCGACCAGGGGTGCCTCAATGCGCCGACGCGAGCCATGCATACGAGGCAGAATCTTCTGTAGAACGATAAGGTCTAGAACGCCGGCCAATCCGCTGACACCTGATTGCTCGACCATTGCAGCGAAGCGCACGGCTTCGTAGAAGACACGATGGCCGAACTCGAGATTGAAGCCGCTCAGCAGCGCATGAAGTGCGTGAAGAGCTTTCACCAACTCGGCCTGCTCGCTCGAGGGGCGATTTACATGCCAGTCGTCATCGGATGCGATAGCACACAGCCCGCGAATCAGCTCCTTGTCCCCGGCTTCGCACGCTGTTGGCTTCTTTGGGCTCAAGGTCAGATCGCTGGTGCGAACACGAAACTCAAGAGTATTCGCCCGGTCCAAAACTTTGGGGGAAAACATGTACGTGGTTTCATCGACGTTTACCGTCCCCACAATCCAGAGATTTTTCGGGAAAGGCACTCGCGCACCCCGTGTTACTGGTCTCCAGCTCCCATCTTGCTTGTCGAAGCGGAGGTCAGGTATGCAAGGCTGCCCTGATTCCATCCCGGAGAGCACGTCCGCGAAGTACCTTTCAACGTGCGCAAGGTTCATCTCGTCCAAGACAAGCAGATAGGGGTGTTGCGGGTCTCGATGCGCGCGCAGCATGAAACTCAGCGTGCCGGGGACTTGCCAAGCAGGCAGACCCTCTTTGCTCGGCTTGAGACCGTCTTCAAAGCCGAACAAGGCCTCCGCGCCGGTCCAATCTGGCCGCACCGGAACAACCAGTAGTCGCTCTGTCGCCCCCAACCACTCCCCAAGTCGCACCGCAATCTGAGACTTGCCCGAGCCAGACAATCCAGTAAGGATGACGAGGGGTTTTGTCATTAGACTGGCCAGGAAGGTGCTGGCAGTGAGTGCATGGCTCTCGCCGAAGTTCACCCCACAGCTCAAGAGAGCGTCTGCGAATGCATCGGTGGCTTCGCGAAGAGCTAGGCGCCGCGACAGTTTGTCATCCGCAACCTCGATCGGATCGTCTTCTTGCGGGCTCGTCGCAAGAGTTGCTGAGTAGATGTCTAGTAACTGGTCCAACTCCCGATGCAGTCTCGAGAAATCGAGGGCATCTACCTTCGACCCCCAGGCCACATAAGAGCTTCCATAGCGAGCAGGGTCACGACCAACATTTTCTTGGAACCATTCGCGGACGCTTTTTTTGCTAGAGAGCTCTTGCCAGCTGCGCTCAGGTTCGGCGGTCTCACTTACCCCGTAGCAAAGTAGTACGACCCTTTGTTTGCGGAAGAGTAATAACACTGGATATATGCCATTGGACACGCGCTCCTCATTGCCCAGCCAGGCCATCCAAGGAATTCGTGCAACGTTGCCTTGGCCGAAGCTGACTTTGACCCGAAATTCGCGGTACTCGCTGGCATAAGCTTGGGTCTTAAGGTCCGTGGCCTCTAGCGCCTGTTTTACAAAGGATCTTAGTTGGCCCTCAACATCTGCCCCGGTGGGTTTCGGTACTATCTCGAACCCTCTATCTCTAAGCACGCGAAAGCACGTTGAGTCCTCGCCTCCGCTAAACGCTCCTCGGTCTAGAGGTTCCCCCGTAGCGACTGCGACGGCAACCGACAAGACGTACTTCGGGGGGTACCGCCGGCCTTCGTGCAGCAGATCATAGAAAGTAGATCTGGCGTCCGCAGGGACTTCTTCAGCGTCTATGCGCCGCAGGGCTTCAAGGACGTGTTGCCGCGTCACGGCCGAAGTGATTTCCGCCACAGACTCAGACTTCCACCGATCCCGCAAAGGCGGCAGATAGAAGTCGAGGTCCGTTCGACCCTCCTGCCGCTCCACGGCTTGGCGAATTTCCCAAAGCTCTCGATCCAGCTCCAAGTTACTCAGTCGGGCCACCACGCGCTTGTCCCGAGCCGAAAAATGCGTAGCAACGGCGCGACGATCTGTCTGGCCAAAGAACCGCTCGAAGACATCTGGGAACAGCAAGAACAACACCATGTGCCGGAACTGCCGCGAGTCAGCATCAGGTAGTACGCTGACCCACGCGTCGAACCGCCAAGGGTCAGCTAACAAGCCCCGTTGTTCATCTGCCGAGAGCCTTTTGAACTGCGTGACGAGACCGATCACGAAAACTAGCTCGCGCCACTGGTTCTGATTGAATCCGGGGCCTGCGCTTCCGATGCCGGAAAGCACTTCTTCCTTCAACCACGGCGAGTCGGCCGGAAAGATGTCCCCAGACCACCCCCAGATCGTTTGGATGGTCTGACGCTTCTTCGCAGCACTGATCTTTCGCGGGCACAAGTACATGACCCACATCAACTCTGCAGCCAACTGTATGGCTGTTGGGCCTGCGGGTTCTACCTGGGCCTTCAACTTCTCATGAAACCCACCTTCACCCTCGTCAGGTCTTTGGACATAGAACTCGTCAAGGGCTGCAAGCGCCTCTAGTGTCCAAACTGAACGTTCCTTGACGAAAACAGACCCTTGTCCGAGAAGAGCGACATCCCTCCAAAGTGCGGCGGCATCAAGGATAGGGCCGACATTGACTTCCCCGCAGTACCTGGCCATGCTGATCTCCTCTGCATAAGAGGATACCGCGCCGAACGAACTGACAACGCTGGGTAGCAGGCGCGTCTTCGCGAACCACCCGGCCCGAGGAGGGCAGCGCATGGAAGGCCGCCAGTGAGCCGAGCTTGTGGCTGGGCGCCTGCGGGTACAGCCGGCGCGGCAGCAGCAGGGTGCAGGCGAAGGGCTGGCGCGCCTGGCAGCCGGCGCGCGCCAGCTCGGCCTGCCAGAAGCGCCGGTCGAACGAGGCGTTATGCGCCACCAGGGGCGTGTCGCCTACGAAGCGCGCCGCCTCGGCCCGCGCCGGCGATCATGGCATTGCTGATGCCGGTGTACGCCTCGATGAAGGGCGGGATGCGCACGCCCGCGTTCATCAGCGACTGGAACCGGTCCACCACCCGGTCGCCCTCCATCAGCACGATGGCCCCCTCGGTGGCGCGGTCCCCCTGGTGGGCGACAGGCCGATGGTCTCGAAGTCGATGACGGCGGTGCGGGGCATAGGAGAATAGCGGCCCTGGAGTCAAGCCGAGCTACACCTATATGAAAGAAGAAGCCGAGAAGAATCACGCCGCCACCGTATTGATAGCTAGGTGGATTCTTTCAAGCGGAGCGCTTGCTGCGCTATTCACTTCTTGCGGCCTTATGTACCGAATGGGTTATCTGCAAGCCTTCGGCATCGTTCCGGGCCTTCTGTACCCGGATTCCGCCATGGAGCTTAGCTACTGGGCGTTCATAGCGGCGCTCGAAGCCTGGCTTACATCGCTTCGGTTGTTGAAAGGTAGTTTTGCGTGGCTGGTTCTATATATCGCTGCATGCTTGTGCGTCGGCGTCCTTCTAGGGCTTATCTTCACTAAGGCGAAAGCATGGGCTGAGAACACGCGCGTTCAGGCCGTGATTAACAACAGATGGACAAACCTATCCGTCGTCGTCGCACGTGGAATCATTTTTTTCTCTGCTGTCCCATGGGTCGTGCTGTCGATGGCTGCTGTGCTGCTCTTCCTGCCCTTGCAGGCGCATGAACTTGGCGGAAAGGCAGCAGTAAGAGGAATGCAAGCTCACCAGGTACACCAGCCTAAAAGTTGTGTGCGCCTAATGCGCATGGAGTATGACTCAGCGCAATGTGTTCTCATAGTCGCCCAGAACAAGGACTGGACTGCTTATTGGACGGAGGAGGATATGTACGTTGTTCGTACTGCGGAACTCAATACGACTTGGCCCAAGAATGCTGGTCCGCCGCTGAGCCCTTGAGTGAGAAGAATTGCCGTTGGCCCACACGCGCCCTCGTCCTTTTCTCCGAAGGCAAGACTCAACCAGCTGCCTGGCCTGGGCGCTGGACCGATACGAGCACGTGGAGACGTTGGCTTCGACTACGCCAGTGCTACTGTGTAGAGCTGGAGGTGCGCCTGCGTGTAATGGACGGGCTCAAGGCACAGTTCATCCGCTGGTCGCCAAATCGCCCCCTGACCATGTGCTGGATCACAAGCCCTTGGCCAGGTGAGCAACACGGCACCTGCCATCGACAGGGCCACCGAATGCGAGCAGAAAAGTTTGTCGAACACCCTCGTCCTCTGCCGCAATCTAATCTCTTCACCTTCACCGCCGCCTTTTCCTACCGGCGCGTCAGGTGCCAGAGGTGGTATGTGCGAGACCGACTACTCCGGTTATCCCGACTGCCGCGACGACACGCCCAAATAGGCTGCAGGCCGCCCCAGGCCTGGGACTGGATACGCGCCAGTGGTCGAGACCTTCTGATGTGGTGCGACAAGGCTGGTAACTGGCGCGAGCTGGGCGGCGACGCGCTGGTCAGCTGGTGCGCGACCAAACGCACCTGCTACCTAGGCGACCGCGCCACTCAGCACGCCTGGGCTACGGCTGCGGTAGCTCCTGGCGTGCAGCTGCGCGCCGTGGTTACCAGACATGGACAACAATTTCACGTAGCTTGAACTCGCGGAGGATGACAGAGGAGAGCCTGCCAACGAGTTAGCGATCCGCCCTTTCAAGAAGAAGTCGATAAGCGGGGTTGGGGCGAGGCTGCAAAGCTCGCCTTTCAATCCCTTGCCACCACCGTATCGTAGAGCCCGAAGTGGGTTAAGCCTTCATGGCTCTCAATGCCGGTGTAGCGGAGCGAGGCGTCTTCATACCGGCGGAAAGCAAAGACGGCTTGGTTCATCTGTTCGGTATTGAACACCTTCAAGCGCACTAGCAGGTGGAAGTCCTTCACGGTCAGGCCGGTGACGGCCAGGAATAGATCGGGCTCCAACTTGGTGATCACATCTTTAAGCGTGTTCTCGCGGAAGTCGGTCAGGTACATGAACGCAGGAACGCGCGTCGCGAACTTGATTAGTTTTTCCTGGACCAGCTTACGCTTGGATTTGTACTCCTTCTCCTCCTCGGTGAGCTGCTTCTCCTGCTTCGG
The DNA here is from genome assembly GCF_000215705.1 of Ramlibacter tataouinensis TTB310. NCBI lineage: Bacteria > Pseudomonadati > Pseudomonadota > Betaproteobacteria > Burkholderiales > Comamonadaceae > Ramlibacter > Ramlibacter tataouinensis. The sequence continues at coordinate 9,895 of NC_015677.1, read as the reverse complement.
TGTGAGATCGCGCTCCTTGGCCTTGTTTTTGAGATCCTTGACCTTATCGCTCTTGTTAATGATCGTTTCAATGACGTTGTCGCCGAGCGAGCGCCAGCCCTCGATACGCTCCACGGCAGCCATGGCCTCCGGGTTATCCAGAATGCGGCGTAAGGTATCGTTGTCCACGTTCACCAGTAGCGCTGACTCCCACTTGCGAGCTAGCAACGTGGCCGAGGTGCCTGCCATCGCAATATCGAGAATCCCACCCGCGTCAACCTGCGTCATGTTAGCGCCGTCGTAGGCCAGCACGGGCAGGAACGACACCAGATCTTTCACAGCATTCTCCGGGTTTGGGTCGTTTGGCGAGAGCCCGATTCCGTACTCGGAGAGTTGTCGCAGTGCGCGGGTTGGCGCGAAGTCGAACACAAAACAGACCGGCTTGAGGATCTCCTCCTCATTCGGATTGTCGCCGTTAGGGTTCTTGATGGACCACGGAGACTGCACGCGAAATGCGGCCTGAAAGTAGGTCTCCGGCGACTTCAAGTTGCGCAGCATCAGGATGGACGACCACTGAGGCACGGTGACGCCCGTCGTGAGCTTGCCGCACGACAGCGTGACCGTCCTGGTGTCGAACCCGCTTTCGATGGCCTTCCGCACGGGCAGCAATGCATCCAGACCGATTCCCGCCGACGCCCCGGCGGCGACCACGACATCGTAGCCGTGCCAGAAGGTGTTGTGCCTCTCGGCCAGTAAGTTCGCCATCGCGTGGCAGGCCGCAACGTTGGGGAGGAACCAGAACGAGTGCTGCAAGTACGGCAGCAGGCGGACGTCAGAATATGGAAATGGCGGTCGCGTTCCAGTCTTAAGATGCGCGACCACTTGCGGCGTGTATGAGCCCCGGATAATGTCCAGCCACTTCTGCACGTCACTCTTGTGCTTGAACTTGGCACCCTTGCCCGTGCCAGAGGCCGCAAAGAATTCATTGAGGTCGAACTCGTCGAACTCCCCGGCGCTTGCAATTGCCACCAATTCGTCGGGCATCTGGTACGTGAGCAGGCGCATCTGCGGCAGCGCACCGTACGGGTTCCATTCGCCGGGCCACCTAGCGGCAAACTCTGCCTTCGCGCGCTGCTCGTCGGTGTACGTCCAGTTGAAGCTCTGCTCCTCGATGAACTCACCCGTGGCCAGCGCCTTGAACGGGGTGCCGGAGAGATAGAGATACGCCTTGGTGGTTATGGGGAGGAACTCAGCTTCTGGCTCGGAAAGTACATGCAGAGTCTCGTTCACTTCCTCCATAGCCGTTGCGTACTCGAGCTTAGCCTCCTTCTTGGAGATCGCATCTTCCTCACCTTCGAAGAGTTCCTTTGCAGTCTCCCGCCAGGCGCCGAAGTGGTACTCGTCGAACACGACAAGGTCCCACCTCACCTCATGAAGCCATTCGTTCTTGGGCTTGATATTTCCTGCCAAGTCACGGCCAAGAAGGTCCTGAAAGGAACCGAAATAGATTACCGGCTTTCTGCGGTCGATCTTGGTCGGGTCCTTGTCGGAGTTGCGGGAGAGGTATTGCCACCCATCAAAGTCCGCGTGAGATTCGAGGTCGGTCTGCCACGCATCCTCGACCGCAGGCTTAAAGGTCACCACGAGCACCCGCTTGGCGCCGAGCTTCTTGGCCAACTGGTACGTGGTAAAAGTTTTACCGAAGCGCATCTTCGCGTTCCAGAGGAATCTCGGGACTGCGTGCATGTCTTCCTTCCAAATCGAGTGGAAGTAGGCGTGCGTTTTTCTTACCGCCTCGGCTTGCTCTTGGCGCATCGGGAAAGTCGCGTGATGGGTGCCGGTCAGCTGCTGGTTGGTGCGGAGTTCGGTGACCACGGTTCGCACATCAGCGACTGTGCATCGCATCCACTCCAACTCCGCGTTCTTAAAACCCTTCTTGACGAGCGTCGCACGTACGTGATGATCGGTAAAGATTGTGCCGTCGCTGCGTTCCGCAAATTCGTCCAGCTCAATCTTATAGTTCTTGATTGCGGCGGTCTTAACCTGCTCGGCGACGCGCCGCTTTACGTTCCGCGTTGTTTGCCCGATCTTGAGGAGGCCCTTGTGTGCCTCGTCGTCAATCGAGTAGGCGTAGATGCGAGGCCTGGCTTCGGGTTTTAGTGCGAGGATCTCCTCGACCGTGGGTTTACTCATCGCCATCGCCTTCGAGGTTCATTGCTCTGACTTGCGACTCGATGTAGGCCTGCTCTTTACGCGTGATGCCATATTTTGCGTAAAGCTCCTCGTCCGTCCAGGTGCGATTCCAGGTCTGCAGCGGCACCCAAGCGTAAGTGGAGTGCGTCGCATGTTGAGTGATTTTCCTCAAGGAAACGAGGAAGCGAAAGAACCGCGTGGCGTAGTACGACTGGAGACTCTTGGCTGCATTGCGCGAGCCAACGTAAAAGAAAAGGAACGATTGGGTGCAGACTGACGGCGAAGGGGCAATTAATGGCTTACCCAAGATCTGATGTGGCACGGCGTCTCCCCCATTGAACGCCTCAGGGACCAAGACTTTCCACTTGTCAATCAGGTGTGCGCTCTTTGTCACTGCCTTGCGTCCGATGTATCCCACGCCACGCTTCATTTTTCGGATGAAATAAAGCGGCACATCTCCGGGACGCTCCGTTTCATGAAAGCCGTCGAAGTTTGAGGTCCATCCGAACTCCTTGTCGCGTGCGAGTATCGTGTTGATGGATGATTCACCACGATCCAGAACCTTGTGTAGGATTGAAACGGCACGCGCATCCCGAACAAACACGTCGTACTCACCCAGCTTTCGTAACACTGGCCCTACGACCTCCCCGCCGCGGATCGTTGTCACTCTGCAGTTGCCTCCGTAGGCCGCGTCCCAGAGAAAGTAGGACACCCCTGCTTTAATCTCCACACCCGGAAACACGTCGTTTGCTGCCGGATAGTCGACGAGTTCACGCATACGACGGTCGTTAAGCATGGTATGTCGGAACTCTCCCAGGCCTAGGCCGGAGGCCATCCACCTTGAAGGGATGACCATCGTGAGATATCGCGGTTGAAGCATCTTCGCTTGCTCAACAAATCGCTGGTAAATCGGCACGTCACGGGTTCCTCCGTCGGATCCAAGCTGATATGGAGGATTACCAACGATGACATCAAACTGCATATTGCCTCCGAAAATCTTGGCGATCCGAGCCTGAATGCCATTGGTGTGGATGAACGCATAGGCGTGCGTTTCTAGGTCCACGCCACGGTCATAGCTTCCCTGATTGGCTCCGCAGTAGCTGCACCTACCGCTCGCCCACGTGTGCTCTGTGCGCTCAAACCAGATGTTTCCGTCGTCGCTGTCGAAGCCCTTGGCTATCGAGTGCTTGCCTTGAGCATGCTTCGAACAGTAGACACTGCGGCGCGCGAGCAGGGTGGTTAGATAAGTGATGCCGATGCCGAACACCTGCTTGGTCAGGATGTGATTGACGCGGTCCTCCAAGTTCGGAATCTCGGCTGTTAAGCCCTTGGTGAGGCGGGTGGTGATCTCACGGAGAAACACACCAGACTTCGTGCACGGATCGAGAAAACGGACTGAGCTGTTCGCCCAAATGCTCGCGCCGTCGTGGTCGGCCGCCCACGCCTCGGCAAGTGTGTCGAGCATCCTGCTCGCGAATTCGGGTGGAGTGAATACCTCATCATTGGAGAGGTTCGCAATGCACGTCAACACATCTGGGTTGCGGCCACGAAGTGAAAAGCTCGCCTTGCCACTCATGAGGCTTCCTTCGACGCAGCGCTCAGCGCAGCGGCGAGCTCAGCCATCGTCAGCGGCGGGTAGGTCTTTGTGGGCGTGAAGATCTCGTGCTTGCCCAAGTGCGCGAAGAGCGTGCCTTCCTCACCGAAGGCCGATGAATGGGTCAGGATATCGAAGCGGAAGTCACGACGCTGGAACTTGCCTTTGCCCACATAACCCCATTCCGCAAAGGAGATCGGCTGGCGATCGCTAGTGCGCATCGTCAAGGCATCCCCATGGACGAGGTTCTGCGACAGCACATAGGAGGCGGCTCGATAGAGGTCATCTGACTCATCGAGATGCAGGTAGTCAGCAACGATCTCCAATATGTTCGCCCTGCACTCGGCAATGTTGTCCTCCAGGAGCTCGATCCCATAGATACACATCAGCGCGAGCAGCGTGTAATGCCGCTTCTCGAATTCAGACTTCCCGAACTTAATTTCGACTGCGGCGAGCTTGCGCCGCAAGACCTGGATAAGGAAGTTTCCGCTACCGCATGCAGGCTCCAGGAAGCGCGAGTCGATGCGCTCACTCTCATCCTTAACTAGGTCGAGTATCGCCTCAACCATCCACGAAGGAGTGAATACCTCGCCGTGGTCGGCAACACGCTGTTTTGATTTCACTAGGTTCATGGAGCGAGTGCAATCGAGAGAATTGGATCTGCCTCCCTTTGCGGGAAGTTGCAGCCTAAGAGCTTGGCGTAGCATCTGCAATTGGAGGCGCACGGTTGCAGTTGCACTCACTTCTCCACTATGTGATTACTGAACCGGCAGATCCCCGCCAGGTTCAGCAACCAACGTTGTCCTTCGCTTCGTCGCGCATCGAAACTACGTGGCGCCCTGCTCTAGCCACCTATTCACACATCAATATTCGCCGCCCTCAACGCATTCGTCTCGATGAAATCCCTGCGCGGCTCCACCTCATCCCCCATCAGCATCGTGAACACGCGGTCGGCCTCGATCGCATCGTCGATCTGCACGCGCAGCAGGCGGCGCACGGTGGGGTCCATGGTGGTTTCCCACAGCTGCTCGGGGTTCATCTCGCCCAGGCCCTTGTAGCGCTGCCTGGCGGTGGCGCGCTCGGCCTCGGCTATCAGCCAGCGCATGGCGGTGCGGAAGTCGCCGACGCGCTCCTCCTTCTGGCGCTCGCCCTCGCCGCGGCGCACGGTGGCGCCCTCGTGCAGCAGGCCGCGGAAGGTGTCGGCCGCCTCGGCCAGGGCCTTGTAGTCGGCGCCGTGCACGAAGTCCTGCGTGATCACGCTGGACTTCACGTTGCCATGGTGCCGGCGGCTGATGCGCAAAATGGGCTTGTCGGCGCGGGCGTCGAACTCGCCGGCCACCTCGGCCGGGGCGGCGTTGCTGCTGGCGCGGTCCAGCTCCTGCAGCTTGGCCTGCAGCGCGATGGCCGAGGCCTCGGCGTCGGGCACGGTGTCCAGGTTCAGGCGCACGCCGTCGGCAATCGCGCGCAGCGCCTCGCGGTCCATGAAGCCCGACAAACGGTGGATCACGGCCTCGGCCACCTGGTGCTTGCGCGCTAGCTCGGCCAGCGTTTCGCCGTTGATCACATTTGCCGCCGGCACGGAGCCGTCAGGCGCCGTTCCTGTGACGACGCTGGCGCCGTTCAGGGCGATGCGCAGCAAAAAGGTGTCCAGCTCGCTCTGGCCCTGCAGGTACAGCTCCTCCTTGCCGGCTTTCACCTTGTACAGCGGCGGCTGCGCGATGTAGATGTGGCCGCGCTCCACCAGCTCGGGCATCTGGCGGTAGAAGAAGGTCAGCAGTAGCGTGCGGATGTGGGCGCCGTCCACGTCGGCATCCGTCATGATGATGATGCGGTGGTAGCGCAGCTTGGCGACGTTGAAGTCGTCGGTGTCGCCCTTGCCGTTGGAGTTGGCCGTGCCGGCCTTGCCGATGCCGGTGCCCAGGGCGGTGATCAGCGTCAGGATCTCGTTGCTGGTCAGCAGCTTCTCGTAGCGCGCCTTTTCCACGTTCAGGATCTTGCCGCGCAGCGGCAGGATGGCCTGGAACTTCCGGTCGCGGCCCTGCTTGGCGCTGCCGCCGGCGGAGTCGCCCTCGACGATGTAGATCTCGCACAGCGCCGGGTCTTTCTCCTGGCAGTCGGCCAGCTTGCCGGGCAGGCCCATGCCGTCCAGCACGCCCTTGCGGCGCGTCATCTCGCGCGCCTTGCGCGCGGCCTCGCGGGCGCGCGCCGCCTCGATGATCTTGCCGACGATGATCTTGGCGTCGTTGGGGCGCTCCTGCAGGTAGTCGTTCAGCGTGCGGGCCACCACGTCCTCGACCGGGCCGCGCACCTCGCTAGAGACCAGCTTGTCCTTGGTCTGGCTGGAGAACTTGGGCTCGGGCACCTTGACGCTCAGCACGCAGGTCAGGCCCTCGCGCATGTCGTCGCCGGTCACCTCGACCTTGGCCTTCTTGGCCAGCTCGGTCTCTTCGATGTACTTGTTGATCACCCGCGTCATGGCCGCGCGCAGGCCCGTCAGGTGCGTGCCGCCGTCCCGCTGGGGGATGTTGTTGGTGAAGCACAGCACCTGCTCGTTGTAGCCGCTGTTCCACTGCATGGCCACCTCGACACCGATGTTGGTGTTCTGGTCGCTCTGCTTGTCGCCCATCGCGTGGAACACGTTGGGGTGCAGGACGGTCTTGCCCTTGTTGATGAAGTCGACGAAGCCCTTGACCCCGCCGGCGCCCGAGAAGTCGTCGCTCTTGCCGCTGCGCTCGTCCAGCAGCTTGATGTTGACGCCGTTGTTCAGGAACGAGAGCTCGCGCAGCCGCTTGGACAGGATCTCGTAGTGGAAGTCGTTGTTTTCCTTGAAGATCTCGGTGTCCGGCAGGAAGTGCACCTCGGTGCCCCGCTTGTCGGTGTCGCCCAGGATCTGCATGGGCCGCACCTCGACGCCGCCGCGCAGCTCGGTGGCGGCGTTCTGCGGCACGCCCTTGCTGAACTCCATCACGTGCACCTTGCCCTCGCGCCGCACCGTCAGGCGCAGCATCTTGGACAAAGCGTTGACGCAGCTCACGCCCACGCCGTGCAGGCCGCCCGAAACCTTATAGCTGTTCTGGTTGAACTTGCCGCCGGCGTGCAGCTCGGTCAGGGCGATCTCGGCGGCCGAGCGCTTGGGCTCGTGCTTGTCGTCCATCTTAATGCCGGTGGGGATGCCGCGGCCGTTGTCCACCACGCTGATGGAGTTGTCGGTGTGGATGGTGACGACGATGTCGTCGCAGTGGCCGGCCAGGGCCTCGTCGATGGAGTTGTCCACCACCTCGAACACCAGGTGGTGCAGGCCGGTGCCGTCCGAGGTGTCGCCGATGTACATGCCCGGGCGCTTGCGCACCGCCTCCAGGCCTTCCAGGATCTGGATGGCGCCCTCGCCGTAGCCTTCGGAGGCGCCGGCCTGGTTCGGGTCGATCTTCGGCTGGAAGTTGGAGCTGCCCTCCGCCCCGTTGAGGCCGCCGTTCTGGGTGTTGTCTTCGGACATGAATGCTGTTTTCTTGTCTATCTCTTCGCTCAGATGCGCATGGGCATCACCACGTACTTGAAGCTGGTGTTCTCGGGGATGGTGAACAGGGCCGAGCTGTTGGCGTCCTGCAGCTCCAGCGTGACCATGTCCTGGTCCATATTGGCCAGGGCGTCGATCAGGTAGGTGACGTTGAAGCCGATCTCGATGATGGCGCCGCCGTAGTCGATGTCCAGCTCGTCGACGGCCTCTTCCTGCTCGGCGTTGTTGCTGGCCACGCGCAGGGTGCCGGGCTCGATGTTCAGGCGCACGCCCTTGAACTTCTCGCTGGTCAGGATGGCAGTGCGCTGCAGGCTGGCCAGCAGCGGCGCGCGGCCCAGGGTGACCGAGTTCTTGTGGTTCTTGGGGATGACGCGGTTGTAGTCGGGGAACTTGCCTTCCACCAGCTTGGTGACGAACTCCATGCCGCCGAAGGCGAACTTGGCCTGGTTGCTGGCGAACTGCATCTCGATCTGGCCTTCCACGTCGGACAGCAGACGCTGCAGTTCCAGCACCGTCTTGCGCGGCAGGATCACCTCCTGGCGCGGCACCTCCACGTCCAGCGTGGCGCTGGCGAAGGCCAGGCGGTGGCCGTCGGTGGCCACCAGCGAGAGCTGCTTGCCCTCGGCCACGAACAGGATGCCGTTGAGGTAGTAGCGGATGTCGTGCACCGCCATCGCGAAGCTGACCTGGGCCAGCAGCTCCTTGAGCGTCTTTTGCGGCACGCTGAACTTGGGGCCGAAGGAGGGCGCCTCCTGCACCAGCGGGAAGTCCTCGGCCGGCAGGGTCTGCAGGGTGAAGCGGCTCTTGCCGCCCTTGAGCACCAGCTTGGATTGCGAGGACTCCAGGCTCACCGTCTGGTCGGCCGGCATGGTGCGCAGGATGTCGATCAGCTTGCGGGCGCCCACCGTGGTGGTGAAGTTGCCGCTGTCCCCCTCCATCTCCGCCGTGGTGCGGATCTGGATCTCCAGGTCGCTGGTGGTCAGCTGCACCTGGCCGCCCGTCTTGCGGATCAGCACGTTGGCCAGGATCGGCAAGGTGTGCCGTCGCTCCACGATGCCGGCCACCGATTGCAGGACCGACAGCACTTTGTCTTGCGTTGCCTTCAGGACGATCATGGTTGTGCCCTCTTTGTCTTACTTGTAACTCTGCAATTATCCCTTGAGCGTCTGCTCCAGCACGTGCAATTGCTGGTTCAGCTCGGTCATGTTCTGGCGCTCCAGCGCGATCTTGCGCACCGCGTGCAGCACGGTGGTGTGGTCGCGCCCGCCGAACAGCTCGCCGATCTCCGGCAGGCTTTTCTGCGTCAGCTCCTTGGCCAGGTACATGGCGATCTGCCGCGGCCGGGCGATCGAGGCCGGCCGCTTCTTGCTGTACATGTCGGCCACCTTGATCTTGTAGTAGTCGGCCACGGTCTTCTGGATGTTCTCCACGCTGATCTGCCGGTTCTGGATCGACAGCAGGTCGCGCAGCGCCTCGCGCGCCAGCTGGATTGAGACTTCCTTCTGGTTGAAGCGGCTGTACGCCAGGATCTTGCGCAGCGCGCCTTCCAGCTCGCGCACGTTGGAGCGCACGTTCTTGGCCACGAAGAAGGCCACTTCCTCGGGCATCTCGGCGCTCTCGGCCCGGGCCTTGTTGATCAGGATGGCCACGCGCATCTCGAGCTCGGGCGGCTCGATGGCCACCGTCAGGCCCGAGTCGAAGCGCGAGACCAGCCGCTCGTGGATGTCGGCCAGCCCCTTGGGGTAGGTGTCCGAGGTCATCACGATGTGGCTCTTCTTGGCCAGCAGGGCCTCGAAGGCGTTGAAGAACTCCTCCTGGGTGCGGTCCTTGTTGGCGAAGAACTGCACGTCGTCGATGAGCAGCAGGTCCAGGCTGTGGTAGCGGTCCTTGAACTCGTCGAAGGTCTTGCGCTGGTAGGCCTTGACCACATCGGAGACGAACTGCTCCGCGTGGATGTAGAGAACTTTGGCCGAGGGCCGGTCGGCCAGCAGCTTGTTGCCCACGGCATGCACGAGGTGGGTTTTCCCCAGGCCCACGCCGCCGTAGATGAACAGCGGGTTGTACAGCTGGCCGGGCGTGCCGGACACGTGCATGGCCGCGGCCCGGGCCATGCGGTTGGCCGTGCCCTCGACCAGGGTATCGAAGGTCAGCGCGGTATTGAGCCGGTTCTTGAAGACGGCCGGGCCGGCGTCGTCGGCGATGTCGGCCGGCTCCGCCGGGCCGATCTCGGCGGCCACCGGGGCCACGAAAGAACGGGTGGGCGCTTCGCGCTGAGCGAGCGCTAACTCAAGCTGCACGGGTTGGCCATAGAGCTTCTCCAGCAGGGCCGCGATGCGGCCGGCGTACTGGGCCCGCACCCAGTCGAGCTTGAAGCGGTTGGCCACGTGAAGCGTGACCTTGGAGAAGTCCTCGGAGACCTGGGCCGACAGCGGCTTGATCCAGGTGTTGAACTGCTGCTCGGGCAGCTCCTGCGCCAGCTGGTCGATGCAGGCCTGCCAGAGGCTGTCGCCCGCGCCCAGGACCGCGCCCGTGGCCAGGCCCTTGTGTTGCCCCTCACTCATCAAACGCTGCTGCCTTTGTGGATATTGTCGATTGCCGCAAGCGGCGATTGTAAC